>JADLEV010000011.1 GCA_020845935.1 Gammaproteobacteria bacterium
ACCTGTACGAACGATCGCTCGCGCGCACCTCGTTCACCCTGGTGATGCTCGCGATCGCGGGCGGCGTCGCGCTGGTGCTCGGCGTCGTCGGGCTGTATGGCGTGCTGTCCTACACCGTCGCGCAGCGCCGCCGCGAGATCGCGATCCGGCTTGCGCTCGGCGCGCGGCAACGCGACGTGCGGTGGCGGTTCGTGCGCGACGGCGCCGTGTTGGCGGGCATCGGCATCGTGCTGGGGTTGGGCGCCGCTGCGGCGACTGCCCGCGTGCTGGCGGTGCTGCTGTATGCCGTCGAACCGGTCGATCCGATCACTTACATCGCGGTTGCGCTGGTGCTGATCGCGGTCGCCCTGCTCGCGAGCTATCTGCCGGCACGGCGCGCCTCGGCGGTGGATCCTGCCGAAGCGCTGGCGGCGGAGTGAGACGATGGACAACTTGTTACACAACCTGCGCTACGCCAGCCGCTCCCTGAGCCGCTCGCCGCTGTTCACGATCACGGTCGTGCTGACGCTCGCGCTGGGGCTGGGCGCGACCACCGCGATCTACAGTGTGGTGAACGCGGTGCTGCTGCAGCCGCTGCCGTACGCGGAGCCCGAGCGACTCGTGCAGATCGTCGAGCACGTACCGGCCGCGGAGGCGTTCGGCGGCATGGCGCAGCGGCGCACCGCCATGAACGTAGCCGAGCTCGACGACTGGCGACAGGCCAGCACGCTGTCGCACGTCGCCATCATCGGCGGGCCGGAAGGCCACACGCTCGCGACCGAGGACGGCAACATCCAGGTCTACGGTGCACGCGTCTCTCCCGCGCTGTTCGTCATGCGCGGCGTTCCGCCGCTGCTCGGCCGAGGACTGCTCCCGGAGGAAGAACGCCCCGACGCCGACGTGATCGTGCTCGGCGAAGCCCTGTGGCGCGCGCAGTTTGGCGCCGACCCCGGGATCGTCGGCCGTACCCTGGTGCTCGACGGCCGTGTTCTCACGATCGTCGGCGTGATGCCGCCCGAGTTCGGGGATGCGGGTTACTGGACGCCGTTCGTCGCACCACCGCCCGGCCCCGGGTTCATGTTCCTGGGCGCCTCCGCGCGGCTCGCCGACGGTGTGTCGATCGAAGCCGCGAACGCGGAGATCAACGCCCTCGGTTTGAGCCTGAGGGGTGTCACGGAGGAACCCGGCGCGGCGCCGCGTTTCGAGGTCGTGGGTGAACTCGATCAGATCGTCGCGCGCATCGTGCCCACCTTGCGCGTCCTGATCGGGGCCGTGGTGGCGGTGTTGCTGATCGTCTGCTCGAACGTCGCGAATCTGCTGCTGGTCCACGGCCTGCAACGGCAGAAGGACATCGCGATCCGCCGCTCGCTCGGCGCCACCCGCGGCGGGATCGTCCGGCTCCTGCTGAGCGAGAGCCTGCTGCTCGCCGCCAGCGCCGGCTTGGTTGCGATCGGCCTGGCGGCTGCAGCCGTGCGGTTGGTGAAGTACGCGGCGGTGGTCGATCTGCCGCGGCGCTTCGCATTCAACACGGCCATCTTGCCGCGTGTCGACGAGATCGCCGTCGACCCGGGCGTGCTCGCCTTCGTCGGCGCGCTGGTCGTCGTCGTTGGCGCGCTGGTGGGATTGCTGCCGGCGCTGCGCCTCGCGCGCTTCGGGGAGAAAGGCCACCCCGCGGCGGCACATCTTGCAACCGCCGCGAGGACGTCGCGCGCCAGTCATGTGCTTGCGACCGTGCAACTGGCGTTCGCGCTGGCGCTCCTGAGTGGCGCCGGTTTGCTGCTGAACAGTTTCCTGCGCCTCGCCGCCGTCGATCCGGGCTTCGACCCGCGCGGGGTGTTGAGCTTCGAGCTGGTCGTGCCCGGTGACGCGACCGCGGCGCGGAAGCTCGAAGTGGCCGAGGCGCTCGCGGCGCGCCTCGGCGATCGGCCGGGCATCACTGCCGCGGGCTTTACCGACATACCGCCGCTCGCCGCCGGCTTGTTCATCACCATGGGCAACTTCACGCCGGAAGGCATGACCGATGCCGAGATGCGCGACGTGGAGAATACGCTGCCGCCGGAGCGGCGGACCCAGACGCGCCTGGTGAGCCCCGGCTACCTGCGGGCGCTCGGCGCGCGGCTCGTCGCGGGCTCCTGGCTCGATGATCGGTCAGGCAGGGCGGAGCTCCCCGTGCTCGTGAGCCAAACTTATGCGCAGAAATACCTGCCTGATCGTGACGCGGTCGGCACCACGCTGCGCACCAACGGCCGCAACGCGACGATCGTCGGCGTCGTGGACGACATCCACCTGAACAGCCTCGAAGACGACCCCGGCAGCGTCGTATTCATCGACGCCGGGCAATTCCTCCCAGTGCGGCGCGCCACGCAGCCTCGGGGACTGATGGCGCAAGCCGATCGGAGTTTCCTCACGATCGATGGCAGCGCGATCACCTTCGCGGCCCGCACCGGTGGCGATCCGATCGCAATCATGGCGGACCTGCGCGCCATCGCCCGCGACATCGACCCCGCCCTCGCGGTCGATGCCGCAATCCCGCTGGAAGCCGTGTTGGCCGGCGTCACCACACGTCCGCGCTTCTATGCATTCCTGCTCGGCACGTTCGGCGTGATCGCGTGGTTCATCGCCGCGATCGGCATCTACGGCGTGCTCGCCTATCTCGTCAGCCAGCGCACCAAGGAGATCGGCATTCGCATGGCGCTCGGCGCGCAGCGGGCGAACGTGCTGCAGCTCGTGCTGCGGCGCGGCCTCGCGATGACCGCGATCGGCATCGCCACCGGCGTGCTCGGCGCGCTCGGCCTCACCCGCTACCTGCAAGGCATGTTGTTCGGCATCACCGCGCTCGACCCGGCGACCTATCTCGTCGCGACCGCGGCATTCGCGGCCGTCGCGCTGCTGGCGTCCTACCTCCCGGCGCGCAGCGCGACGCGCGTCGATCCGATGGCGACGCTGCGGGCGGAATAGGAGGCACTGACACCCGGTTCGCGCAGTTCCAGCAAGAACTCTGCCACGCCGTGCGCTCGCGGTCGCGTGCGCGGCACGATCAGGGTTGCAGTGGATCGAATACTTCGATGAACGGCAACCGGTGGAAGTTGAACCGCGGCAGCGCCAGGGTCACGGCCCTTTTTTGAGATGGCTTGGCGTCACTGCCTGATTTGCCACTGATGGTAATTCGGACACCTTTCGGGTGCTGGTGCCGCACCATCCAGACCGTAAACGTTTGAGCTCAGCCGAGGGCGAGGCGCAGCGAAGGCTCAGATTCCACTTTAGTGCACTCCGAACTCTCCGGAATGCCCGGCGCGGCTCAGTCCAGTGTTGTTACTCCTTCCTGCCCAAACCATCGTAGCTATACTGCACATCAGGCCAAACCGGCCGCGTGACAGAAGGGAGCTTCCTGTATATATACATGGCTCATTCCTGTCCCATCATAGTTAGGGCTCAGGACGGAGAGAGCCACATTGGGTCATCGTTTTATCCGGGTACAATTGACCATTGCGTTTTACCCGGGTAATATCGCACCGCTCACTTCTGGAGATGATGCAAATGAATGACAGGGAACAAGCTTCGTGGATTGCCTTTTCAAAAACCAAGCGCATTGCGTTTGGCATCCCGCAGGAGGTTGTGGCCGAAGTCAAACGATATATTGACTCCCGCACAATACATAACGTGATTGTTCTTGATGCCAGGACAAGTGAAACCGTTGAAGTCGATCTTCGAGGACCCTTATCGACAGTTCTCAAACGGCTGCCGTCGGCATTTGTCTCTCCCGCCGACGGAAACATTGAGCCGTTCCAGGCGCCAGAACGATCCGTCGGTCGTCCAAAGCTTGGTGTGACGCCGCGTGAAGTCACCTTGTTGCCAAGACATTGGGAGTGGCTCGGCACCCAACCAGGAGGCGCATCTACAGCACTGCGCAAATTGGTTGAGCAAGCGTTGCGTTCCAGCAAAGAGGCTGACAGGTTTCGTCAAGCTCAAGAAGCCGCCTATCGCTTCATGAGCGTAATGGCGGGAGACAGTCCTGGTTTCGAAGAGGCCACACGCGCACTATTTGCCAATGACCTTGACCGATTGCAGCAGCAAATTTCAAAGTGGCCGCGTGACATTCGGAACCATGCACTCGATCTTGCTGGTGCGGTCAATGCCAAAGGGAATGACCTTGAGCGCGCGCCCTAACCCATCATTCCACCGGACCTGCGCGAAATGCCGCGCAGGCCGGTGAATTCAGACGTTGATATGACTTCCGCCGTCAATATGGCGATGGGTCGTGATGGAACGACGATCGCGGTCGTCAGGGCGGACGCCCGAGCGATGCGTGTAGACGGAGCCTGTAACGGCGACGGTAGATCATGCTGATATCCGTGGATTGGGTACCACTTTACTTGTGTCCGTCAGGTGCCTGCTTCGATCTAGGGACGAGGGTCGGAACCTCGTAACGTCGGCGAAGGTTGCACCAAAACCGGGGCGGCGTCGCACGGGATCGCTCGGGGAGTCCATGGAAGAGGAAGCGCCGCTGTGCGTTAGCTCTGAGCGAGCGGCACGGGCGGCGATCGGTCTTGACCCGATCGCCGGGTTTGCGCGGGATCAGGGACGGGGCCACGACCTGGCACGACAGCCCGCGTTTCGTCAGATATCGGTACAGCCAGTACCCGCAGGGGCCGGCTTCGTAGACGAACTCGAGCCGTGCGGCTTTGCCGTGGAGTTTCCGGATAAGTTTGTCGAGATCGCACGGGCGGGTGCCGATGGTGCCGAGTGAAAGCACCTCGGCGCCGGCGATATCCCGTGCGTATGCCACGGCGATAGACTCTTTATGGACATCGAGACCGACGAACAAGGGAGTGCTAGAGTGATTCATGGCTGACCTCCGAATGCAGAAATCGATTTGTGCCACGAGCACGAGGCGGCTCTGGCCCATCCAGGCTAACCCGCGTTCGCGACGGAGGTCAGCCTTGGTTCGCGGAAGTCATAGTGTCTAGCCCCCAAGGAAGGAGTCGCATGGCCGTCCGATACAAGAGTACGTGGGAAGCGATCACTGCGGTGCAGTTCGTTACCAGAGCGAGACTGACTTCCCAGAGCTGACCATGTACGACCGTTCCCTCTGCCGTTGGAAGAACGCGTTCATGGTCAAAGTGCGCGATAAGGAACTGAACACATGATGCCCATCAAGTCATGGCAAGCCGTCCTGCTCCCGGCTGCTATCAGCTTCGTATTAGCCGCCGCCGAAATTCCACCCGGTACCTGGTTCACCACGGCGGCCATCAGCCTGGCATCCGGCGTTGCGGCCCTGACGTTGATGGCGACGGCGGCCATGCTGGGGGCACGTTGGGGCTTCGTGGAGTCATGGTTCGGCGGGCTCGACCGAGTTTATAGGGCGCACAAGTGGATGGGGATCTGGGCGCTAGGCTTTGCCTCTTGTCATCTGGTGTTCAAGGCAGGAATGGACGGATGGGACACAGCTGCCATCGTCATGCTGCCCTCCGGCGTCACACGCCTGGTGCGGCAGCTGAGCTACGTCGCTCTGATGTTCATCGTCCTCCTGGCCCTGAACCGCAACATCCCATACAGCATGTGGCGCTGGTGGCACAAACTTTCGGGGCCATTGTTCCTAATTGTCATCTTGCACCAGCTGAGTATCAAATCGCCTATCGAGCTGGCGACCCCTGCAGGGCTCTGGCTGGCGCTCGTCTCGGTGCTGGGGATAGCGGCCGCTGCTTACAAGCTGTTTTTGTACGGGTTCTTTTCGACGCATGCTGAGTACAAGGTAATCGACATTTCCCCCGGTGGAAGTGCCATGCACATGACGTTCATGCCGGTGGGGCGCCCCATTCTCTTCGAGCCGGGTCAGTTCGGATTTCTGAGGATGAAGGAGGACGGTCTGCGCGAGCCGCACCCGTTCACTATCGCGAGCGGCAATCGCTCCGATGGTCAAGTGGAGTTCCTGATCCGGAGCTTGGGCGACTACACCCAGAAGCTCATCGCTGAGACTAAAATCGGCATGCGGGCCGACATCTATGCGCCCTATGGCCGCTTCAAGCGCCGTATGGAAGCGAAGCGGGAGGTGTGGATCGGTGGCGGTGTGGGGATTTCGCCGTTCGTTGCATGGCTGAAGGACGAGACCGCGGGGGGCTTTGACAAGGTCACCTTGTTCTACTTCTATACCCCAGGCCGAGAGTTTCCGAATGCCCAGGTGTTGGCGGATATGGCGCGGCAGCGGGGCGCAGAGTTTGTCCCCGTCCTGGAGGGTCCGGCCTTCAGCCAGCGCTTCGCCGAGATTGCTCGTGACGCTGACCCGACGGTGGTTGACGTCAGCTTCTGCGGCCCCAAGGGTCTGCTAGAGCAGATTCGGCAGCAGATGCGCAGAAATGATATCCCGGAGTCGAATCTCCGGTATGAATACTTTGCGTTCAGGTAAGGCCGCTTGGGGTACGTTCAACAAGGGGTCAGGTTTGAATGGCACTTACTTAAGCGCAACCGATTGATGGAATAAGCGAAAAAGGCTGGTCCGAGAGGTAAGGTGGAGTTGCTACACGACCATCCATTACCCAAGGAGCCAGCCCGAATGCATCGTAATCACCCTGCGGTAGAACAGCAACAACGCTGTGTTCGTCGCCAGGTTGAAGGCAGCGACGCTTACCAGTTTTTCAATCTGCTCACCGGACCGGAGTTGTTTGATCACGTCGAAGCGCTGCTGCCCGAGCATCGCGAGCGATTGTTTCCACCGACCGAGACGCTGTCGATGTTTCTGGCGCAAGCGCTCAGTGCGGATCGCTCGTGTCAGAAGGCGGTGGACGAGGCAGCGGTGCGGCGGTTGGTCGCGGGTCTGAACCCGTGCAGCACGCAGACCGGGGCCTATTGCAAGGCGCGTGCACGCCTGCCGCTGGAGATGATCCAGACACTGACCCGGCACCTCGGGCGCGAGGTCACGGCGCGCGTGCCGGCGGGGTGGCACTGGCGCGATCGGCCGGTGCGCCTGGTGGATGGGACGACAGTGACACTGCCCGACACGGCGGCCAATCAGGCGGAATATCCACAGTCACGCACGCAGCAGCCGGGGCTGGGCTTTCCCCTGTGCCGCGTGCTGGGTTTGGTGTGTCTGGACAGTGGCGTAGTGCTCGATGCGGCGGTCGGGCGTTTTCGTGGTAAAGGAGGCGACGAGCAGACGCTGCTGCGCGGCGTGCTCGATACCCTGGAGCGCGGAGATCTCCTGATCGGAGATGCGTACTTCGCGACCTATTTTCTCTTATGCACCTTGCGTGAGCGCGGCATCGACGGGGTGTTCGAGCAGTACGGCGCGCGTAAACGCAGTATCGACTTTCGCTGCGGCAAGCGACTCGGGTCGCGCGATCATGTGATCGTGTTGTCCAAGCCGGCCGGCAAACCCGATTGGATGGCGCAGGCGCACTACGATGCCGCCCCCGCGACGCTGGAGGTTCGGGAGTTACGCACCGGGGGAAAGGTGTTGGTGACCACGTTGCTGTGCCCGAAACAGACCTCAAAAGCCGAACTCAAAGCGCTGTATCGCAGCCGTTGGCATGTCGAGTTGGACCTGCGCAACATCAAGAGCACCTTGGGCATGGACCGGTTGAGCTGCATGACTCCGGCCATGGCGCTGAAGGAGTTATGGGTCTACCTGCTGGCCTATAACCTGATCCGGTTAATGATGGCGCAAGCGGCGGTGCTCACCGCGCATACACCCCGCCAGTTCAGCTTCAAGCATACGGTGCAGCTATGGATCGCCTGGCAACATCACGGCCAAGATCATCGCGATGATGCCTTGCACGGATTGTTCCTGCTGATTGCTGAGCAGCAGGTCGGTCAACGCCCCGGTCGCATCGAACCACGCGCGCTCAAACGACGCCTGAAAAACTATCCGCTGCTGACCAAACCACGGGCCATCGCCCGCGCGGACATCGCCAAATACGGGCATCCCAAAAAGGTTAAGTAAGTGCCATTCGGGTCAGGTTTATTTTGTTGAAGCGCCGCCCGCATAAATCAACCTGACACCTTCCTCCGCCACCTCAAGGATGCGATCGATCGGCATTCTCCTCGTCATCGATCGAGGGCAAGACCGGCGCAACGGAACTACTTCGCCGCGTCGCTGGTTTCCGAATTTTTTCGGCCTGCGCAGCGGAGACCGGGATGAACCGGCCAAGCGGACATTGAATCGACACCGACGGCACGATCGAGTCTGGGCTCAGAAACACATTGGGTCCGCGATTTACCAACAGATTGTTTCCGGCACAAATACGAGCCGTTTGATAAAAACGACCACCGCCAGGCTCGTACAGGGGCAGGCCGAATTCTTTCAGACCGGGGCAGCTCTCGTTGAGGAGATTGACGTACATGCTGCCGTCCTTGAGCACATACAGAATGGTGGCGTCATCTACGACCACGTGTTTACGCACCTTCCCCATCGCCAGACAGTCGGCAGGGGATCGGGCGAACGCCTCGCTCACCTGGCCTATTGACGGGACCGAGACGGCCAACGCGAGGATCGTCATCGCCGTAACGTGTCTTTGGAATATTTCCGAAGTCGGGACGTGGTTTCCGGCAGTGGGACGAAAGCGTCGGTGTTGCCGCTTGGGTTCCGGACCGAGTGTCTGCCTGATCAATGGCTTGGCGCCTTGGCGCCGACCTGGCACGGTCATCGCATTGACGCTGTTGCAGGATGGGCGCAGAGGCGGTTCGCAGCCTTCTGCTGGATACCGGTGATGACGTGGGACGGGACAGGCACGCATGTTTTCGACATTCCAGAACGACGCGCACGACGCCATGCGCGCCCTGCCTCGCCGCAATGACGATGGTGCCGACGCACACCACGATGAGGAGGCGACGCTCATGGGGAGACTGCTCACGATGCTGATGTTGTGCACGGGTTTGGCGATGCCGGTTGTGGCGCAGCCGCAACGTGCGGCGGGTGACGCTGATCGTGCCGCGATCCGCGCCGCGGCGCTCGACTATATCGACGGCTGGTACAGCGGCGATGCCGCGCGCATGGAGCGTGGGGTACATCCGGAACTGGCCAAGCGCATGGTGTATCCGAATCCGGACAATGGTGCCTCGGACTTGAACCAGCAAGGTGCGATGACACTGGTGCAGAGCACCGGGCGGCGCAGGAACTCCCCGACGCCGGCCAACGAGCGGCGCAGCGACGTCGTGATCCTCGACGTGTATGAGAACGCCGCGAGCGTGCGCGTCGACGCCTCCGGCTGGGTCGATTACCTGCACCTGGTCCGCTGGAACGGCCAGTGGAAGATCATCAACGTGCTGTGGGAGCTTCGGCCGGAGCGCCCGTAGCCGTCATGGATACCATTCTGCGCGATCTGCGTTACGTCCTCCGCTCGCTGGCCCGGCGGCCAGGTTATGCGGCGCTCGTCATCGCCGTGTTCGCGCTCGCACTGGGTGCGAACACCACGGTGTTCAGCGTGTTCAACGGTCTGTTTCTGCGGCCGCTGCCGTATCCGGAGGGCGATCGGCTGGTCGCCGTCTTCAACGTCTATCCGAAGATGAACCTGCCGTTCGCCGGCACGTCGATTCCGGATTATCTCGATCGACGGGAACGCGCGCCGTCGCTCGCGGACCTCGCGATCTATACCGGCATTCCGCGCACGCTGGGCGGCTCCGGATCGCCGCTGAGGATCCTGGTCGCGCGCGTGTCGCCGTCGCTGTTCAACGTGCTCGGCAGCGCGCCGGAGCTCGGCCGGCTGTTCACCGACGCCGAGAGCACGCCCGGCGCGGATCGCGTCGCGGTCGTCAGCCAGCGCCTGTGGCGCGACCGGTTTGGCGGCCGCACCGATGCGCTCGGCAGCGATCTCGAACTGGACGGCGAGCGCTATCAGGTGATCGGCGTGATGCCGGATGCGTTCGGCTTTCCCGATCGCACGATGGATGTCTGGGTGCCGTTCGCGTTCACGCCGGAGCAGATAAGCGATGTCGAGCGTGGCCGGGAATTCTCCGGCAGCATCGGCCGGCTGCGGCCGGGCGCAACCATCGCCGGGCTGCAACGCGAGCTCGACGCGATCGTGCAGCAGAACGTCGCGTCCGGCCGGTTGCCGCAAGGTGCCGAATACCTCGAGCGCAGCGGGTTCGCCGGGCGCGCCGAGCCGCTGCGCGATCGCCTGGTCGGCAATTACCGGCAGACGCTGGCGGTGCTGCAGGGCCTCGTGCTCGCGGTGCTGCTCATCGCCTGTGCCAACGTCGCCAACCTGCAACTCGCGCGGCTGCTTTCGCGCAGCCGCGAACTCGCGATCCGTTCCGCGCTCGGCGCCGAACGCAAGCGCATCGCGCGTCTGGTCCTGTCCGAAAGTCTGCTGCTCGCGCTCTTCGGCGCCAGCGCCGGTTGCGTCCTTGCGACGGGCGGGCTTGCCCTGATCCGCCAGCTCGGCGTCGATCTGTCGAGCCAGGGCCTCACCTTCACGCTGGACGGCACGGTCTTTGCCGTGACCGGGATCGTGGCGGTACTCGCGGCGATCGCCTCCAGCGTGCTGCCGCTCACGGTGCTGCTGCGCGCCGATCTCGGACGCACCGTGCAGGAGGCCGGGCGCCTCGGCGACGGCGGGCCTCGGGCGCGCCTGTTGCGCGGCGTGCTGGTCAGCGCGCAGATCGCGGTCAGCGTCGCGCTGCTGGCGGGCGCGGGTCTCCTGCTCGAGGGTTTTCAGCAATTGCAGCGCGACGGCACCGGGTTTCATGGCGAGCAGGTCTGGAGCGCGCGTATCGCGCTGCCGGAGCGTCGCTACGCGAGCATGGACGCACGGACGCGCTTCTACGATCGCGCGCTGGAGCAACTGCGCGCGGTGCCCGGCGTCACGCAGGCCGGCCTGACCTCGGCGCTGCCGTTCTCCGGCAACAATTCGCTCGGCAGCTTCAGCGTCGCCGGCTACACGCCGCCGCCCGGCGTCGCGCCACCGCATGCACAAAAGCGCAGCATCAGCGACGGGTTTCTGCCCGCGCTCGATGTGCCGGTGATCCGCGGCCGCAATTTCACCGCGAACGAACCGGAACCGGTCGCGATCGTCGATCAGAATCTCGCCGCGAAATATTGGCCGGATACCGATCCGATCGGCCAGCGCATCGGCGATGCGCCGACTCCCGAGGCAAGCCGCTGGTTCACCGTCATCGGCGTCGTGCCGCCGCTGAAGCACGCGGCGCTGACCGAGGAGCCGAACAAGGAAACGATCTACTGGCACTACCGGCACAAGCCCGAGTTCAGCAATGGCGCATTCACGTTGCGCACGACGCTCGCGCCGGAGCAATTGACGCGCGCCGCGACCGCCGCCATCGCCGCGATCGATCCGGATCTCGCACTGTATGACGTGATGCCGCTGGCAGAGCGCGTCACGCGCTCGCTCGGGCCGCAGCGCACACCGATGGTATTGACGCAGTTGTTCGCGGCGATCGCGTTCACGCTCGCCGTGGTCGGCGTGTACGGGGTCCTGACCTTCAGCGTGACCCAGCGCAGCGGCGAAATTGGCGTACGCATGGCGCTCGGCGCGCGCGGCGCGGACATCGTCCGCCTCGTGCTCCGGCAGGGCACGCACCTGCTCCTCGCCGGCCTCGTTGCCGGCACGGTCGGCGCGCTCGCGCTCGGCCGCCTGCTTGCATCGCGATTGCCCGCGGTCGCCGCCGCCGATGCTGTGGTGTTCGTGATCGCCATCGCCGGCGTCACCGCCGCGACACTCATCGCCTGCTGGCTTCCCGCCCGCCGCGCGGCGCGGATCGATCCGCTGCGGGCGTTGCGGGCGGAATAGCACCGTGATTCCCGTATACCCGGATATCGGCAGTCGCTGCTGGAAGCCCCCCTTGACTTGCCATAACCGAAATACCGAAACCCGGCACCACGGCACGAGATACCGGATCGTGTTGCTCGGCGCTGCGCTCCTCGCCGGCTGCGGCATCGCTCAGGCACAGAATGCCGCGCCGGCAGATGACCCATCGAAGACCCTCTACGGCACGATCGCACCAAGTGCGCCGGCGGAACTGCGCACCTTCGCGTTTCTGATCGGCAAGTGGGACGGCAAGGGCAATGCGCCGCAAGCGGACGGCACCAGCACCGAGGTCCCGGTCAGGTGGATTGGCCGCTATGTGCTGGACGGCACCGCGATCGCAGACGAACTGGCCTCCACCCTGCCGGATGGCAAGGCCTATCTCGGCATCAGCCTGAGACAGTACGACGCGACGCGAAAGACCTGGATCGTCGAGTTTCTCAACGTCACCGGATCGTTCCTGCGCCGGCAGGTCAACGCCACCTCGGGCGCCGTCATCGTCGACGGACAGAACGTCACCATTGCTTCCGAAGCACCCGGGATCCGGATCCGTGAGCATTACCTCGTCCCCGACCACAACCACTTCACCTACCGCATGGACCTTTCCAACGACGGCGGCACGACCTGGACCGAAGGACAGGTCGAGATGACGTTCGTGCGGGTCGAGTGACAATGACCACCGAGTTCGGGACACCCATTGATTCAACACGGTAACGGGGCCATAGCCATGACACGAATGACCAGGACCTACCTCGTGATTCTCGGCATTGCAGGCTTGCTCGCCGCATGTGACACGCCAGCACCGGCGCCCGTCGCTTCGCGCGATGCCGATGTCGCAGCGGTTCGCGCGGTGATGGACCGCGTCGAGCAAACCTTCGCGGCGGGAGATCTCGATGCGGCGATGACCGTGTTCACCGATGACGCCGTGCTCCTCGGCCAGGGTTATGCCGACATCGTCGGCCAGGCCGCGATCCGAAAGACCTACGCCGACCTGATGAACCAGTTCCGGACCGAGGTTGTGATGCATACGGTCGAGATCGAGATCGCTGGCGACCTCGCCTTCGAGCGCGGCAGCTATACGCTGACCCTGCACGACAAGACCAGCGGGCAGATCGTTTCGGAAACGCGGAACCGGCACGCGCACATCCTGAAACGCCAACCCGATGGCGGCTGGAAGACCTGGCGCATGCTGACCAACAGCGAAGCGGCACCGTGATGCGCTGGAGCGGAAAGCTGACCAACGTCGGGCGCAGGAGAACCGTGCCCGGGTCGGCGCCACACCGCGTGAACGGGATCGCGGCCGCTGGCGCCGCTGCCCTGTTCGTCACCGCGGGCGCGGCGTGCGCCGATGTCGTGCCGGATCCTCCGCTCGACTGCCCGCAATGCGCGGATTGGAACCGGACGCCGCGGGCGTTTCGCGTCTACGGCAACACGTACTACGTCGGCACCAGCGAACTGTCCGCCATCCTGATTGCGACCGATGCGGGACTCATCCTGATCGACGGTGCGCTGCCGCAGACGGCGCCACTCATCGACACGAACCTGCGCGCGCTTGGCTTCGACGTCGGCGACGTCCGCCTGATCCTGAACTCGCATGCGCACCACGATCACGTCGGCGGACTGGCGGTGATTCAGCGCGCGAGTGATGCGCGGGTGGCGGCGAGTCCGTCGAGCGCAGCCGCGTTGCGTTCTGGAAGACCGACCCCCGACGACCCGCAGGCCACATCCGCGTCATTTCCATCGCTCGCCGATGTGGACGAAATCGCGGACCGCGACACGCTGTCACTCGGCACGTTCCGAATCACTGCGCATTTCACGCCCGGTCACACGCCTGGCGGCACGACCTGGACCTGGACGTCGTGCGAGGACGCGCGCTGTCTCGATGTGGTCTTCGCGGACAGCCTGAACGCCGTGTCGATGAACGGGTTCCGCTTCACCGGCGACGCGTCGCATCCTTCGCTGGTGGACGTGTTCAGGCGCAGCATCCGCCGGGTCGAGGAGTTGCCGTGCGCCATCCTGCTGTCACCGCACGCTGGATTCTTCCGGATGGAAGACAAACTGCACCGGCGCGAAGCCGGCGAGCGCGCTGCGTTCATCGACGAGGGCGCCTGCCGAGCCTATGCGGCAGCCGCCAGTCGCCGGCTCGACGAGCGGATCGCAGACGAACTGAAGGCATCGCCGTAAGCGCTCGACCTGAGAAATACCGAAACCCGGCACCGCGGCACTTTCAGCACTAACCGAAATACCGAAACCCGGCACCACGGAAACAAACATCCACCGTGGCCTGTTCCTGAAATTGTCGCTAGGCTGCGGCAATCCGTAACCCGGAGAGACTCGCCATGCGCCGAATACTGCTGCTGCTCCTTGGTTCACTCGTCATCGCGAGCGTTGCCTGGGCCGCGTCACGAGTCACCTACGACAACCGCTACGCGCGGGATCGGGCGGAGATTGACGATCTGCTGTCGCGCTATCTGTTTGCGCTGGATTGGCAGGACCCGGAACTGTACGGGGACGTGTTCGCTCCGGACGGTGTACTGATCTGGGCGGGCGGCACCGTCAACGGCCGCGCCGCCATCGTGCAGGAACTGCGCAACGCCAGGGCAGCGGACGAGCGCACCAATGCCGAGACGCCCTCACTGCGACCATTCAAGCGGCGACACTTCGTCAGCAATTTCGTCGTCCGCGTCGATGGCGACCGGGCCACGGTGCGCTCGCTGTGGTTCGAATTCAACAACGACAACGCCGACCGGCGACCCTACCTCGGCGCCTATGGGCACCTGGAGGACGAACTGCAGCGGGTCGACGGACGCTGGCTCATCGCCCGCCATCAGGTGTTCAATGAACAGCGCGAAGGCATGACCGCCGCCGGGGCCAATCCGGCCTGGTAGATCCGGCGGAAATGGAAAAGGGGTCAAGGGGATACAGGACCAGGAGCCCCGACCGTGATGCCTGTCACCAGCTTCTGCGCGGAGTTGCAGCTGCCCTGAGTCGTTGACTGGGCGACCGCCGCTGGCGGCTCGAGATATCCGCTTCTTGCGCTCGGCGCGGGCTAGTCCTTGATTTCATCGTCCCTTCGCGTCAGCGCGAAATAGACGATGTAGAACCACGACAGGATGCCGGCCACGATCGCCCACAGGATCGAGCGATTGCGCTGCCAGGAACAGACGATGGCGATCGCGGCGCCGATGCTGATGCCGGTGTGCGCGACCGTTTCGGGTTGGGTGATGACCTCGGCAAACAGCGACATCGGGCGCTCCTCTGGCGTGATCGAGCGTCAATACTGCCACGCGACACTGAGCTTGGCGAAGACGGTGTGGTTGGTGGCGGCGAGGCCGGTACCCGCGGGGTCGTCGATCGCCCGATCGGAATAGCCGATGAAGAAGCGCGTCTGGGCGTTGAAGCGATAGCTGTAGAGCAGCTGCGTGCTCAGCGAGCGCGACCGCGGCGCCACCGGCGCCAGATACAGCGACGGATCGCGCCGCGTGTCCGAAGAGACCGCGATGGCGCGGACGAAGCTGCGGTTGCTGAACTGCCAGGTCAGGCGCAGATCGATGAGGTCGGTCGCATACAGCCGGCCGCCGGTCACCTTCAGTTCCTGATGGTTGTAATTCAGGTGCGCCTGCAGGTGGCGGCCGAGTTGCACGGTGAAGCCGGGCGCGATGGTCAGGATGTCGCCCGGCCGCGTGTTGGCGAAGTCGATGCTGCGCCCGCCGTTCAGGTTCAACCGGAACTGGGCGCCGCCCCAGGGCTGGAACTGGGCGAACAGGCCGCCCGTGGTCTCGTCGAAGTAGCGGCCGTTGAAGAACCGATGCCGCGCACCCAAATTCAGCTCGGCATAGGATTGCCATGGGCCGTTCATGAAGACGCCGATCCGATACTCCTCTTCCAGTTCCCGGCCGTCCTGGTCATCGGACTGATCCCATTGTCCCCAGACGCCGAACGCGGTCAGCAACGAACCGGGTGCCGGCCGCCAGGTGTAGCCCGGATTGATGATCCGCTCGCGGTAGTTCACCTTGTTGAGGAAGCCGAGATCGGCACGGAAGTCGCGGCCGTAATCGGTGGTGAGCAGATGCAGCGTGAAGTTGCGGCCCTGGTGGCTGTAGCCCGCGCTCCAGGCTGTGGCGTCGAGCTTGGCCGGCTGCGCGTAGCCGGTCTGGATCGCCAGCGGATACGCCGACGCGCTGCGCAGCAGCTGCGCCGAAACGCGGTTGCTGTTGCCGATCCGCCAGGTCAGGTCGGCGCTGGCCAGGGTGTTGTGATAGTCCTCGGCCTGGCGCCGCGTACCGAGCACGCCGGCGGTGAACCGGCGGCCGAGATCGTAGCGATAGCGCAGCGCCAGATTCGTGCTCGAGGTGTCCGCCAGCGACGCCACCCGCGAGCCCTGATTGCCCGGCAGCAGGAAGCCGGTGCGACCATCGTTGGCGAACAGCACGGCGTAGGTGTGATCGGCGGTCTTGCCGGTCAGTTTCACACCGTAGTCGGGCGAATGGATGTTGCGCGTGTGGACCAGCGTGATGTTGTTATTGTTGTTGCCGAGCGAGATGGTATTGAAGTAATCGGCGCCATCAAGGAAGAACTCACGCCGCTTCGGAAAGAACAGCGAGAACGTGGTGTTGACGTCGAGTTGCGCGTTGTCCGCTTCCACCTGCGAGAAATCCGGATTGATGGTGGCGTTCAGCACCAGGTCCTCGTTGATGCCCCAGCGCAGATCGGCGCTGGGCTCGAATGACGGGCCGCTGGAGCGCCACGCGTCGGTGCCGGGGCGCGGCCGGTTCCGTTGCCAGCGCGAGGTCATGGTCGGGATCAGTTGCAGGTTGGAAGAGCGATCCAGGTTGGCGAAGCCCTCCGCCTTCTTCAGCTGGCACAGATAGCAGGACACGCTGTAGTCCCTGAAATTGTTCGACAGCCGATGCCGCACGTCGCGCGGATAGAAGCGCAGCAGATCGATGCCCCAGACCTGCGGGCCGTCGCCGCTGGGAAAGCGCAGCTGTTTCAGCGGAATGCGCAGCTCGACGACGAAGCCGGTGGCGGTGATGGCGCCGGCACTGTCCCACAGGGCATTCCAGGAATCATCCTCGCGGCGCGCGACGTCGTCCTGGATCATGTCCATCTGCACCCCGAGCGGATTGACGAAGAATTCGAAGGCGCGGCGTTCATCGTTGAAGGTATCGAGCACGATGCCGACGAAATCGTCGCGATAGGCGCTGTCGCGATCGCGATAGAACGCCCGGATCTTCGCCGGTTCCGGGTCCGTGGCGACGAACGCCACCAGCAGGTGCTCGCCATCCTCCTTGAGATAGACATCGGTCGCGACCAGCGCCGGAATGTTCTGCGCCGGATGCGTTTCGTTGGTCAGCGCGACATGCAGCGCGTCGCGCCATTCCTCGTCGTGATAGACACCATCGACCCTGGGCGTGATGGCGCTCGACGGAATCCGGTAATCGATGGGCTTGTCCTGGGCCGGCGCGGCGGCAGCGGCGCCAAGCAGGAACCAGAGCGCGCAGGCCTGGCTGCGCACGGAACCTCGCTGGGGTTGCAACGGCTTGCTCCTGTGTCGTCGTGTGATCCTGAACAAGCGACGGCAAGGATCGAGCCAACTCCGGGGCAAGGGCTGGCGTGCCGCATCGGGCAGCCTGTGCCGGCGCGGCCGGCGCCGAATCCGACCCACGCCCCGTCCCGGTATCGAGAACGCGGGATCGAAAGCGGGACGCACGCACCGTCGGCCGCCACGACGGATCGCGCGCCGATCACGGCCGGGCGCATCCCATCCCCCGATGGCTCATTGGCATGGGACTTGCCCTGTTTCAGCCAACGGCACCACGCCAGGCTGCCCCGACCCACCAGCGAGAACCGGGCTCATGATTCGAATGCACAATGTCGGCAAGTCGTACCCCTACCAGGGTGGCCGCACCTGGGTGTTGCGGCAGATCTCGCTCGCGATCGACGCGGGCGACTACGTGACGATCATGGGGCCGTCCGGCTCCGGCAAATCGACGCTGCTGTCGATCCTCGGCATGCTCGACGGTGAGTTCGAGGGCGAGTACCACTTCGACGGCGAGCCGGTGCACGGCCTGAACCCGAAACAGCGCAACCGGCTCAACAAGGACAACATCGGCTTCGTCTTCCAGCATTTTCACCTGCTGGACGAGCTGACGGTATTCGAGAACCTCGACCTGCCGCTGTCCTACCGTGACATCCCGCGCCCGGAGCGCGCGGCGCGGGTCGCCGAGGCGCTGGATCGATTTCAGATCGTCGGCAAGAAGGACCTCTATCCCGTGCAACTCTCCGGCGGCCAGCAGCAACAGGTTGCGGTGGCACGCGCGGTCATCACCGAACCGCGGATCGTGCTCGCCGACGAACCGACCGGCAGCCTGCATTGGCAGCAGGGTGAACGCATCATGGCATTGCTGCAGGCGCTGAACCGGCAAGGCACGACCATCATCCAGGTCACGCACGACGAACGCGTCGCCGGCTACGGCGAGCGCATCATCCGGCTCGCCGATGGCTGGCTGAGTGATGCCGGCAACGGCTGACCCCACCTCACGGTGGCTTGCGGTACAAACGCCGCGCGGCGACGATAGGCCTTGAACGACGGTCGCCCGGACCGCCCTGCCACTTCGGCATCACCATTTCCTGACCAAAGGAGCCCGCCATGTTCGTTCGATCCGTTGTGACCGCGGCACTGTTTGCCTGCACTCTTGCGGCACCCGCGTTCGCCCGCAACCCGACCGCCCAGGAACGGGCCGACATCGAAAACCTTGCCTACCGCTACCTGTTCGCGCTCGACTGGCGCGATGCGGAAACCTACGCGAACACCTTCGCCCCGGACGGTGTGCTGAACTATGGTGGCGGCAAGGCGGTGGGCCGGGCCGAGATTGCCGCGGTCGTGCAACGCATGCGCGAACGGGAGATGGCGAATCTGAAACCCGGCGAAACCGGGCAAGGCAGCGGCCATGGCCAGCACGTCGTCACCGCCATGGTGATCGACATCGCCGCGGACGGGCGCAGTGCGGTGGCGCAGGCCTATTGGGTCCATGTGATGGGCGTCGAGCCGCGCCTCACCTCCTACGGTCATTACGTCGATCGGCTGGTGCGGATCGGCGATGAGTGGCTGTACTCGGCGCGCCGCACCTACAACGAACAGAGCAAGGGCCGCGAGACGCTGCCGTTCGTCAATCCGGTCACGCACCCGGAACGCTATGACGCCGAGCTGGCGCCGAACTGACGGCAGGACACGGCTGCGGACCGGTCACCGATGCCCGCGCGTTCCCCGTTGATCTTTCTGGCCGATGATCAGGCCGACGTGCTCACGTCGCTGCGCCTGCTGCTCAAGGGCGAAGGCTACGCCACCGAGACCTTTACCGCGCCGGACGCGCTGTTCGAGGCGTTGCGGCAGCGCACCGCCGACGCGGTCCTGCTGGATCTGAATTACACGCGCGATACGACTTCCGGCCGCGAGGGACTCGATGCCATTGGCCGCATCCGCGACTTCGACGCGGCGACGCCGATCATCGCGATGACGGCCTGGGGTTCCATCGAACTTGCGGTCGAGGCGATGCGCCGCGGCGCGCAGGATTTCATCGAGAAGCCATGGGACAACGCACGGTTGCTGGCGGTGCTGCGCAATCAGGTCGCGCTCGGACGCGCGCTGCGGCGCGAGCAGGCCTTGCTCGCCGTGAATCGCGATCTGAGCGGCGCCGCCGGCGGCCTGATCGCGGCATCCCCGGCGATGCGGCCGGTGCTCGAGACGATCGAACGGATCGCTCCCTCCGACGTCAACGTGCTGATCACCGGCGAGAGCGGTTGCGGCAAGGGTCTGGTGGCGCGGCTGATCCACGAGCACTCGCCCCGGCGCGAGCGCAGCCTGGTCGTCGTCAACATCGGCAGCCTTGCCGAGACCATCTTCGAGAGCGAGCTATTCGGCCACGTCAAGGGCGCGTTCACCGACGCCAAGGCCGATCGGGTCGGCCGCTTCGAACTGGCCGATGGCGGCACGCTGTTCCTCGACGAGATCGCGAACATCCCGGTGACGCAGCAGGGCCGGCTGCTGCGCGTGCTCGAGGAAGGCTGCTTCGAGCGGCTCGGCTCATCGCGCACGCAACGAGCCGACGTGCGCGTGCTTGCCGCGACCAACGCCGATCTCGCGGCGGAGATCAACGCCGGCCGCTTCCGCGCCGATCTGCTGTATCGCCTGAACACGATTCACCTTCATCTGCCGCCGTTGCGCGAGCGCGGCGACGACATCCCGCTGCTGGCCCGCGATTTTCTCGCCCGCCATGCGCGCCAGCATCGCCGGCCGGTGGCGACGCTGACCGATGCCGCACTCGCCGCGCTGCGCCGCTATCACTGGCCGGGCAACGTGCGTGAGCTGAGCCATGTGATCGAGCGCGCGGTGCTGCTCGCGCGCGGCACCGCGCTCGGCCCGGACGACCTGTTGCTGAAGGTGGCCGTTGCCGCGCCCGGGGCGGCGCCGCCGCTGACGCTCGACGCAATCGAACTCGAGGCGATTCGCGCGGCGCTGGCGCGACATGACGGCAATGTCGTTGCCGCGGCGCAGATGCTCGGCGTCAGCCGCTCCGCGCTGTACCGGCGCATGGAGAAGTTCGGGCTGTGAGCCGCGGCAAGCGCCCGCGGCTGCAAGCCCGTTTGCTCGCCGCGGTGCTGTTCACCGCCTTGCCGCTGTGGCTCGCGGCCGGTTTGCTGCTGTGGCACTGGCAGGCGGGCTCCCCGGCGCTGCGCGCGGTGCTGTTCGCGCTGCTCGGACTGGCGGCGCTCACCGGCGCCCTGGCGGTGCGGCGGATGATCGTGCAGCCGTTGCAGGCGTTGGCCAACATGCTCGAAGCGCTGCGCGAGGGTGACTATTCGCTGCGCGGCCGCAACTGCGATCCGGACGATGCGCTCGGCGAAGTGATGATCGAAGTGAACGCGCTGAGCCGGACGCTGCACCAGCAGCGGATCGAGGCGATCGAGGCGGGCACCTTGCTGCGCAAGGTGATCGCCGAAATCGACGTCGCCGTGTTCGCCTTTGACGCCGAGACTCGACTGCGCCTGGTCAATCGCGCCGGGGAGACGCTGCTCGGCGGGCGCGGCGCGGAGCTGGCCGGACGCACCGCCGGCGAACTCGGGCTCGACGCGCTGCTCGCGACGCCGTCGGGACGCATCGTCGCCCAGGTCTTTCCGGGCGGCGCCGGTCGCTGGGAAATCCGCCACCGCGCCTTCCGCGAAGGCGGCCGCCCCCATGAACTGCTGGTGATCGCGGAACTGAGCCGCGCCCTGCGCGAAGAGGAGCGCCAGGCATGGCAGCGGCTGGTACGCGTGATCGGCCATGAACTGAACAGCTCGCTCGCGCCGATCATCTCGATGTCCGGCACGTTGCGCACGCTGATCGATCGCCAGCCGGACGACTGGCGCGACGATGCCCACGCCGGCCTCGCGATCATCCACGATCGCGCCGCCGCGCTCGGCCGCTTCATGAACGCCTATGCGCGGCTCGCACGACTGCCACCGCCGCGGCGGCGCGCGACCGCTTTCGTTCCACTGGTGCGGCGCGTCGTGGCCCTGCACGGCGCGGCGGTGACGCTGGCGGAAAGTCCCGAGCTGACGCTGCCGATCGACGGCGATCAGATCGAGCAGGTGTTGATCAATCTGATCCGCAACGCGGTCGAGGCGGCCGGCGCGGACGGTCACGTCGTCGTCCACTGGCACCTTGCCGGCGAGCGCTGCCACATCGCCATCGAGGACGATGGCCCCGGTCTGGCCGCGACCGAAAACCTGTGGGTGCCCTTCTTCACCACCAAGCCCGGCGGCACCGGCATCGGCCTCGTGCTGTCGCGTGAAATCGTCGAGAACCACGGCGGCACGCTGCTGCTGGAAAACCGCATTGCAGCGCGCGGTTGCGTCGCCCGGATCGATTTGCCTATGACGGTAGAGGATTCATCGCCAGGCCGGATCTCCAACCTGACGGACGGCTGACGCGTGTGCCAACCTGAGGGCAAAGGCCAGCGATACGGCGGCCGGCATGGCCCGGTTCGGATTGTCGTTGGTCATGCTCCACGCGGAATGGAGACCGATTGCCGGCATCGGGATACCGCTTGCCCAATGGCGGGTTGCTCCCTATCCCGCCGGTCACCATCAGCCACGCAGTCACACTTATCGCGCCGACGCCGCGAGCGGCAGTTCGTGAAACGTGAAGGTAGTGCCGTCCTCGCCTTTCAGGTAGACGCGGCAGGTACCCCAGCTTGCGGGAATGGTCCAGGTGCTAACTGTCGACATCGAGAAGCGTTGCGTCCGGCGGTCGCAGCGGATGTCGACCAGGTCGATGCGGCCCGCGACGTCGTTAATCGCGAATGAACGACGCAGCAGCGTGTGGTGCCAGTAGCCGTACCTTTCGATCCGGGCATCGAGCGACAAGGTCTGATCGCTCGCGACCATATCGCGCAGAATCGCCACGTTCTGTTCGAGCAACTTATGGCTCTCGGCATAACGTCCGGATTTCCTGGCCGAGGATGCCTTGTCGAGACGCTCGAACGTCGCCAGCGCTTCGCTGTAATCGCGCGCCTCCACCGCGAGGCGATACAGCTCCTGCGAGGCGGCGACGAATTCGTCTGCTGCCAGATATTCGACGTCGTAACCGAGCGCCTTGCGCAGGCAGGCGCGCTTCAGATGATTGTCCGCGGTGCCGGTGGCCGCGAGGTAGCGGTACTTCAGAAGCCAGAACCAGGCATCCTCGTACAGGTTGTGCTTTGCCCGATCCTCGAGGTCCGTCAACAGCGGAGCGGCTTTCGCGAGGTCCTTCGCGACGACAAGCTTCTCGATCGCGCGATAGTGCCGAGCAAACTCCGGACCCGCTCCGGGCTTCCTGTCTTTTATCGAAAACGTCACATTGACACGCGTCATGCTCTGTTCGACCGGTACGCCATTCAGATTCGCGGGAACGAATTGCCATTTCTGTACGGCTTGCAGCGCTGCGTCTTCGAACGTCGCCATCCCGCTGGAATCCTCGATCATCGCCTCGATGACCTTGCCCCCGGTATCGATGGTGTAACTCACCACCACCCAGCCCTCCATGCCAATTGCCTCCGCGTTCATCGGATACTTCGGCTCGTTGATCTTGCTTGGAAGGGCCGCGGTCGGCACACCACCGATTTCCTCAGGCCGGGACAGCGATTCCATTTCGGCCGCACTCGCGACCTGGGCGCAATGCAACATGAACAACCACGCGAGTCCTATAGCCTTCATGACGATCTCTCCTTGCACTACTGGCGCGCGATTCTACTCAGCCTCCGCCGGGCCGCGTAGCCGGCCGACAGGGATCAGGATCCCGGGCCGATCCGCAGCACCGCGCCCTGCTCCTCGTCGGCGAGCAGGTAGAGGTAGCCGTCGGTGCCCTGGTAGGCGCCGCGGATACGCTGATGCAGATCGAGCAGCAGTTGCTCGCGGCGGATCTCCTCGCCGTTGGCGTTGAAGCGGATCCGCTGGAGATGGCCGGTGGCCGGAATCTCACCCATGCGCAGGCCGCCGACGAACAGATCGCCCTGCCACAGCGGCAGCTTGTCGCCGGTGTAGAAGGTCATGCCGGACGCGGAGATCGATGGCATCCAGTAGACCGTGGGACGTTCGTAGCCCGGTTCATCGAAGGTCGGCGATTGCCAGGGCCCGGGATAGTTGCGGCCGAGGCTGACGATCGGCCAGCCGTAATTGGCGCCCGGCTTCAGGATGTTGATCTCGTCGCCACCGTTCGGGCCCATTTCCAGGCTCCAGATCTCGCCGCTCTCCGGATGCGTGACCAGCCCCTGGATGGTGCGATGACCGAATGTATATACCTCCGGCCGCGCCTCCGGTTTGCCGAGAAACGGATTGCCCGGCGCAGGCTTGCCGTCCTCGGTCAGGCGCAGCACCTTGCCGCGCCACTCGCCGAGCTTCTGCGCTTCCTCGCCGCCGCCGTAGATCGACACGTACAGCATGCCGTCACGGCCGAACAGCAGGCGCGACGAGCCGCCGACGCCGGGGCCGGTGGCGAGGATGTCACGCACGTTCCGCAGTGCCTTGCCATCGAACGTGCCGCGCAACACGGCAAGCCCGGTCGCGTCGTCGAGCGGCTGGTCGTAGCTGAGGTAGAGCAGATGGTTATTGGCAAACTCCGGATGCGGCACGACATCGAGCAGTCCCATCCACAGGCCGCCCTTGACGGCAGGCAAACCCGCGACCGGTTCCGGATCGAGCACGCCGTTGCGGATCACGCGCAGGCGGCCCTGGTCCCGCTCGGTCACCAGCATCGTGCCATCCGGCAACATCGCAAACGAGTACGGATGGTTCAGCCCGCGCGCCAGCACCCGCAGTTCGATCTGCTGTCCTTCGGCGGTGTGATAGCGCACGGGACGATCCGGCAGTGGCGGCACCGGCACGCCGGGCGGCGCCTTCGGGATCTTCTGCAGCAGCGCCTCCAGCGTTTCCTGCGCGGCGAGATCGGCAGCGGGGATGGCGAGGCTCAGCAACCACGGCAACAGGATCAAATGACGGCTCATCGCATGCTCCTCGAAGGTGATCGCGCGGCGGTCACGGGACGCCGGGATCCTCGCGCCGGGGCGCGGCGGATCACTCCGGCCGGTTCGAGCGTGCGGCGCAAAATCCGCAGTCCCTCGTGCACCTGGACGAGTTCGGCCGCAGCGAGCGGCGCCAGCAGGCCGGCCACGAGTCGCTCGTTGCGGCGCTTGATGACATTGAGCACACGGCGGCCGGCGGCGGTGAGCTGCACCCGCATCTGCCGCCGGTTGCCGCTCGCGCTGACGCGGGTCGCGTAACCCTTGTCGACCAGCAGGCTGATCGAGCGCGACATCGTCGGCAGGCGCACCGCCTGATGGCGCGCCAGCTCGGTCAGGCTGCACGGTGCGTCATCGAGCCGCGCCAGAATGCCGACATGCACCGGTGTCAGGCCGTGGTCGTCGTCGCGCAGATGCGCCGCAATGCCCCGGATCAGCATCATCGTGACCTGCAGCAACTGCTGCGCGGTGTCGGTGGCCGGTGGCCGGAGCGGCTTGCTCATCGCCAGGCGTCGATCGAAGCACCGCGACCAGGACGAAAATCGGTGACGAACCAGACGCTCGCCGAATTGCCGCCGACGACCACGGCCCGGATGTTGCCGGCGTTGGGGTACGGCTGGATCAGCGTCTCCGGGGATTCCTTGCGCCAGGTCGCGTAGGGTTCCAGACCCTGATCGGCGAGTGGGCCAATCATGCTCGAGACGATCGAATTGCCCCAGAAGGTCGCCGCGGTGACTTCGACGTTCCGCGCCAGCCACTCGCCGAGTGCGGCCTTGTTCGCGAAGCCCTGTGCGTTCCGCAACAGCTCGGCCACCGAGGGATCCAGCAAGATCGTCGCCGAGCCGTGACCCGGCAAGGCACGCATGTAGTCGCGCATCAACTGCTGCGGTGCATAGTGCTGCTCGACCCACCCCGCGCTGTTGACGAAATTCCAGCCGGAGAACACCGTGACCACGCTGTCTTCCGGCTTGAATCCCACCTGCACATGGAACGGCACCCAGCCGGGCGGCAGCGCTTCCTCGTTCTCGGCCATCGTCAGGTTGTTGTAGCGCAGCGGATTGCTGAGCGAAGCGAAGCCGGTGACTCCCTCCTGATAGCCCTGGATGACCTTGTGGATCAGCGTCATCGCGCGACCGATCACCGCATTCGCCTCGGCGTTCGGACCGAGCGCGCCGAGCCCGGAGTTCATGCCGATCTCGTTCCGGATCGGGCCATTGACGACGACCATGTTGGCGATCGACGTGGTCGAATCCTGATAGGGCACCAGCGTCGCCAGTGCCAGGATCACCGGCAGGTGCTCTGGCCTGGCACCGGCCATCACCGCGATGATCGCGACCTTCTCGACCGTGAACGGCCGATTCGCGCCCAGGGTGCCGGCCGCGGTCTTGACGATCTCGT
Organism: Gammaproteobacteria bacterium; assembly: GCA_020845935.1. Taxonomy (GTDB): domain Bacteria; phylum Pseudomonadota; class Gammaproteobacteria; genus JADLEV01. The sequence continues at coordinate 25,670 of JADLEV010000011.1, forward strand.
CGGGCTGGTGACTGGTGCCGCGCAACATCGCCGCGACGCGCTCCTCGGTCGGCAGGATGATGGGATTGAAGTCGGTCCAGTGATTCGCCTGGAACAGCCGGTGCAGATTGTCTTCGGTATCCGCCGGCAGCAACCGTGGCTCGGCCTTCGCCTGCGACGGTGTGCCGGACGACCGCTCGTCGGCAGTCAGCGGCTTCGTGAGGCCATCGACCAGGGCCTGCATCAGCGGCTTGCCGCTGACGAGGTCGTTGCCTTCGATATAGCGCCGCAGCACCTCCAGCTTCTGGCCGGAGAACGGAAACGGCACGGCGGCATAACGGATCGGCATGCCGGTGTTGTAGCTGACGTTGGCGCCGATGCCGAACGGCACGACGTTTTCGCCGGCGACCGCAACCGTGGGAATGCCGTACTGCTGTTCGATGCTGCCTGCTTCGCGGCTCACGGCCGCGACACAGCCGTGTCAACCGGCGACGCCGATGATCACGCCATCGGCCCTGGCCTCGGCGATCTCGCGCCACAGCGCCGGATCATCGGTGACGAAGTTGCCCTGCTTCACCTTCAGGACCGTCGTCACGCGCGGCAGGTTTGTGGCGAACCAGGCCTGCATCTCTTTCAGCAGCAGGTCGTTGTTGCCGAAGCCACCCCAGTTGGTATCGACCAGGTAAAGAGTCTTGCCATCCAGCGTGTCGAGCCGCGGCGCGAGCGGGACGCGGTCCGCGAACTGCGCGGTGACCGCGGGATTCAGCACCGTAATCCGCGCCGGCTCGGCGGCCGCTGCGGCGCCGCCGGATGACAGGCCGGCGCCGGACAGCAACGCCGCCGCCAACAATCCGAGAGAAACGAGTCTGCGTCTCATCATGGCAACCTCCGCAACAGGACACGATGCCCGGGCGCCGCCGGCACTTGGCGGCGTGACTTGTCAGCGCTAACATTTAGCACTGCTAACAACATAGCAGAGGCACGGGCGCGAGTGGAACCCCTCGTGACCGGCAGCGGCGGCGCAGCCTGAAGGAATTCGCGCCGCCGCTGTTGCGCTGATGACCCGGCATTCAGCGCTGGATGTAACCGGGCAGCAACGATGCGGGCATGCCGGCATCGGTGGTGACGGTACGGCGGCTGATTTGCCAGCGGCCATCGCGTTTGACGTATTCGTTGTGTTCGCGCCCGTATTCGTTGACCCACGGTTGGCCGGTCAGCGCGTCGGTATGCAGCGCGGTGAACAGCGAGTTCGAGGTGGCGCGGTCGCCCTCGACCTGGATGCTGAGATTGGAAAGCACCATGACGCTGCGGCCTGGCGGCGGCGCATCGGCCGGCCGTGCCGGCGGCGGCGCGCCCGCCGCCCGTGTATACATGGCCCGGATCTGCTCGGCACCCGTGGCCACCATGCAGTTCACGTCGAGCACGCCATCCACGGTGAAGAAGGCGGAGAAATCGTGCTCGCCGCCGGCACCGAATCCGGCGTAGTAATCGGCCAGCAGGTCCCCGATGGCCGCCCG
>JADLEV010000012.1 GCA_020845935.1 Gammaproteobacteria bacterium
CACCACCGGCGCTGCCTTTGCCGCCACCGCCGACCGTCTCGGTTTCGGTGCGGACGATTTCACGAATACCGCGGACCCAGATGATATTGGCAGGCACCCGCATGCGGCCCCAAACCACCGGCATGGTTTGGCCATAGGCCGATCCCGACAGGTTGAGTTCAGTGAGCCGTGTGCCTTCGATCGTCCGACGATCCTGCTGCGGTCCGAACAGCTCGCGGTCGAGAATGCCACCGACATAGGCGCCGAACAGCGCCCCGAGCGATTGGCCGAGCCCTCCCGCGATGCCGCCGCCGAGCACCCCGCCGGCGAGCGTGAGAACAAGCTGGGCCACGGTTCACGTCTCGACTTCGAAGGTGAGGTTTGGCAGCCGGTTACCGAACGGTGTGATGGAGAGCCGCTCCATCATCACATAGGCGAGCCCGCGATAGGCCGGCGTGCGAGCGATGCCTTCAACGGCCTGAATGAGCGGGTCGGGTGCCTGCGTTTCATTCCCGAGATAGACCCGCATGTCGCCGACCTTATCGGTCTCGAAGGCATTGCCGTCGGCGAATACGCGACGCACCGCAGCGATCGGCCCGGCGCAGAGCCCGACGGCGACATCGGCATAATAGTGATAGGTGACGTTGGTAACGGTCTGGCCGCCACTGCCACCACCCTTGCCGCCGCCACCAACCGTCTGCGTATCGGTGCGAACCTCCTCGTCGAAGCCGCGCATCCAGATCACGTTCGCAGCCATTCGGCCCTTGCCGTAGAGCAGCGGAATCACCGCGCCGTAGCTCGACGACTGCACGCGCAGATCCTGCATACGTGCACCATAAACGGTCTGGCTGGCCGTACCGCCGAACAGCTGCTGATCGACCATGCCGCCGACATAGCCGCCAACCAGACCACCAATCGCACCGCCGAGACCGGGCAGCAGCATATTGCCAAGCACATAGCCGCCGACCGTGAGGACGATTTTGGCCATGATCAATCCGCGATCCCAGGCACCCGGAACGCATGGCGGAGTTTTGCCCGCCACCATGGCGAGAAACCGTGCTCGACCACCTTGCCGGCCTCGCGGTAGCAGTGGATCAGTCCGTCGCTTGGCGCGACATAGGCACAGTGGTGCGCCGGACCCTTGCCGGCGCCGAACAGCAGGATGTCGCCGGGCAGCACGTCGGTCACGTCGATTTCGTGGGCGTGTGCCTTGAAGCCGAGATACATGCGCGGCTCGGCGCGGTAGAGGTGCCAGGTCTCCGGATAGTCGAGTGGGATCGTCACCTCGCCGACGAATGGCAGCGCGACGCCGCGCACGAAGCCGATGCAGTCGCAACCAACCCCCTTAAGAGATGCCTGATGGTGCCAGGGCGTGCCGAGCCAGCTCCGCGCCTCGGCGATCACTGCATCTCGGGTGAACATCGGCATGAGGCAATCAGGATCAGTAAGAAGTGGCCTTCGCGAGCACGGATCTTCGGTGCTGTCCGGGACCGCGTCAGCGGTCATCACCCGCGCACCGGATAGGAGAAGACCTTGTCGTTGCCCGGAATGTGCGGCTCGCCGCGGAAGTTCAAAATATTGCCGAAACGGGCATAACAGGTCTCTGGGGTCTTATCGCAGCCGGCGACCAGCCGGACCTGGTCACCGACCGTGATCGGTCGCGGCATCGGTGTGAACAGCTGGATCGATTGGCCGTTTTGCTGAAGCACTTCGGTCGCCGCACCCGCGTTTGCGCCGGTCAGGAAGGTACAGATGCCGAAGATGTAGAAGCCGGTCGGCCGTGCCGTCGGGACCGTGAAGGTGTCGTCACTGGATACAGCGCTGATGACGAGTTCGTCTGTCAGCGGAGCCAGCACGATTTTGCACTCGGCGCTGCCCAGATCGGTACGACAGAGCCGTGAATAGAGCTTGCCCGCAACCTGCTGAAGGCGATTCGCGATGCCGCGAATCTCCGCCGAGAAACGATTGTCGGCGCGCTTAACCTCGCCAAGCGAGCCGCGACGAAGGAGCACGCGACCTTGCGACAGGTCGGCCCAGTTGACGAGAAAGATATCGATCTTGGCGCCGTCGAACAGACCGGCGGAGAGGTCCTCTGCCTTGAGCGCGTCATCATCGAGAAACCCGTCCACATCGAGGTTGTCGACGGACAGATCGGCGCCGGATTTAATCGCGCTCGGCAGGAAGCCGGTTGCAGCTACATAAGTCAAGCCATCAATGACGAGGTTGCGATCGTGATCGGTGAAGCCGCGCGCCCAGCCGTCAGTCCGCTCCAGGCGCCAGCAGGTGGCAAGCGTCGTCACCTCGCCGGCAAGATGTGCGGCGAGCGCGGCAGATATGGTCTTCATGAATCAGGCCCTGATTTCGATTAAAGCGATCGAGGAAACCTGCTGGATGTGATAGGCGACCGCGACCACCGGCAGATGATCGGTGTCAAAGCGGACCGGCACGTCAAACAGGAAGTCTGCATAAGGCTGTGTCGCGGGCGCAAGGTCGAACGTAATCAGCCCGGTCAGGTGGTCGACATCGACCGATACCGGATTGCCGCCGACGCGAACGACTACGGTGCCAGCCTCGGGCTTGGTGATGACGCGCTGATCCGCCGAAGGCCCCGAGGCGTATTGCTTGGTCAGCTGCCAAATCAGCGGATCGGTGGTCGGCGCGAGCGG
>JADLEV010000013.1 GCA_020845935.1 Gammaproteobacteria bacterium
CGCAGCAACTGGCGGCGGCCATCAGCTGGGCCCTGGCCGAAAACGCGCGCCCCGGCAGTGCCTATTACGGTTTAATCGATCCCAAGGCCATCGCGGTGTCGGGCTTCAGTTGCGGCGGCTTGCAGGCCTTGTTGAACGCAGCCGATCCGCGCGTGGCCACGGTGGTGATGATGAACAGTGGGCTGTTCCCCGAGGGGCCGACGACCATGGCCGGCATGACCGCGGACAAGGGTCTGCTCGACACCCTGCATACGCCGATTCTGTATGTACTGGGCGGACCGACCGACATCGCGTATACCGCCGGCATGGATGATTTCGCCCGGATCACGCACGTAGCGGCCGCTGTCGCCAACATCGACAAGGGGCATGGCGGCACCTACTGGGAACCGAACGGCGGCGCAGCGGCGCAGGTGGTCGTCAAATGGCTGGACTGGCAGTTGCGGGGCGATGCCGCAGCGGGCCGCATGTTCACCGGCACGGATTGCGGGCTGTGTCGCGATCCTGCCTGGAGTCTGCAAACCAAAGGGCTGAAGTAAGTACCCTCTGACCAAGTCCTTCCTGGCTTCGTTCAGAGTCGCCCGGTCCGCTGCATGCGGCGACCAGGCCGGCCGCATCTAGCACTAACGTGCCAGATGGGCGAGCGCGCCGTCCCTGGCGCGCGGGAAGGTCTGACCTGTTCCGCTTCCTTAGCTCGATGCCGTGCGTCGCCGACCATGCACGAGGTCGTGGTAGACGGCAATCGTCTCCTCGCACATGCGTTCCAGCGTGAATGGAGCGACGCCCGGCACCTGACCGCGACCGCGACTCAATAGCATTCTGGCACGGTGCACCAGTTCGGCTTCGTCGAATGGCGGCACACTGCCGTCCGGAAACAACGCCGCGAGGATCTCACCGACGCCGCCGTGTCCCCAGCCAAGCACCGGGACACCGAGCGACAGCGCTTCGAGGGCGGTCCGACCGAAGCTCTCGGGCAGTACCGACAGCGCGACCACCAGATTGCTGCTCGCCAGCACCTCGCGTATGTCATCCCGGGCGCCGGTAAAGGTGATCGCCTCATCGAGCTGTCGCTGCGCAATCGCCCGTCGCAACTCGCGGTCATACCTGGCCCTCGCGGCCACACCGACCACCACACCCTGTGCCGGCACGCCGTCGCGCCGCAATGCGGCGATCAACCGCAGGAAGGTGTCATGACCTTTGCGCCGGGTGATTCGTCCGGCGATAGTGATCACGACGGCGTCGCGCAACCGCGGATAGCGCTGGTACCACGCGTCAAGCCATGCCGGCTCGGGACGATGACCCGGGGGAAACTCGGCCGCGGCGACGCCACGGTGAATGACCCGGATCCGTGCTTCCGGGCACGCGGGATAGTGCTCCAGAACGTACCGGCGCGCGGTTTCGGAAACGGCAATGACGACGTCGCCCCGCGTCATGACCGCGCTGTAGCGGCCGACCGAATACAGACCATGCACGGTCGTCACGAACCGTGGCCGGGTTGCCTCGGGCATGCCCCGCAATGCCAGCCAGGCAATCCACGCCGGCAACCGCGAACGCGCATGCACGATATCCGGCCGAACGGTGTCCAGCAGCCGTCGCAACCGGAGCACCTGCCCGAGTGCCAGCGGGCTCTTCCGGTCGAGAGGCAGCGTGAGATGAGCACTTCCCTCGGCAATAAGTTGGTTCACCAGCGGGCCACCGGCCGAGACGACGATCGATCGATGACCACCGGCGATCAGGGCTCGCGCGACCTCGAGCGTGCCTCGCTCCACCCCGCCGGATACGAGCGCGGGCAGGAGTTGCAGGACGGACAATGTTTCAGGGGACACGGTCGGCTCGCGTCAATCGCTTCGATCGATCCCTGGTGCTGCGTGCGCCTTCACCCACGATGATGCCGGCGACCAGGTCGGAAGCGAACCGCGGCGTGACGGAATCAGCCGCGATTCGCGATGGCCGCGGATTCGAGGTCCGCCCGCAGCGTGCGCGCCGCCAACAGGAAGTGCACTGCCGCCCACGAGGTCGCAACGACCACCAGGGTCAGAATCGAGTAGCGCAATCCTGCGGCACCATGGCTCGCCTGCAGGTGGTCGCTGGACCAACCAACGATCACCGGACCGACGCCCATCGAAACCAGATTCAGCACAAAGGCGTAGATCGCGGAAGCAACCGCGCGGCGGCGCGCGCCGGCCATGCCAAGCAGCATCGCCATGGTCGGGCCGAGATACATGTGGCCGAAGATCGTCGGCACGCTGAGGAACAGCAACGCCGGAATCGGTGTCGGCCAGAGGTACACCAGGAACACGAACGGTATCGAGATCAGCACGCCGCCGGCCGAGATCCATGGATACCAGCGCTTGTCGCCGGTCCGGTGCGCCAGCCGGTCGCCGAGCGCGCCGCCCAGCGTGGCGCCCAGCGCACCGGACAAGCCGAACACCAGTGCCAGCCAGGTCCCGGCAACGCCGCTGGTCATCCCGTGTACCCGGATGAAGAACGAAGGTTGCCAGACGCCCGCCCCCCCAGGCGGCAAGCCCGTACAGCGACGCCGCGAGGCACAGATGGCGACAGGAAGGTCTGGCCCAGAGGAACAGCGCCGTGCTCAGGATTGACGGCAGTTCACCCGTGGCGGGCGTTTCGTCGTAGCGGCCACGCCGTGGTTCGCGCAGGGTCATGGCAAGCAGGATCGCCAGGGCCACCCCTGGCAGACCGACCGCCATGAATGCGGCACGCCAGCCATGGATCTGATTGATCCAGCCGCCGACCAGGAACCCCGTCATCACCCCGAACGGGATGCCGAGGTTGAATATCGCCAGCGCGAAACCGCGTCGTCGCGGCGGGAAATAATCGGCGAGCAGGGAATAGGATGGTGGCATGCCGCCCGCTTCACCGATGCCGACGCCCATTCGCGCGAGAAACAGCGACACGAAGTTCGAGGACTGGCCGCAGAGTGCCGTCATGCCACTCCAGATCGCAAGAGAGATCGCGATCAGATTGCGGCGGTTGCAGCGATCGGCGATGCGAGCCAGCGGCAATCCCACCGTCGCGTAAAAGAAGCCGAAGGCAATCCCGCCCAGCAGGCCCAGCTGCGTATCGGTAAAGTTGAACTCGCGCTTGATCGACTCAAGCACGACCGAAAATATCTGGCGGTCAACGAAATTGAACAGATAGACCAGGAGCAGCAGAACCAGCACGTAGCTGCGATAAGCGACACTGTCCTCGGCATCCGCCGGACCGGTTGCGACATCGCTGCGACTGCTTGTTGCCATCGTTCCACCTCCGCTTGACGGCTACGACCTCTTGCCCTGCTGCCTTGACCGAACACGATGATGCTCCGCCCATTCCGGCACCCCCGAGCCGAGCGCAGCAGCCGCCGGTACGACGGCACCTGCTGACGTGGCGCTCGCGACGCTACTGCAGATCCCGCAGATAATCCACCAGCGCCTTGCGCTCGGCGGCATCCGGGACCTTGATCGTGTTCATCGCGGTACCCGGCACGAGTGCCTCCGGGTCGGCGAGAAATCGATCGAGCAATTCCTCGGTCCAGGTTCCGTCCAGCGCCTTGAACGCGGGCGAATAGACATAGTCGGTACGCGATGCGCGCCTGCGGCCGACGACGCGATAGAGCGAGGGGCCGAGCCCGCCCGAGGTCACGCCGGTGGTATGACACCCGGCGCAGGTCTGAAACAGCATCGCGCCGCTGTGCTGCGAGGTGGCGACCGACAACGCCACGAGATCGCCATTCTCGCCCCACAGCCAGAGGCGGCCAGCGGGCCCGACGATGAGGTCGCGGATTCGCCGGCCGATAGGCAGCGGCTCGGCGAAGACCACGCGTTCGCCGTCCAGGCCCAGCCGAATGAGCGATTGACTCGCCAGCCCGGCGACCAGCAGATTGCCGCGCCAGGCGGTGAACTGCGTGTCACCTTCAATCCGGATCAGATTCGAGGTCGCGATCGACGGGATGAAGGCATAGATCGGCTGCGCGTAGCCCGGGTGCGTGCCGACCCGATCCGCCGCCGGTGGCCAGACGAAACGGCCGTAATCGGTGCCATAGGTGACCGTGGGCCAACCATAGTTCTGCCCCTTCCTCACCAGATTGATCTCGTCCCCGCCGCGCGGGCCGTGTTCGCTCTCCCAGAGATTGCCCTGGCCGTCGCGATACAGGCCCTGCGGATTGCGATGACCCTTGGAATAGATCGTCGCACGACCGCTGGCGACATCGACCTGAAGGATCTTGCCGTACATGTGCGCATCGCTTTGCGCCATCGCTATCGGCTGATTCCAGTCATCGTGTTCCTGATCGCCGACGGTAAAGAGCAGTTGCCCCGGCGCAAGCCAGGCCATGCGCGCGCCCGATTCGTGACCGGCGAAGATGCGGCCGCGGTTGCCCCGGTCGAGCGTCAGGCAGGGCGTCGTGTCGTACACGGTGTGCCAAGCCGCGCCTTGACCTCCGGCCGGTTGCAGCGCGGCATCGAGATCGATCGCCGAGATGCGCATCACGAGGCAGTTGCGCTCGGTCAGCCACTGATGGTGCGACGCATACAAGCGCCAGCCGTTGCCGGCGCGCTCGGCGATGAGATCGATGACGCGGAAGAAGGTGCGATTGACGACCGGATCGGCCGCGGCGTCGAATGCCGCCGCCGAATGCGGCGCGGCGATCGGCAACTTCACCGCGGTGACCTTGGCGGCCGCTTCATCCCAATCGATGCGATAGAACGCGCCGGCGCCGGTCACGCCGATGTAGTCGTCGCCGAAGCGCTCGATGGCGCCGCCCCATTGCCGCTCCGCCTGCGGGATCAAGTCATCGAAGTAGCGGATCTGCACCGGATGGTAGGCCGAGCCGATGAACCGCTCGCCGCGCGGCGGCGGCTCGCCCTGGGGCGTGGCGGACCCGGCACGCGGCGGTGCCGCCTGTTGCGCGGCAACCGGCCCCAGGAACGCCAGCGTGGCCATGAGAATGACGAGGTCAGTGCTGCGTCGCATCGTGTTCCGCCTTGCGCCCAAACAGGCGCTTCAACCAACGTTCGAAACCCATCAGGTACGAAAACGCCACCGGCACAACCAGCAGACTGAGCGCGGTCGAGGTCACCAGTCCACCGATCACCGTCACCGCCATCGGCTGCCGAAAACTCGCATCGGCACCGAAGCCCGCCGCGAGCGGCGACAGCCCCGCGATCATCGCGACCGTGGTCATCACGATCGGCCGCGCGCGTTTGCGGCAGGCATCGACCAGCGCCTCGACCTGACCAAGACCGCGGTCGCGCATGCCGACGATCGTGTACTCGACCAGCAGGATCGAGTTCTTGGTGACGATGCCCATCAGCATGACGATGCCGATCAATGCCGGCAGGCTGATGGCCAACCCGCTCAGCAGCAGCGCAATCAGCGAACCGCCGATCGACAGCGGCAAGGCCGACAGGATCGTAATCGGTTGCAGGAAATCCTTGAACAGCAGGATCAGCACCGCCAGCACGCACATGATGCCAGTGGCAATGGCGATACTGAAGCCGCGAAACAGCTCGCTCATCAGTTCGGTGTCGCCGGTTTCGAGAAAATTGACGCTGCTCGGCTTGTTCACCATCGCCGGCAGTGCCACCACCTGCTGCATCGCCATGCCGAGCGCGGCGCCGCCGAGGTCGGCATTGACCGAAACGTACCGCTGCCGATCCAGCCGATCGATCTGCGACGGCCCGCTCTCCAGCGTCAGCGTTGCGACGCTCGCCAGCGGCACCGGACCGTCGCGGCCGGCGACGCGCAGATTGTTGAAGGTCTCCAGATTGGTCCGGTCGCGATCGGCGATGCGCACCCGGATTGGCACCTGCCGTGCGTCGAGATTGAGCTTCGCCAGCAAGGCATCGAAATCGCCACTGGTCGTGATCCGCGCCGTCTCACCAATCGCCGCGGTCGTCACGCCGCGCTCGACCATCCGCTCCGCATCGGGGCGAATGATGATCTCGGGTCGCTCCAGGCTCGCGGTCGAACTGATGTTGCTGAGATACGGAATACCGCGCATGTCGCGCTCCAGCGTCTGGGCGGTCGCCTTCAACGCGGCGATGTTGTCACTGGTCAACACCACCGACAGCTTCTCTCCTGGCGCACCGCCACCGCCAATCGCGAATCGCGCGCCGGGCACGTCCGGCAAGCGACGGCGCATCTCGTTTTCGATCTCCAGCTGCGTCGGCCGCTCGCCGCGGGCATGCAGCGTCACGGTCAGCAGGCCCTTGCGCACTTCACCAGCGCTGCGCATCGCGGTAGCGGACGACTGCAGTCCCTCGCCAATCGTGGTCAGCACACTCTTGATGCCGGGAATGTCGGCAATCGCCCGGCGCGCAGCTTCGGCGCTCGCCAGGGTTGTCGCCAGCGCGCTGCCCGGCGGCAATTCGATGCTGACGCGCGTGAAGCCGCGATCCTGCGGCGGGATCAATCCGGTTGGCAGCATCGGCACCAGCAGCAGCGAGCCGACGAAGAACAGTACCGCGGCGACGACCGTGGTCTTGTGCCGCGCGAGGCACCAGCGCACGGCCTTCAGGTACCAGCGCATCAAGCGGCTTTCCACGTCCGCGTTCTGGTGCGGCTTGAGGAAATGCGCCGCCAGCATTGGGGTCAGGACCCGCGCCACCAGCAACGACATCACCACCGACACCACGGCGGTCCAGCCGAACTGCTTGAAGATGATGCCCGGGATGCCACTCATGAATGCGGTCGGCAGGAATACCGCAACCAGCGTCGCACTGGTCGCGATCACCGCCAGGCCGATTTCGGTGACCGCGTCCGCCGCGGCCTGGCGCACCGGTTTGCCATTACGCAGATGGCGGACGATGTTCTCCACTTCGACGATCGCATCATCGACCAGAATGCCGACCACCGCAGCGAGTGCCAGCAGCGTGATCGTGTTCAGTGAATAACCGAACCAGCGCATCGCCAGGAACGTTGGAATGATCGACAGCGGCAGCGCGACGCCGGCCACGACGGTCGAGCGCCAGTCGCGCAGGAACCACCAGACCACCAGGATTGCGAGCAGCGCACCCTCGTACAGCATCTGCATCGAGCCGCGATACTGCTCGTGCGTGAAATCCACCGTCGTCGCGACCTCGGTGATGCTGAGCCCCGGGTAGCGCGCGACGAGGTCAGCCACCGCGGCACGAATTCCGGCGGCAACGCTGACCTCGTCATAGCCACGGGCACGAAATACCTGAAAGCCGATCACCGGCTTGCCGTCGAGCAGCGCCGCCTGGTTGCGTTCGGCGGTGGTGTCATTGATGTCGGCGACCTGATCGAGCCGCAGGAACCGGCCATCCGCCAGCGCCAGCGGGAAGGCGCGCAACGCCTCGGCGTCGGCGACGGTGGCAATGGTGCGCATCCCCTGCTCCGCACCGGCGAGCTGGCCGCGCCCGCCCGACGCCTCCTGCTGCACCCGCCGCAACGCCCGCGAGATGTCGGTCGCGGTGACCTGGAGCGCGGCCAGGCGCACCGGATCGACCTCGACCCGGACTTCGCGCTCTACCCCGCCAACGCGGACGAAATTTCCGACGCCGGGCGTGCCCAGCACCGCCTTGGCGATGGTGTCATCAAGGAACCACGACAACGCTTCCTCGTCCATGTCCGGATGCGCGACCGCGTAGTTCATCAGTGCGTCACCGCCGGCCAGATTGATGGCGCTGACCGACGGCTGTTCGACATCGGTCGGCAAGTCCGCGCGCACGCGATCGACCGCGTCCTTGGTTTCGATCAACGCATCGGACAACGGCTTCTCCAGCACGAACTCGATACCGATCTGTACCAGACCGTCGGTAATCGCGGTCTGCATGTGACTCAGGCCGTTCAGGGTTGCGAGGGCGTCCTCGACCGGCCGCGCGACTTCCGTTTCGAGTTGCGCCGGTGCCGCGCCCGGCATCCGCAGCACGACGTTGACCACCGGGAGCTGGATATCCGGAAAATCCTGGATCGGCAGACCGCGGAAACTCCAGACACCGGCGATGGTGAGCAGCAGGAACAAAACGATCGCCGGGATCGGATTGCGAATCGACCAGGTCGAGAGATTCATGGTCAGCGCGCCACCGCGGTGATGATGCGAACGACATCGCCGTCATTGAGAAAGCCGGCGCCCTGCACGACCACCTGTGCACCGTCCTCGACACCCGACACGACTTCGACCTCGTCACCGCTGCGTCGCCCGGTGGCAATCGGTCGCGCCGCGACCGGCGCCGGATTCTGTCCCGGCGCGACCACGAACAGATAGCTGCGGCCGTCGCGGATCACGACCGAGGCCGCCGGTACGACCAGCGCGTCGCGCGGATCGAGCAACACCGTGCCGGCAACATACATGCCGGCACGCGCGGCGCTGCCCGGTTCGATGTCGGCATGGATTTCACCGAGACGATTCTCGGAGCGCATTGCCGGCGCGAGCTTGCGCACCCGTGCCGTGGCGCTCGAACCATCGGGCAGACGCAGCATGACCGTCTTGCCGGGTGTGGTCCGGACGATCTGCGCCGCGGTCAGTTCCCCGCGCCATTCGAGTCGGCCACGGCGAATCATCCGGAACAGTTCCTGCCCGAGCGAGGGCACTTCGCCGAGCCGCGCCATGCGCTCGGTGATGACGCCGTCATCGGGCGCGACGATGCGTGTCCGTTCGAGCTGCAAGCGCTGCGCCTGCAATCGCGCCTCGGCCGATTGCACGCCGGCGCGGGCGACACCCGCCTGGGTGCGATAGCGCAGAATCTCCTGCGCGCTCAGCGCTGCCCTTTTCTCCAGTTCCGCCGCGCGCGCTGCGTCGGCTTCCGCTTGTGCCAGATTGGCCTTGGCCTGCGCCAGCGCCGCCTCGAGTTCGGCGACCGCTGCTTCCAGCACACTGCGGTCGAGCCTGACCAGCAGTTGTCCCGCCTTGACGGTATCGCCCACTTCGACCAGCAATTCTTCGATGCGCTGGCCGCCGACCGCGGCGCTGACGATTGCCTCCTGCCACGGCTCGATGGCGCCATTGGCCACCAGCATTTCCGGCCAGGGCTCGCGACGCACGGTCGCGACCGTGACCGACAGCGTCGGTGCCGCGGTGGCCGCATCTTCCGCCGCGCTCGCGACCGACAGCAATTCACTACCCGCCAGGACCGTGACGGCTCCCAGTGCAGACAAAATCCGGTTAACTCGACTGCTCATCATTCATCCTCGAAACCACTCCGAAAAGATCCGCTCAGCCGGCCGCCACCAACGTATCGAACGCGGCGCGCAGCACGGTCCGCAGGCGCCGGCGTGACGCCGCGGTGCCCGCCGCCAAATCCAGTTGCAAGGCACCCACCAACGTCGCGTGATACAGCGAGATGGCAAGCGCCGGTGGCTGCAAGCCGCAGGCGCGCAGCATCCGCACCATGTGTTCTTGCATATCCACCTCGAAACGCTCCAGCCACGGCTTCAATGCCGGGTCTTCCTCGGATGCCACCACCAGCGCCGCCATCATCCGCGGGATCCGGCGATCGGTCAGTTGCAGATCGAGCACATCGAACAACTGCTCCAGCGTCACTGCCGGTCGTTTGATCACCGCATCGAACGCTTCGAGCACCGACGCGACCCCGCTGATTACGGCCTGCTGCAACAGCGCGTTGCGGGTAGGAAAGTAATAGGTGAGGTGGCTCTGGCGAACCCCGGCCAGCGCGCTGACGCGCGCCTGGGTCAGGTCGTGAATACCGCGCTCGTGCAGCAGTTCGACCGCGGCCGCGATGATGCGGTCGCGCACTCCCTGGCTCGAATCGCGGGACATTGGCTGCGTCACCGCACGATTGTAACAGCGCGGTTTGGTATTTCAACCAAATGGCGGCGGGCGCTACAACCTCGGCTGGGCCGCGTAGGTCGCGCGGGCATCGGCGATGACATGCAGCGCGGAGCGCAGAAACAGCACCGCGATGCCGATGCCGACGACCAGGTCGGGCCACTGCGACCCGCTGGCGGCGACCGCGGCGGCCGCAAGCAGGACCGCGCCGTTGGCGATGATGTCATTGCGCGAGCACAACCAGACCGAACGCATGTTCACGTCATCGGCACGGTGGCGCCAGAGGAGTAACACGCAACAGAGATTGGCGAGCAATGCGAGTGCCCCGATTGCGCCGATGATTGCGGCATCGGGTACCACCGGATGCCACAGGCGAAAGACGGCGCGGCCGAACACGAACAGGCCGAACGCCGCCATGACGAGACCTTTGCTCAGCGCCGCCAGCGCTTTCCAGCCAACGCTGCGCGCGACGACGAACAGGCTGAAACCATACACCAGCGCATCGCCCAGCATGTCCAGCGAATCGGCCAACAACGCGGTGGAGTCACTCACCAGACCCGCGCCGGCTTCGAGCAGAAACATGCTGGCATTGATGAGGAGCACGATCAGGAGTGTGGTCCGCTGGCGCTCGCGCAGCCGCGCGATCTCGCAGGCTGCGTCCTGGCAACAATCCTGGCTCATGCCTTGTGCTCCACGGTTCCGCCCAGGCAGCCGGACGGTATTCCGGCGACTTGCTCCTGGTCGCGCGGCGCAAGATAACGTGGCGCGGCACCTGCTCTGTCCTCGTCGAGTAGCGGCCACACCGCGATCGCCTTGATCTCCTCGGTAGGACAGACAACCTGGCATGCGCCACAGCCGTTGCAGCGCCGGTAATCGATTTGCGGGAACGCGAGATACTGCGTTTCATCCCACGCCATCTCGATGGCGCGATAGGGACAAGCCTGCGCGCAGGCATCGCATTCCTTGCGGCCGAGAATCAACAAACACCGCTCGGCATCGACCAAGGCCTCGCCGATGACGTAACGCCGCTTGTCGGGCAGCGCCAACCGCGTCAACGCGCCACTCGGACACGCCACCGTGCAGGCGTGGCAGTCCTCGCGGCAGTAGCGCAGTTCATCAAATCGCAGCATGGGCGCCAGCAGTCCGGCAATGCCGGCGCCGCCGAGATCCGGCTCGATGATCCGCGTCGGACAGACCGATGCGCAGTTGCCGCAGCGCACGCACGCGCCGGTGAATTCGTCTTCGGCGACCGCACCCGGCGGCCGCAGCGGCGCGGTGCCGCTACGATTCTTACCGACACGTCTGGCCAGCAATGCCAGCGCCACGCCGATGCCGCCGATCAACAACGCGCGGCGTGGCGCGATGGCGGGTAGCGGATCGTGGCTCGCTCGTGCGCCGCGACACAGCATCCGCCACAGCAGCAGGCGCAGGCTCAGCAACAGGTCCTGCAAGCCGCCCAGCGGACACAGCCGCGCACACCAGAGGTTGCCGAGCAGGAGGCACGCCAATGCAATCACCCCGAATGAGATCGCGACCCATGCCGCCGACGCGAAGGCGATGTCGCCGGGAATGGCGAATGGCGAGGCGAACAGCGCCAAGGGATCGAGCCACAACAACAGTGGATACCCGGCCAGTGCGCCCGCCAACGTTACCAGCGCGACAGGACGGCCGAGCACCGGCCAGCGGGCCCAGAGGCGCGGCGCATTCGGCCGCCTGCCACGGCCGGCCAGATCGAGCAGCAGACCGGTGGGACAGACGTAGTGACAATACCAGCGCTTGCGCACCAGTACCGGCACGGTGAACAGCAAGCCGAGGACCGTACCGATACCGATGGTGTGCCGCGCCAAAGCGGCGCCGATGGCGACGAACGGGCTGGTTTCAACGACCAGGCGCGCGCCGCTGGCGGCGGGGATCCATGCCGGGAATGCGCCCGCCAACAGCAGCACGGCGACGACAAGACAGCCGTAGCGTGCGCGTCGGCGCCACGCTCCGCGCCGCATCAGCCGAGATAGGCGCCCTGCGCGCGCAAAATGCTGGTGAGCTTCGCCACTTCGACGGTCCGCGGCGTGCAGCGATCCGTGACGCACAGCGACGCCGCGACCCCGGCGGCCTCGCCGGTCACCCAGCACACCGGAATCAGCCGCGTCGTATCCGCCAGCGGAAAGTCGGTCGCGATGCAGCGGCCGGCGGCAAGCAGATTTTCGACCTTCTGCGGCACCAGTGCGCGATACGGAATCTGGAATTCGGGCTGACCGGCATAGCTTCCCGAATAGCCGATGGCGTCCTCGAACTTCGTCTGCGCCCGGGCCTGCTCCGCCGTCAACACCGTCACGCCGTGCAACAGGCGGCTCAATCGCACACCGAGCTGCGGTGCGGTCTCGAGTACGAACGCCTGTTCGTTGCCGGCCTTGGCGCGAACGCGCTCGACGTTGTTCCAGATCGCGATGCGGTGCTTGAGTTCGAATTCGGTCATTTGCGCGATGTCGAGCGCATCGCCGACCGGACCCATCATGTTGAGCCAGTTGGTGTGCGGTGCCGGCGTCGGGCTGCCGACCTTGCCGTCCAGGGTCATCGTCGGCGCGCCGCGCGTCGGCCGCCGCGGCGTCACCGGTTGACCGCTCGCCGCGGCCAGATGTTCATCGCCACCGGTCATGTCGATCTCGTCGATATTACCGATCCGGCTGACCAGCCCGATGTTGTCCTTGACCCGGGTGTAGGCCGCCCCGGCGGCCGCATAGATATCGCCGTCACCGGAGGCGTCGACGACGACCTTGGCAAGAATCGCCTGCCGCCCGGACTTGCTCTCGAACACCGCACCGCGCACCGCGCCGGTCGAATCGATGATCGCGTCGACGCCCCAGCAATTCAGAAACACCTTGAGTCCCGCTTCGATCACCATCGATGCCAGCACGTACTTGAACGCCTCGGCGTCGACGATGGGGTATTCCGGCGCCTTGTTGCGCTCGATGATGCCGAACTTCAGCGTGTCGAGCCGGCGCATCATCTCCTCGCCGATGCCGAGGATCACCTGGCGGCGATCGCTGCCGTACAAAGGGAAGATGGCAAGCACCAGGCCTCCGGTCGCGAGTCCGCCGAGATGACCGTAGCGCTCGACCAGCGTCACCTCGACGCCTTGCCGCCGCGCCGCGAGCGCCGCCGCGGTGCCTGCCGGTCCGCCGCCCACGACCAGCACGTCGGTCGTATGCAGTACCGGCAACGCGCGTTCCGGCTGCACCACCTGGTCGCCGCGCAGCGTCGCGGGTGTGCGAGAGCCAGTGGCGTCGGCGATCGGCCCGCGTCCGCTGCCGCGATTGAACTGCTGCGCTACGGCCGTGATCGGCAGCATCGTACTTGCCGCAACCAGCGTGCCACCGGCCAAAGCCTGCAACAAGTCGCGTCGAGTCAAATCGTCACTCATTTGGCCCCTCCTGCTGGTGTTGCCATAGCCGCGGATCGTCCCAACCGGCATCCGGACGAAAACCCGCGCCCCAGCCGGCACTCAACTCATGCAATCGCGCGCGCAGCTCATCGGCACCGCGGCTGCGCAGGTAGGCCATCGGCCCGCCGCGGAATGGTGCGAAGCCGGTGCCGAAGACCATGCCGGCATCAACCAGATCGGCATCGGCGACGACCTGCTCGCGCAGGCAGGCCAAGGCCTCGTTCAGCAAACGCAGCAACAGTCGATCGGTGATTTCGGCGTCGCGCCCAGACGCACCCGAGGTCGCCGCCGTGACGATCCGACCGTTGCGATATTCGTAGAAGCCACGCTGCGTCTTCTTGCCAAGCCGGCCCTGCACAACCTTCTGTTCCAGGATCGCCGGAACCTCGCCGCCGAATTGTGCGGTGAGGATCCGCGCGACCGAAAGACAGACGTCGAGGCCAACGGTATCGGCGAGTTCCACCGGGCCAAGCGGCATGCCGAAACGCCGCATCGTCTGATCGATCACCGGCGCGGGTACGCCATCGGTAACGAGGTGCAGCGCTTCGAGCATGTACGGCAGCAGGATGCGATTGATGAGGAAACCGGGCGAGCTGCGCACCGGCACCGGCAGGCGATCCAGAAAGACCGCGAATGCTGCGGCGCGATTGGCAGCCGTCGCCGCGGTATCGCGCCCGCTGATGATTTCTACCAGTCGCATGCTCGCAACCGGATTGAAGAAATGCAGTCCGACCAAACGCGAGGGATCGCTCAAGCCTTCCGCCAGTTGTTCGAGCGGAATGCTGGAGGTATTGCTGGCCAGCAATGCTTCCGGCTGCAGCCGCGGCTCCAGTTCCGCGAACAGTGCGCGCTTGATGTCCCGATCCTCGACGATCGCTTCGATGACGATGTCGGCACGATCAGCACCGTTTCCCGCCAAATCCGGCATCAGCCGATCAAGCGTCTGCTGCCGTGCTCGCGGATCGCGGATGCGTTGCCGGTAAAGCTTGTGTGCACGTTCAAACGCGGGCGCCAGATACTTTGCGCCACGATCCTGTAAGGTCACCCGACAGCCCCGCAATGCACACCAGGCCGCGATGTCGCCGCCCATCGTTCCGGCACCAATGACATGCACCCGCGGCGCACTGAATCTTTCGCTCCTGCCCGCTTCCTTCAGCCGCTCCTGTATGCGGAACAACCGCACCAGCTGCTGGCTCTGCGGCGATTGCAGCAATTGCGCGAACGACTCGCGTTCGGCCCGCAACATCGTGCGTGCGGAACCGCCATGCTGGCGCCACAACTCCACCAGCGCGTGCGGCGCCGGATAGTGTTCCGGGTTCGCCTGCTTTCTTACCTGACGCCGCAACACCTCGGCCAGTACCGGCCGCGCGACACCGATGCCGGTGAGCCTGGCCAGCAGCGGCGGCCGATGCGGCCTGCTTTCGCCCTGGATGAAGCGCCGCGCTGCGGTCTCCAGATGCCGCTCCGGAACCGCGCGATCGATGAGGCCGATCCGTTCCGCCTTGCTGGCGTCGATGGTATGACCGGTCAGCATCAGGTTCATCGCCGCCAGCGGACCACAGGCCTGCACCGAGCGCCAGGTGCCACCGGCGCCCGGATGCAGGCCGAGTTGCACCTCGGGAAAACCGAGCCGTGTCGCCGGATCGTCCTTCGCGGCAACGCGGTATCGGCACGCGAGCGCGAGTTCAAGTCCGCCGCCGAGACAGAAGCCCCGAATCAATGCAACCGTCGGGACGGACAAGCGCGCCAGGCGATCGAATTGCTCATGAATGATTGCGAGCCGCGCGCCGACTTGCGCCGCCGGTGGCGGCGGCACGAACTCACTGATATCGGCGCCGGCGGCAAAGCCCGAACTCTTGCCCGACGCAATCACGACGCCGCGCGGGCGATCGGTCTGCACCTGATCCAGCACGGCACGCAACTCATCGATGGTATCGCTGCTCAGAACGTTGACTTTCTGTTCGGCGACATCCAGCAACAGCCAGGCAATGTTGCCGTCGTCGATGCGGATGCGCCAGTTACGCCAATTCTGTTCGGTCATCGTCACTCGCCTCAATCGCGTTCCAGCAAAGCGGCGCCGCCCTGCCCACCGCCGATACACAGCGTGGCGACGCCCCGCTTGGTCTGCTGTCGTTGCAGCACCCGTGCGACATGCAACAGCAGGCGGGCGCCGGTCGCGCCGACCGGATGCCCGAGCGCGATCGCGCCGCCATCGACATTCAGACGCTCGGTGGCGATTTCGCCGGTCACCGCCTCGGCGCCGAAATGCTGCTTGCAGTAACTCGCATCGCGCCACGCGGCAAGACAGGCGAGCACCTGTGCGGCAAAGGCCTCATTGATCTCCCAGTAATCGATGTTGCGCAGCGCGAGCTTGTGCCGGTGCAGCAGCGGTGTCGTCGCGAACACTGGACCAAGGCCCATCTCGCGCGGGTCGAGTGCAGCCCACTGCACGTCAACGATTCTTGCAAGCGGCGTCAGGTTCCAGCGGCTGACGGCGTTTTCCGACGCGAGCAGCAGCAGTGCTGCACCATCCGAGATCTGCGAGCTGTTGCCAGCGGTCACCGTGCCGAATTCCGGATCGAAGGCCGGGCGCAACCGAGCCAGGCGGTCGACCGTAGAATCGGAGCGAACTCCCGTATCCTGCGCAATGAAGTTGCCCGCATCGTCGAACAGCGGAACGATTTCGCCGAAATGATCTTCCTGCTGCGCCGCGAGCGCCCGATGGTGGCTCGCTGCCGCGAACTCGTCCGCCTGCGTGCGTGTGATTGCAAAACGCCGGGCGATGATCTCGGCCGTCTGGCCCATCGACAGGCCGACGATCGGGTCGGTCAGGCCGCGCAGCAAGGCGATTACCGGTTTCAGGAATTGCGGTCGAAGTCTGCCAAGCATCCGCAACCGTGCCGGCACCGTGCGGCTGGAGTTCCACTGCCCGATCCAGGTGACCATCTCCCGCGACAGGTGCAGAGGGGCATGACTCATCGTCTCGACGCCACCCGCCAGAACGAGCTCACTGTCCCCGCGCTGAATTGCGCGCAGCGCGCAGTCCGCGGCCTGCATACCGCTGGCGCAATTGCGCTGCACCGTGAACGCCGGCGTGGTTTCGCCGCAGCCGAGCCTCAGCGCGGCCAGCCGTGCGATGTTCGACTCTTCGATGCCGGGCATGACGCAACCCATGATGACCTGATCGACTTCCTCGGGTGCGAATGGTTGGCGTTGCAGCAATGCGCGGCCGGCGGCAATGGTGAGATCGATACTGGAGAAAAAGCCGGGACCCGCCAACGCCTTCAGAAACGGCGTACGGGCACCATCTACGAGAAAGACGGGGCGCTCGGACTGTCGCCGTGCTCCGGGTAAGGCCATGGCAGCCTCCTTGGGCTTGCGTCGAAGTGACCGGGATTATAAACGCGCCGGAGAGGCGGTGGGCCGGACGGGTTGCCCGTTTACCCCGGATGATGAGGAATGTCCCGGTAAAGGCACCTCTGTTGATGATGCGCCGTTACAGGCGATCGTGGTAGGTCTTGACCTTGCTGCGGGATTTCAAACCCTGCAGAAACCGCTGCCAATCCTGCTCCGCCTTCAGGCGCGTGATCGCCATGCGGGTGTTGGCCGTCGATTCGGCATTCAGTTCGGTTTCGCTCGGGTCCTGTATGTTGCTGACGCGAACAATTGCGAAATCGCCATTCGCCAAACCCACACCGAGATAGGTATCAATCGCACCGGCCGCCAATTGAGCGGCAAATGCGGCCTCGACGATTTCCCGGGCTGGCTTGACCGCGTATCGGGATACGCCTGCAACCGGCTCCCAGGTCAGACCGGATTCACTCATCAACCCGGCAATCGGCTCGCCCTGGCGCAGCCTTTCGATCAGTTTCTCGCCACGCTCCCTGGCCATCGCCGCGGCCCGTTCTGCCACCAGCCGGCTCCGCACCTCGTCGCGAATATCGGCGATAGGTTTTACCGCCGCGGGATGATGCGCCACGACGCGCAGCACCATCGAGCGGACATCGCCAAGTTCAATCGGATCGCTGTTCTGACCTTCCAACATTACTTCGGGCGAAAAAGCCGCATCGGCCACGCGCCGGCTGAATTGGGCAGCGAGTTCCTCGTGAGACATCGGCCCGGTGGTCGACACGCCGAGACCGATTGCCTCGGCCGCAACCGCCAAGGTATCTCGATTCTCGTAGGTCAGATTCGTGAACGGTTCCGCACGCTCGTAGTACATGGCGTCCGCGCGTTCCCGGCGATAGGCCTGCTCGATCTCCGACCGGGCTTCGTCGAAATCACGGCCATGCGCCTCGCGAATCTCATCGACCTGAATGAGGTGATAGCCGAATTCGGATCGAACCGGTTCACTGATTTCGCCAACCGGCAAGGAAAAGGCAACCTCATCAAACTCCGAAACCATCGTGCCACGACCGAACACGCCGAGATCTCCGCCGTTGGCCGCAGAACCGACATCCTCCGACGCTTCGGTCGCGAGCTTGGCGAACTCCTCCCCAGCGCGCAGCCGCCGGAGCAACTCCTGTGCCCGCCTCAGGACAGCTTCCTCCGCTTCCTTGGAACTGCCTTCCGCGACTGACAACAGGATATGGCGTGCGCGACGCTGTTCCTCGACACGATAATTGCTGGCATTGCGTTCGAAGTATTCCCGCAAAGCCGGTTCTTCAATCACCACTTCCGCTTGCAGGGCCTCGGAATTCAATTCCAGATA
>JADLEV010000014.1 GCA_020845935.1 Gammaproteobacteria bacterium
GGCTGCGCACTACGCCGCGCTGACCGAGCGCTACGGCAAGCCCTGCTATGCCCGCCGCGATATGCCGGTCACCGCCGCCGGCCGCGCCGCGATCGGCAAACTCGCTCCCGCCGATCTCAAGCTCGACACGCTGGCCGGCGAGCCAGTCACCGCGGTGCTGACCCGCGCCCCGGGCGATGGCAACGGCATCGGCGGCCTCAAGGTATTGACCGACAACGGCTGGTTCGCGGTGCGCCCCTCCGGCACCGAAGACATCTGCAAGGTCTACGCCGAAAGCCTGCGCGACGAGGCCCATCTCGCGCGGATCCAGCGTGACGCGCAGGAACTGGTCGAGGCGGTACTGGCGAAGGCGTAACCGGCAGCTACGTGGCACGTGCGCGGGGCACGTGCCACGTGCCCCTACCGCAATCCCGTCAAACGCTGCGCATTGCCGTGGTAGATCCGGCGGCGATCCTCGTCGCTGATATCAAGTTCATCGATCACGCGGATGGTTTCGCGGATGTACATCGGGCCGCGTTCGGGATCGAACGGGGCATCGGACGCGAACACGACGTGCTCGGCGCCGAAGAACGACAGCGCGCAGGTGAGCGCCGCGCTGGAGCCGAAGGTCGCGGTGTCGGCGTAGAACTTGCGGAAGTAATCGATCGGCCGCAGCTTCAGCTCGCTCAGCAGCGTGCGGTATTCGCCGTTCGACGTACGCGAGCCAAGTTGATCCCAACCCGGTCCGACGCGGCCTTCGAAAAATGGAATCATGCCGCCGGCGTGATGGGCGATGATTTTCAGGTTCGGAACCGCGTCCATGACCTTCGAGAACACCAGCCGCGCCAGCGCGACACTGGTCTCATAGGGCCAGCCGAACGTCCACCAGATCTCGTACAGCGAACGATCCTCGGTCAGATAGTCCGGGAAATTGGCGTTGCGCGCGGGATGAATCCAGATCGGCCGATCGAGTTCCGCCATCAATTCGAACAGCGGCCGGAACTGCGGCGCGTCGAGCGGTTTGCCATTGACGTTGGAATAGATCTGCACGCCGAGCGCGCCGAGGTCCCGAACCGCACGCCGCGCTTCCGCGACCATCGCTTCGGCGTTGTTCATCGCCAGCGCGGCGATGAAACCCGGGAAACGCTCGGGGTAACGATCACACAATGCGCGCAGGTCATCGTTGCCAACCCTGGCCAGGTCCGCGGCATCGCGAGGCTCCGGGATCATTTCTATCGACGGCGCCGCCAGCGACAGCACCTGCTGGTAATCGTCGAAGCGATCCA
This sequence comes from Gammaproteobacteria bacterium, assembly GCA_020845935.1. Lineage (GTDB taxonomy): Bacteria > Pseudomonadota > Gammaproteobacteria > JADLEV01. Next base: position 1,266 of record JADLEV010000014.1, read on the forward strand.
TCACCCGCAGGCGCTCGTCGAGGTCGGTCATCATCGGCACCTGCTCGCTGCGCATCGTGATGTCCAGCCGGCGCGGCATCAGTTGCTGCAGGCGCGCATAGTACGCAGGCGGCCAGATATGGTTGAACAGATCGATTTTGCGCATGGTGGTCATTCCCCTTCGTAGTGCATCGCCAACGTTGTTTGCCAATCAAGCGCCGTGATAATCCCGGCGCAGACGCTTGCCAAGACGGGTCAGGACCTCGTAGCTGACCATGTCCGCGTTGCGGGCAACCACATCGAGCGTCAGGTCGTCGCCAATCAGCGTTGCCCTCATGCCCGCGCGGATCGTTCCGGCTGGCGCGGCGCTCACGTCGAGCGTGGTGAGATCCATCGAAACGCGCCCGGCGATTGGATAGTGGCGGCCGGCGATGATCACGCGGCCGCGATTGCTCAGCGCGCGCGGGTAGCCATCGGCATAGCCGATGCCGATCGTTGCCAACCGCCCCGGCGGCTGCACCGCGTCGGTGCCACCGTACCCGACGGTGCCGGCGCTCGTCACCTCGCGGACCTGCAGGATCGGCGCGTCGAGCCGGATCACCGGACGCAGTCCGGCATCGGCCGCGGTCAACCGCGGATTGCCACCGTACAGCGCGATCCCCGGACGCACCAGATCACCTCGATACCGCGGACCGAGCAGGATCCCGGCGGAATTGCCGATGCTGATCGGCGCCGCCGGCAACTGCGCGCGCCAGCCATCGAACAACTCCAACTGCCGGCGATTGCTTGGCTGATCTGGTTCATCGGCGCGGGCGAGATGGGTCATCACGTGGCTGATCGCGAGAGCTCGCAGCAGTTTGGAGTCGGCGCGCAGCCGGCTCAAGTCGTCGCCATCGAGGCCAAGCCGCTGCATGCCGGTATCGAGATTGAGCATGCACGGCAGCGGCCGCCCAAGCAGCCGGGACAGCGCCGCCCAGCGTTGCACCTGCCCCAGCGAATTGAGCACCGGTTCGAGCCGATGCGTGACGAACAGCGATTCCGCGCCGATGGCCGGGCCGTGCAAGACGTGGATCGCCAGCGCCGGATCGGACAGCAGCGCGCGCAGTTCGATGCCCTCGGCAGTGGTCGCGACAAAGAAGGCGGTACAACCCTCGTCGCGCAAACGGGTGGCCACCGGCGCGATGCCCAGGCCGTAGGCATCGGCCTTGACCACGGCACCGCAGCGCCCGGGCGCGGCGAGCTGTCGCAATAGCCGATAGTTCGCGGCGAGCGCCGCGAGATCGACCTGCAACACGGCGTCGTCCGGCAGCGCCTCGGGACGCGATGGTGTGTCAGGAATCGGCATGATTCGATGCGCTGCCCGAAGAGACCGGGTGGCAATCCTGGTACCGGCCTGGACGGCAAAGGCTGGCGGCGACCATGCTGCTATACTGCCCCGCGCCGCACGTGCCGTGCCTGACCGATGGAGTGGGGACGACAGGGATGATGTTCTGGTTCGGCTCGCGGGAGGGGTCGGTCATCGGGCAGCCATTGTACCGGCGCAAACTGGAATGCGGCAGCCGATTTCAACGCGGGGAATTGCCATGTCCAAAGATTCGCGCACCGGAACGATTCGGCGCCTGCGTCTGTTTCTCATCAAGCCGTCGCACTACGACGCCGACGGCTATGCGATCCAGTGGTTCCGTTCCGACATGCCATCGAACACGATGGCGGTGTTGAACGGCCTGGCCCAGGATTGCGCGCGGCGGCGCGTGCTTGGCCCCGAGGTCGAGATCGCGATCACCGCCATCGACGAAATGCACACCCGGATCCGGCCGGAACGCATCATCCGTGAACTGCGAGACAGCGGCGAGCGCGGCCTCATCGCGCTGGTCGGCGTGCAGTCGAATCAGTTTCCGCGCGCGGTCGATCTCGCCCGGCCATTTCGCGCCGCCGGGATCGATGTCTGCCTCGGCGGCTTCCACGTCAGCGGCTCGATCGCGATGCTGCCGCAGATCCCGCCCGAGATCCGCGAGGCGATGGATCTCGGCATCTCGATCTACTGCGGCGAAGCCGAGGAACGCTTCGAGGAGGTGTTGCGCGACGCCTTTGCCGGGGAACTGAAGCCGATGTACAACGCGATGGATGCGCTGCCGGCGCTGCAAGGCGCGGTCTGCCCGGAACTGCCCGAGGACCTGACCCATGGCAGCCTGTCGCTGCGCGGCAGTTTCGATGCCGGGCGCGGCTGCCCGTTCCAGTGCAGCTTCTGCACCGTGATCAACGTGCAGGGCCGGCGCTCGCGGTTCCGCGACGCGGACGACATCGAGGCGCTGCTGCGCCGCCATCACGCCCGCGGCGTGTTCAAGTTCTTCATCACCGACGACAACTTCGCCCGCAACAAGAACTGGCAGGCGATCTTCGAACGCATCATCGAACTGCGCGAACGCGAGGGCATGAAGTTCCGCTTCATGCTGCAAGTCGATACGCTGGCGCATCAGGTCGAAGGCTTCATCGAGACCGCGGCGCGCGCCGGCGTCGATCGGGTGTTCATCGGTCTGGAAAACATCAATCCGGACAATCTCGCGACCGCGAACAAGCGGCAGAACCAGATCGCCGAATATCGGGCGATGTTGCAGGCATGGAAGCGGATCGGCGTCATCACGATGTGCGGTTACATCATCGGCTTCCCGCACGACACGCCGGAACGGGTGCAGCGCGACATCGGCATCATCCAGCGCGAACTGCCGACCGACTTCATCAGCTTCTTCTGCCTGACGCCGCTGCCCGGTTCGCAGGATCACCGGGCGCTGTACACCAGCGGCGCGCCGCTCGACCCGGATCTGAACAACTACGATACCGAGCACGTCACCGCCGATCATCCGCTGATGAGCCGCGCCGAGTTCTACCAGACCTACCGCGCGGCCTGGGACGCGTTCTACACGATGGATCATCTGGAAACGACCTTGCGCCGGGCAGCGGCGTGCGGCATCTCGCCGCGGACCATCGCCAAGCTGACGCTGTACTACTACGGCAGCCAGTCGATCGACGGCATCAATCCGATGCAGGGCGGTCTGTTCCGCCGCAAGTACCGCCGCGATCGACGCCATGGCATGCCGATCGAGAATCCGCTGGTGTTCTACGCCGGTTACGGCTGGCAGATCGTCAGCCGCACCGCGAAGCTGGTCCTGCTCGCCGCAGGCGTCTGGCAGCGCTTGCGCCGCGTCGAACGCGATCGCAACCGCCAAAGCTATACCGATCTCGCGCTGACCCCCATCGGCCGCGAGGAAACCCAGAACCTCGAATTGATCCGCGAGACGAACCGGGTCGCGCGAACCGCGGCACCCGCCACGCCCTGAGCGCGGGCGGACACGCGGGTCCGCCCCTGCCAAATCGGTGGTGGCACTCTGGGGTAGACCCTGTCTCTGCCCAACATGTTTGTCTTGCCGGGTCCCGGCGTTCGCCGGGACGACACGGGAGCGATGCGCGCCGCCAGCAGCAACTCATCGAGCTGCTCGCGCAGCCGAAGCAGCTACGGCACCTGGTCGCGCGCCGCGTTCGCGCGCATCACCTGCGCGACGACCGCCCGACTCTGATGGCGCAGCTCAGTGCCGAGCGTGTCCTTGTGGTAGCGTGAAAATCCCGCCACCACTTTTTCGAAATGCACCGCCACATCCAGCGCCTGCTTGTAAATCGGCAGATGTTCGTAACGCGCCATCGCCTTGGCGTATGCAGGAGGAAGGCTCCCGCTGACCCCTCAAGGGGCGGCAGGGCCACCCCTGAATTTCCAAATCACTCAAATCACCGAAGCGCCACCGTCGCGCCTTCGGCGCAGTGCTCCGAGTCCCGCCAGTGCCGAACCCAACAGCCATACCCCGCCTGGCACCGGCACCGGCGCGACATCGCCGGGACGAACAGCCCACGCGAAAAGCCCGTAGTCGTTGCCGTTCGCGCGCTGGACGCCGTAGTTGAAGTAAAAGTTCCACGCGTCGCCGGTACTCGGCGCGTACTCCAACGCGGACCAGTAGAAGTCGGACTGGACGTTCGAGAATGGACCGGTGTTGGTCAGGCCCCAGCCGGATTGCGTGTCGCAGGACGAGCTATCGTCCGGAGTGCAGAGGCCTTTATTTGCCAGGTTCACATAAAACATGTGACCCATTTCCGAAACGGGTGCCCCGCTGCCGTTCCGCCAGCCACCATCGTTGCCATCGGTAGTCGTCTTGGCATAACCCCAGTCGGTCGTCGCGTTGTTTGACAGGGTGTAATCAAACTCTGAACCAACCGGCTCCAGGGTTGGCAGGCGCCAACCGGTGATGCCATGGATGTCGAGTCCCGCTGCCCAAGTGGTCGCCGCGGTCCAGTTCATGTATCCATCTAGGTCATGACCCGACGTCTTCGCGTAGTTCGCATCCGCCAGCCAGGTGAGGTCCAGCACCGTGTCGTAATACGCCTCGTAGGTTGCCGGGCTGCCGTCGAGATCGCGTCCCTGCAAGGTCGTCTCCCAGGTGCCCTGGCCGGAAACGGCTGCGGCGTATGCGCCGCTCGTTGCCAGCAGCGCGAGTGATGCTAACGAGATTGTTGCCAAGAGTTGTTTGTTCACTGCCTGAACCTTTCCTCTATATTTACCTGTAACCCGACCGCTTCGCGGCCGATGCATGACTCCTGCCGCCAGCGGGTTTCCGACCTTTCGTTTGCCACTAACTACTGGCGATGTTCTCAGCAAGAATCGCGCCCGTTTTCCCCCGCTCCCGCGCGCAGGGCTTTTGTCTTTTACATCAGTCGGTTAGGCACATCTCGCCGGCGCGAGCGCGCCGGCCCGCCAGGAATTTCTCGTAAAAGTGTAAAGATGTCTGACAGGGTGCCGGGCGCACGACTGGGGGTCTTGCCTTTTTGCGTCGGGGGCAGACCCCCGTTTCTGCCCATGTAAAACTCCGTCTGGCCTTGCGTCCTCCAGCCTCCGCCTCCGCGCCTTATCCGCGCCGTTCGAGCACGGCGCGCAGTTCGTTGCGATCGATCTTGCCGTTGTTGTTGCGCGGGATGGCGCGCAGCGCGACGAAGCGGGTCGGCAGCGCGTAACCGCTGATCCGTTTGGCCAATGCCCTGCTCACGGAGTCGAGTGTCACGCCGGCATGCAGCACGACACAGGCAACCGCGCGTTCGCCGCGGAGGGCGTCCGCGATGCCGACCACCGCGGCGTCGCGTACCTGCGGATCCGCCAACAGCAGGGCTTCGATCTCTTCCGGGATGATCTTGTTGCCACCCTGATTGATCACGGCATCGCTGCGGCCCTGCAACCGTAACCCGCCATTGCCGTCGACGCTTCCGTAATCACCGGGGAAACACCAGCCTTCGCGAAACTGACGCGCATTGGCCTCGGGATTATTGGCGTAGCCGGAGGCAATCCACGGCGCGCGAAAGCCGAGCCGGCCCGGCTGATCTCGGGGCAGGCCGCGACCCGCCTCATCGAACGCCTGCGCCTCCAGACCCGGCGCGAGTTGCAGTGGTGCATCGGCTGCGGCGGTCGGCGGCAGGCAGCCGATGATCCCCGCTTCGTTGCTGCCATAGATGATCATCATGTTGGGCGTGATGTGCCGACGGATCGCTTCGATCTCGTTGGGAAAGGTTGGCGCGCCGGCGATTTCCAGAAAGCGCAGCGCGGCAATCGGCTGATCCCTGGCATCCGCCAGCCAGACGCGTACCTGCCACGGCGATGCGCTGGCGCCGGTCACGTGAGGCGCCGCGACGACGTCAACAAACTCGCGCCAGGTGCGCGGAAACGGCAGATTGCACAACGTCGCGCCGCAATCCAGCACGCGCCGCGCCCAACGCATGCCGACGGCCGACGGCCAGGCCTTGGCCGGCAGCACGCGATCGGTTGGCAGCAGGTCGTTCATCACTGCGGTCACCCGGGTGAGTTGCGCCATTTGCTCGCCGGTGAACAGCGCCGCTTTCGGCGCCCCGGTCGTCCCCGACGAAAACAGATAGTGATACGGCCGCTCCGGGTCATCGCATCGCGGCGGCGGCGTGGCTGCGTCACCGACCGACGCCAGCGTCGCCACATCGATGAGGCCAGCACGCGGTTCGCGTCGGTCGGCGATCAGCCACGGTGGCCGAAAATGTTCGAGCACCTCCCGCCGCCGGCGTTCCGGCAGATCCGGATAGAGCGGCAGCGCGCGACCGCCGACCCAGGCGATCGCGTATTGCGCGGCAAGGAAGGCGATTGCGTGGCGGTCATCGACGATGTCGAGGGCGACGCAATCGTCTGGACGGACCCCTGCGCTGTGCAACGCCATCGCGGCGCGGGTCATTCGATTCGCGAAATCGCCATAGCTGACCTGCTCGCGCGGCGACCAATAGGCCAGCGCCTCCGGCACCCGTTCGGCATGGCGCAGCACCGCGCCCAGCAGGCTTACGAACATGCGGCCGTCAGCAGTCGTTCAAACCCCGGATAGCGATCGCGTTCGAGCAGAAACTTGTGGGCGCTGTCGCCCATCGACTGCTCGGCGCGCTGGCGCGCGATCGCGACCGCCGGATCGATGAGCCAGGTACCGGCGATCGCGGTGACGCCGCGGGCGAACAGCGGATCGGGAAAGAACCCGGCGGTCGGGCCGAGCACGACGATCCGTTCGGCGTTGCCCGTGTGCACGAGCAGGCCCTCGATGGTGTCGTTCAGCAGGGTCGCCGCGGTGATCAGGACCTTGTTGCACACGGCCAGCTGGCTCGGGTCGAGCGTCACCTCGAAGTTCCCATCTCGCTGCACCAGGCCCTGATGTTGTTCGATCACGGTGAGACGCAGACCGCGCGCGCGCAGCTTGTCGATTAGTGACGGAAAGTAACCGACCATGCCGATATGGTCGCCCGGCCCGGCATCGAGCGCGCCGGCGGTATCCGGTGCCGGTTCCGGCCGGAACCCGGCGCGCGCGTACAGGCTCTGCGTGATCGCGCTGATGGCAGCCAGACCGATCGAGCATTCAGCCTCGTCCGTGCTGGCATAGCGCCGTGCGATATCGAGTGGCGTCTGGCCAAGGAGCCACGCTTCGGAGTACTTCTCCGGCATGCCGCGCTGGCTGTCGCCCAGCCAGGCGAAATACAACCCGGCGCCACCATCGGCGAGTGCGAGGATGCCGAATTCGGTGTGCTTGCCCTCGTCCGGATCCGGTTCGGGAATGTAGGCATGCGCCCATGCGGGGATCGAAACGGAACGCGCGGTTCGTTCGGTCATTTCCAGTAATTCAGTCTTGATACTCACGTTCCTCTCTCCGAAAGCTCAACGGGCGGACACGGGGGTCCGCCCCTGCCTCTGGACCCGATGCCGACCCTACCTGCGGCCGCGGCCAGACGCCTCAAGGGTAAGTTGAGGCACGTCATACATACAAGCCGGCGCATCGTTAGCATGGCGAATCAACGCTCTCCTTCGGGAACGCTCCATGCGCGCAACAGATCGGGTGGTATCCCTGTCGACACTGCTCGGCTCAGATCGCTGCAATGCCGATCCGGACACGCTGCAAGGCTACGCAACCGACTCCAGCGGCACGACCGGCCCCACGCCCTCGCTGCTGGTTCGTCCGCGGCACAGGAACGAGGTCATCGACCTCGTGCGCTATGCGAACGCGCATGGCACCTCGCTCGTTCCGCTCAGTTCCGGACCGCCGCATTGCCACGGCGACACGGTGCCGGGCGCGACGAACGCGGTCATCGTCGACTGCCGCGACATGAACCGGATCCTGCGCATCGATCCCTTGAATCGCAGCGTGATGATCGAGCCCGGCGTTCATTACGGCGAGCTCGTGCCGGCGCTCGCCGCCGAAGGCCTGCGCTGCACGCTGCCGCTGGCGCCGCGCGGCAACAAATCGGTGCTGACCAGTTGCCTCGAACGCGAGGCGCGGCTGATCCCGAAATATCAGTACGACGCGGTCGATCCGCTGCTGACCCTCGAAGTCGTCTACGGCACCGGCGACGACTTTCGCACCGGCTCGGCCTGTGGTCCGGGGACGCTCGACGAGTTGCGAGCCGACAAGGTGAATCCCTGGGGACCGGGACCGATCGATTTCTTCCGGCTCGTCTCCGGTGCGCAGGGCACGCTGGGCCTCGTGACCTGGGCGAACATCAAGACCGAAGTCCTGCCGCCGGAGCGCGAGCTATACCTGACCCCGGGCGACGATCTCGCCCGATTGATTGCGCCGGTCGATCAACTGCTGCGCCGCCGTGTCGTCGACGAATGCCTGATCGTCAACGCGGTGACGCTCGCCGCGCTGCTCGCGCGCGATGGCCATGAGCTTGAAGCGCTGCGCACGGCGTTGCCGCGTTGGACGCTCATCACTGGCATCTCCGGCCTCGAACGCCGGCCGCGGGAGCGCCTTGCGATCCTGGGGCGTTATCTGCGCGAAATCCTCGGCGCCGCCGACCTCGAACCGCTCGCCGAGCTGCCCGGCATGCCGGCGCTCAACGAGCGCCTCGGCCAGCGCCTGGACAACCCCTGCGGCACGGAGCCGTACTGGAAATTCGCACCGCGCGGCGGCTGCCGCGATCTGTTCTTCCTGACGACCTTGCATCGCGCGCCGCAATTCGTCGCGCGGTTCGATGAATTCGCGGCGCGGGCGGCATGGCCGGTGGCGGACCTCGGTGTTTATCTGCAACCGGTGATCCAGGGACGCGGCTGCCACGTCGAGTTTCAATTGCTGCATGACCCTCATGACGCCGCATCGGGTGCACGCCTGCACGACCTGTTCCTGGATGCGTCGCACGCGTTGCATCGCGACGGCGCGTTCTTCAGTCGCCCGTATGGCCCCTGGGCGGAACTCGTCTATCGCGATGACCCGGCTGGCGTCGCCGCGTTGCGCAAGGTCAAGGAGATCTTCGATCCGCGCCGCGTGCTCAACCCAGGCAAGCTCTGTTTCCGATGACCGCCATGAACCGACTCGAAGATCTGCGCTACACGATGGAGTCCTGCAACCACTGCGGCCAGTGCAAGTGGGTCGCGGGACCCCGAACCACGGGCTGGCGCTTCGCCGAGATCTGCCCGATCCACATGCGCCATCACTTCGACGCCTACTCCGGCCAGGGTCTGTTGAACATCGCCCGCGAACTGCTGGATGGCGAACTGAGTTACGAACCGGGCCTCGTCGATCTGATCTATTCCTGCACGATGTGCGGCGCCTGCGACACCGCCTGCAAATCGATCCGCGACATGGAAGTGCTCGACACCATCGCCGCGCTGCGCGCGCACTGTGTCGATGCCGGGCACGGTCCGCCGGCACCGCTCACCCGCGCGGCGGACGCGATCGCGACGCACGGCAATGTGTTCGGCCGGCCGCGGGCCGAGCGCGATGGCTGGCGCCACACCCCGGCTCGCGAGGAGGGGGGCAGCGGGCCGATCCCGGAGCCCTCGTCCAGCAGCGAGATCGCCTATTTCGCCGGTTGCGCGGCGTGTTACCTGCAAACGGGCATTGCCCGCGACAGCGCGCGCATCCTCGCCGCCGGCGGCTGGGATGTTCAGATCCTCGGCAGCGACGAGGAATGCTGCGGCCGGCTGCTGTGGCAGACCGGACAATGGCAGGCGGCGGAGCAGCAGATCGAGCGCAACCTCGCAATCTTTCGCCGCCGCGGGATCAAGACGCTGGTCACCAGTTGCGCCGAGTGCTTCGGGGCGTTTCGCGGCATCTATCCGCGCTTCGCCGCAGTCGAGGTCGAGGTGCTGCACATCTCCGAGGTGATCGCGCGCATGCTGCGCGAGGGCGCCTTGCGATTCGATCGCGAGGTCGACCTGCACGTGACCTATCACGATCCCTGCCTGCTCGGCCGGCAGTCGGAGCCCTACGTGCCGTGGCAGGGCGAGATCAAATCCTTTGGTCTGCACGAGCCGCCGAAGACCTGGCGGCGCGGTCACGATGGGGTGTACGACGCGCCGCGCGAAGTCCTGCGCGCGATCCCGGGCGTCACCGTGACCGAGATGGCGCGCCATGAGGAAAACGCCCTCTGCTGCGGCGCCGGCGGTGGGGTCGCGGCCGCCAACCCCGTGCTTGCCCGCTGGACCGCGAACGAACGGCTCGACGAGGCCGAGGCGACCGGTGCCGCCGCGATCGTCTCCTGCTGTCCGCAGTGCCGCGGCAATTTCACGGCGGCGCTGCCGCGGCGCGATCGGGCGCTCGACGTGTTCGATCTGACGAACCTGGCCGCAAGGGCGCTCTGATGGCACTCGCTCCGGAGATCTACCGGGAATTCGAAGCGATCGTCGGTCCCGCATACATCAGCGATCGCGAGTACATCCTCGCCGCGCTGCGGCAGCCGCAACCGCACAGCCCGTTCAAGCCGGTCAGTCCGGTCGCGGTGCTGCTGCCCGAGACCACCGAGCAGGTCCAGGCGATCGTCCGTGTCTGCAACCGGCATGGCCTGCGCTACATCGCCACGGTCTCGAGCCTGATCAGCTTCGCTTATCCGAATGGGCCGAACACGATCATCCTGCACCTGAAGCGGATGAATCGGATCGTCGAAATCAACGAACGCGATCGCTATGCCGTAATCGAATCCGGTGTGCGGCACGGTCAGTTGCGCACCGAGCTGATGCGGTACGGCCTCAGCTATCCGGTCGCTTCGGTGGGGCCGGGTGGTTCGGTGCTGGCCAATTTCGCCTGCTCGTCCGGAGACAATCACGTCGAATACGGCACCTCGCGCAGCAACCGCTATCTCGCCGGCATCGAGTGGGTGACGCCCACCGGGGAGATCCTGCGGCTCGGCTCGCTCGCGACCCATGCCGGCTGGTTCAACGCCGATGGACCGGGGCCCAGCCTGCGCGGGCTCATCAAGGGGTTTGCCGGGCAATGGGGCGGCCTCGGCGTCGTCACCCGGATCGCGATCGGCCTCGATGCGTGGAAAGGCCCGCCGGAAATGCCGACCGAAGGCCGCAGTCCGCGCTACCGGATGCGGCTGCCGGCCGATTGCCACAAGGTGTTGATCTTCAAGTTTCCGACGCTCGATCAGGTACACGATGCGATGCAGGCGATCGGCCGCACCGAAATAGGGTTTTCGGTGATGAAGTACTTCAACGCCTCGGCGGCCTTGCTCGCGACCGAATCGGCGAACGAGTTCTGGGAGCTGTGGAACAGCGGCCTGTTTCAGCGCGAGCTGGCGCGACCGCTGTTCGTGTATCTCTCGACCTGGTCAGCCGAGGAGCTTGCCTACGAGGAGCGCGTGCTGCACGACATCATCGCCGAGACCGGCGGCGAGCCGGTCGCCGATGAAGTCCTCGACATCTACCGCGAGAACATGGATTTCTTCGTGCTGGTCGGCTTCCTGCAGCGGGTGCTCCGGCTCGGCGGCGCCTGGGCGCCGACCAAGCTGGGCGGCGATTCGGTCAGCCACATGTTCGAGGTGGCGAAGGCGATCCCGGAATTCTTCGACGGCTTCATCGCGCGCGGCCAGGTGCTCGACGCACCCGACAATTTCATGATCACGCCAGCCGAATACGGCCACCAGGCGCATATCGAACTGTTGTATCTGTGGGACCGGAACCAGCCGGATTGGGCCGAGGTCGGTCTGCAGGTGATGCGGGCCTCGCTCGAGAACGACCTCGAGCATCATCACCATGGCTCATCGCCGCCGCGGGCGAAAGCGATGCTGGAGCGGCTCGGCCCGCGCTACAGCAACTGCCATGTCTGGATCGAGCGCCTCAAGGCGGCGTTCGATCCGAACGATGTGTCGAATCCGATGCCCTAGCCGCCGGTCGGATTTATCCCGCTGTTCTCGCCACTGGGGAAATTGCAGGCGGACGCCAGGACCGCGACCAGGCTCCGGCAGAGGCTCACTCGACCCAAACGCCAAACGTGTTTGCGTTGCCGGTGCCTGCCGGGGTCCGGTAACAGGGGACGTAATCGAGCAACTGAAAGCGCAGGCCGCTGCCGGAAACGGCGCCGAATGCGGCGATCCAGTTCTTGATTTCCGAAGTGCCGGACTGGCACTCCAATTCGGGCTCGGCAGTCAACGCCTGTTCATCGCCCGCCGCGAGCGCCCGCAACAACCGGCGGTCGAGGTCTTCGTCGATCACGAAGTGACTGAACCCGCCCGAGGCCGCGATGCCGACCCGTTTGCGCGACGGCCAGCTGCGGATCGCCTGGCCAATGGCCTTGCCGAAATCCAGCACGCGCCGGGTCGACGGCCGGTTCGGCGGAAAGAACGTATTGATGAACACCGGTACCGTGGCAAGATTCGGCGTTACCCGGAGGTCATCCAGCACCCGGTGATAGACGAAGCCGAAGGCATGAGGAATGCTGCGCTCGCCGCGGCTGTCGGCCGGCATGTGCTCGGAAACGGCGACATCGAAGCCCGCTCCCATCAGCTCGACGACGATGTGATACGCCAGTTCCGGCGCGCCGGGATATTCCACGTCCAGCGCCGCTGGATGGTAGGACTCCGCGGCGGCCGCAACGCCCGGCGGCACTTCCTTGAGGCGCTCGGCGTCGACTGCCTTGTTCAGCACGGTATCACCGGTGTACACGAGAAACGCCGGCGTAATGTCTTCCCGGAATACTTCATGCTGGTCGTCACCGAACACCACCAGCACATCGAGCTTCATTTCGCTGATCCGGTTCCGCAACAGGTCGAGCTGCCGCTGGCTGCGTCGGTGCCGCTCGTGCCAGACCACGGAGCCCAACTGCTCCGCGACCCGCTCCTCGCGCCGCAGTGCCACCAGTTCTTCGTATTGATACACGTGGCCACGAAATGGATGGTCCGGAAAATTCATGTCTTCCAGCGCCCGCAGATACCACTGCTCGGGATCGGTGCCCAGCATCGGACTGTGGGACAGACCGAATCCGAATACGATTTGCGCCATGTCGCGCCCCTTGGGTCATGCGTTGCGGAAAGGTTGCTTATGCTCCGGAAATCGCTCAGGTGCGGTAGTGATCACAATCACTGCGGTATCGCGATGAAATGGCCGGTCTGACGACGATACCGACCCGGTTTCGATGACCTTCGGCAGCGGCTGAGCCCCTTTCCAGGAAGGATAGTAATATTTATACAACACTTATTTCACTATTCAGCAACAGGCGATGGTACAATTGCGCCGCTGGATCCTGGGCGTCAAGGACGCCGTGGGAAGCAGTGAATCCCATAAAACAAATAGAGAGGACTCTATGAACTACCTACCCCCGTTCCCTCGAAAAGCGTTGCTGCCATCGCTTGGCGTCGCACTGGCGCTGCTTGCAGCCCCCGGGCAGGCGCAGCAACCCGACTCGTTCGCCCAGGCCTTTCGCGATGGCAAGGTCGATGCGGTTTTCCGTTTGCGCTATGAGAACGTCGATGAAGACATCCCGACGTTGAGCGATACCGGTGAAGGTCTCACGCTGCGCACCGTGCTTGGTTTCACGACGGGTTCGTTCCATTCATTGTCGGTCCGCCTGGCGGCACAGGATGTCCGGGCCATCAGCGACAATTACAACGACGGCACCGGCCGCGTCGGTGCCAAGACCTGGCGCCCGACGATCGCCGATCCTTCGGCAACCAGCCTGCTCGAAGGCTATGTCTCCTACGACGGTCTGTCGAATACGACCGTCAAGTTCGGCCGGCAACTGATCGAACATCGCGCGGCACCGATGCATCGCTTCGTGGGCCCCGTCGTCTGGCGCCAGAACTGGCAGGCGTTCGACGCGGTGACGTTGCAGAACAAGTCACTGAAGGACCTGACCCTCAGTTACTCCTATGTCTGGCAAGTACATCGCGTCCTGACCGACAAGGCGATTGGCGCCCTGTCCGAGTGGGACAGCAACACCCACCTGTTCAATGCGGCCTACCAAGGGTTGCCGATCGGCAAGTTGGAGGGCTATTACTATCAGCTCCATTTCGCCAACGCCGCGGCGAGTTCGACCGCGACCTGGGGTCTTCGCCTGAGCGGCGAGCGCTCCGCCAATCCGAATGTCAAGCTTGTCTATAGCCTCGAATACGCCCGGCAGACCGACTCCGGATCCAATCCGAACAATGGCAGCGAGTCGTATTTACTGGGCGAGTTGGGCTTTGTGTGGACCGCCACGAATGCAACCAGCGGTCTGCTGCGAAGTGTCGGCGCGAAGGTCGGTTACGAGCAGCTCGATGGCAACGGCACCATGGCGTTCGTGACTCCGCTCGCGACCTTGCATGCGTTCCAGGGTTGGGCCGACAAGTTCCTCACGACGCCACGCGACGGCGTCAAGGACCTGCAGCTGGCGGCCGACGCCAATCTCGCCGGCAACAAGGTCGCCGTTGTCTGGCACAGCTTCGAGTCGGCCAACGCCAACTACGATTACGGCAGCGAAATCGACGCGCAGATCAGCCGCACGTTCAATCAGAACTGGAGTGGTGGCCTGAAGATCGCGCGTTACAACGCCGACGGCAATGCGACGAACGTGGCCCGCAACGGCCTGGCCTTGTCCCGGGACACCAACAAGTTCTGGGCCTGGGTCGAATTCAAGTACTGATCGTCGCCTGATGTCGAAGCCCGGCACGGCCTGGTCCGGGCCGGGCTTCTTCTTTTCTGGTTCGCACCGAAGCTTTCCGCGGATCAGTGCTGCCGCTACAATCGCGCCCCTATGTCCAGCATCGACGCCATCCACCTCCAAATCCGAGAACTCAGGCAACGGCTCGATACCCTCAGGGGGTATCTTTGACTATGAGCAGAAGAGCGATCGACTGAGCGAAGTACTCAGGGAACTCGAGGATCCAAAGCTCTGGGACAAACCGGAGCACGCACAGAATCTGAATCGCGAACGCGCCACGCTGGAGCGGGTGGTGCTGACCGTGGCGAATCTGCAACGTGGCCTTGGTGACAACGAGGAACTGCTGGAACTCGCCGACGCGGAGCACGATACCGACGCGATCGAAGGCATAGAAAGCGACGTTTCCCGTCTCGCCGAGCGGCTCGACCGGCTGGAGTTCGAGCGCATGTTCAACGGCGAAATGGACAGCCATAACGCCTTCCTCGACATCCAGGCCGGCCAGGGCGGCACCGAGGCGCAAGATTGGGCCGAGATGATGTTGCGGATGTATCTGCGCTGGGGCGAAGCGCGCGGCTTCGCGACCGAGCTGATTGAAGTCTCCCCCGGCGATATCGCCGGCATCAAGAGCGCAACGGTGAAAGTCAGCGGTGAGTATGCATTCGGCTGGCTGCGCACGGAAACCGGCGTGCATCGGCTGGTGCGCAAATCGCCGTTCGACAACAACAACCGGCGTCACACCTCGTTCGCCTCGGTGTTCGTCTCGCCCGAGGTCGACGACAGCATCGAGATCGAAATCAATCCGGCCGATCTCCGCGTCGATACCTACCGCGCCAGCGGCGCCGGCGGCCAGCATGTCAACAAGACCGATTCGGCGGTGCGTATCACCCACCTGCCGACCGGCGTCGTCGTGCAGTGCCAGAACGAACGCTCGCAACACAAGAATCGCGATCAGGCGATGAGCCTGCTGCGCGCGCGGCTGTACGAGGAAGAGATGCTGAAGCGGCAGCAGGAAAAACAGCGCATCGAGGATTCCAAGGCGGATATCGGCTGGGGCAGCCAGATTCGTTCCTATGTGCTCGATCAGTCGCGCATCAAGGACCTGCGCACCGGCATCGAAACCAGCAATACCCAGGGCGTGCTCGATGGCGATCTCGATCGCTTCATCGAGGCGAGCCTCAAGAGCGGACTGTGACGACATCATGACTGAAGAGACCGGCACCACCGAGGCCGAGATCATCGCCCAGCGGCGCGCCCGGCTCGACGCGTTGCGCCAGACGGGCCAAGCCTTCCCGAACGACTTCCGCCGCGACACGCTCGCAGGGGCTATTCATCGGGACTGTGACAGCGCGAGTGACGCGGAACTCGAACGACGCGGCTGGCGCGTCGCGCTCGCCGGCCGTATGTTGAACCGGCGCGTCATGGGCAAGGCCGCGTTCGCCGATGTGCAGGACATGTCCGGCCGCATTCAACTCTATCTGCGACGCGAAGACCTGCCGGAAGGCGTCTACCAGGAATTCCGCGGCTGGGACATCGGCGACATCATTGGCGCCGAAGGCACCGTGTTCCGGACCAGCAAAGGCGAACTGTCGGTCAAGGTCGAACGCGTGCGGCTGCTGACCAAGGCGTTGCGGCCGCTGCCGGAGAAGTATCACGGTCTGACCGATGCCGAAGCACGCCACCGCCAGCGCTACCTCGATCTGATCATGAACGAGGAGACGCGCCGCGTCTTTCGCATTCGATCCCAGGTGACCGCGGGCATCCGCTCGTTCCTGCTCGAACGCGGCTTCGTCGAGGTCGAGACACCGATGATGCAGGCCATTCCCGGCGGCGCCGTGGCGCGGCCGTTCGTGACGCACCACAACGCGCTCGACCTGACGCTGTACCTGCGTGTCGCGCCGGAGTTGTATCTGAAGCGATTGGTGATCGGCGGCATGGAGAAGGTATTCGAACTGAACCGCAGCTTCCGCAATGAAGGACTGTCGACCCGGCACAATCCGGAGTTCACGATGCTGGAGTTCTATCAGGCCTACGCGGACTATCGCGACCTGATGGATCTGACCGACGAACTGCTGCGGACGCTGACGACGGCGCTGTTCGGCGCGCCCACCGTGACCTACCAGGGACGGGTTTTCGACTTCTCGCGGCCAGCGCGGCGGCTGACGCTGAAGCAGGCGATCGTCGCCTGCAATCCGGGCATCGCGGCCACGGCGCTCGATGATGAGACCGGCGCCCGTCAGGTCGCGGCGGAGCTCGGCGTCGCAGTCGCACCGACCGACAGCCACGCCAAGGTGCTGGTCGAAATCTTCGAAAAGACCGTCGAAAGCAAACTCGACGAGCCGACCTTCATCACCGCCTATCCCGCCGAGACCTCACCGCTGGCGCGGCGCAACGATCTCGATCCCTGGTACGCCGATCGGTTCGAATTCTTCGTCGCCGGCCGCGAACTCGCCAATGGCTTTTCCGAACTGAACGACCCGGATGATCAGGCCGATCGCTTCCGAGCCCAGGCCGCTGCCAAGGCCAGTGGCGACGAGGAAGCGATGCACTACGACGCCGACTACATCCGCGCCCTCGAATACGGCCTGCCGCCGACCGCGGGCGAAGGGATCGGCATCGATCGACTGGTGATGTTTCTCACGGACTCACCATCGATCCGCGACGTGATCCTGTTCCCGCACCTGCGCCCGGAACGAGGCTGAGCGGGTTTCAGGTAAGGTCTGATATTTTCAGACCTTACCTAGGTGTTGGTCATGGGGCCCATGGTTCTGCCACCCCCAGCATCGATGGCCTCGGGTTCGGACGGTGTACTGATGACTTTATCGATGAATTCGCGCGCACTTCGGCTTTGCGCATCGAGCTGGGCCTGGGTGAGGCAGGTGTCATTGGTCCGCTTATAGTTCACTCGATTACCGACACGGGATTTCCATCTTGCATCGGCAGAACCAACCGCGGGGACGCGGTCTTGCCTTTTGCCTTAAAGGACATTCGAGACGGTTAGCATCGGGCGGACACGTAGGTCCACCCGACGGAACCGGACCTACGATCCCGATCCTGGCGACGCGGTTGCCGGAGATCTCGTATCGGATGTGGCCACTTTCAGGCCAAAGGCTGCATCTCCTTTACGTATAATCGTCGCGCCAACCCGTGACGGCGACCTTGTCCACGCACTTCACCACTTATCTACAGGCCGAAACCTTGCGGTGCATCGAGGAAGCAGCCGGGACACCGGAGCGCGATGCCGCGATCGAGGCTGCGGCGATGTCCGCGACGCCTGACTTTGCCGGCCGGATCCTGGAACGCGCGCGACGCTTCGATACTCGGTTTGGAATCGATCGAGCGCTGCGCCGGACCGGCGGGCACCTGCGCCTCGCGATCCTGCTTTTGTCGGGACTCGGCTTCACGGTCGGGATCGGCACAGCGCAGATCCTGCCGGCTGGATTTCCGGCGCGCGCCAACGTCGTCACTGTGCTGCTCGCGCTGTTGTTGCCGCACACGATCGCGCTGGCGCTTTGGGGGTTCGTCGGCATCTCGGGGGTTGTTGGCGCGAGCCCTCGCGCGGCCGCGGCCTGGCTGGGCCGTCGAGCTGTCGACCTGCAACGAACGCTGGCGCAGCGCGATCGCGGCGATACCGTGACGCGCGCCGCCATACAGGCCTGGGGGACATTGCTGACGGAGACCAAGGCTGGCCGACATCACCTCGCCTGCGTGTCGCATCGTTTCTGGCTCGCCCACCTGACGGGATCGCTGCTTGGCTGCTGGTGGCTGCTGACCGTGCGCCAGGTCGAGTTTTCCTGGGGCAGCACCCTGCTCGGCCCCGACGACATGCAGTCGATATTGGGCACACTGACGCATGCCGTCGCGGCATTCGGCTTGCCGGCACCGACTGAGGGTGATATCGCAGCGAGCGCCGTGGGCGAGAGTTCCCTCGATCCTGAGTTGCGGCGGCGCTGGGGATTGTTCCTGCTAGCCGTGATCGCAACATTGGGCGTGTTGCCGCGTCTCGCCGCCCTGTCATACGACCTGGCCCTTGGCTCGTGGCGCAGCCGGCGTTTGCCCCTGAACCTCCAGCGTCCTGGATTTGCTCGCTTGCGCCCGATCCTGCTGCCGGTGCCGACCCAGCGGGAAGTGCTTGACCCGAATACCGGGCCGAACGAACGACTGGAACCTGCGATACACGACGGAACGATCAGCAAGCCGCCCGGCGGGTCGGCATGGATCGGCCTGGATCGGTTCCCGGAACCACTGCCCTTCATCACGGACGACACCACGCTGCTTGGCACGATCGTGACGCGCGCTGATCGTGAGCGGATCCATGACCTCATCGCGACCGACTCGTGGCCCGCAATCTGCGTTGCCGTCGACCTCGCGACGACACCCGATCGCGGCGTCGCGCGCCTGATCGAAGAATTGCGGCAACGGGCGCGTCGACCCTTGCATCTGGTGGTCATCGCAACGCCGCGCGCCGCGCTGTTGTCGGGTGCGGATCGTCGGATACGTCGCGATGACTGGCTGGTGCTCGGCGCGAGGGCAGGTTTGCCACCGGACCGCGTGCATGTGCCGGATGATGGCAACGGCGAGGTAATGCGATGAACAGCGATCGACCTGCCACGATCCGGATCGCGGTCGTCGGCCACACCAATGCCGGCAAGACGTCGCTGCTGCGCACCCTGACGCGCGACCAGAATTTCGGCGAGGTTTCGATCCATCCGGCGACCACACGACAGGTCGAAGCGGTCCGGCTCGATCTTGGCGACGGGCGACTGATCGAATTCGACGACACGCCCGGGTTCGAGGATTCGGTCGGCCTGCTCGACACGCTGCATCGCGGCGATCCGGACCCCCGCACACCCGGACCGCTGCGGCTCGAACGATTTCTGGTGACACCGGCCGCGGTGACCGAGTTTGCCCAGGAAGCCAAGGCGTTGCGCCAACTGCTGGCGTCGGATCTGGCTATCTATGTCGTCGATGCCAGCGAGCCGGTCAGTGGCCGCTACGCCGACGAATGTGTGATCCTGGCCTGGTCCGGCAAGCCCTGTCTGGTGGTGTTGAACTTCATTGCCCGAGCCACGGCAATCAGCGCCTGGCGCGATGCGTTGCGACAGGCTGGTCTGCATAACGTCGTCGAATTCGATACCGTCGTGTTCGATCCGGACGAGGAACGCCGCCTGTTGCGCCAGCTTGCGGTACTGCTGCCCGCGGCGGAGGCACACCTCGATCGGCTGCTGGAACTGCGTCGTGCCGAACGGGCCGGACAACTTGATGCCGCCGCGGCGTTGATTGCCGATACGCTGGCCGGTTGCGCCGCGCTGCGGACCAGCGGATCCGACGCAACGGATCTGCGCGACCAGGCACGACGCCGGGAACAGGCATTGCACGCGGATCTGCTGGCGCTGTTTCGCTTCAGCGAGCGTGACCAGGCACCGGCCGAGGTGCCGATTGCCGGCAGTGCCTGGAGCGTGGATTTGTTCGATTCGCGAATTCTCACCCAACTCGGCCTGGGGCTCGGCAGTGCCGCGGCCAAGGGCGCCGCCACGGGTGCGGCGATCGATCTCGTCACCGGTTTCACCTCGCTTGGGACCGCGACGATGGCGGGCGGCGTGATCGGCGCGCTGCTGGATACCGCGAACCGGGTCCGCCGCTATTTCGGGTCACGCGACCAGGATCGCCAGGCGACTCAGGTGGATGCGGTGACCCTGCGGTTTCTTGCGCGCCGGGCCTGTGTTTTGACGCGACACCTTGCCAACCGCGGACATGCCGCGATGCAGCCCATCGCCGTGAATTGGTCGGAATCGTTGCACGACGAGGAGCGGCTGATCATGCTGCTCGAGCGGGCCCGGACTCTGCCCGCTTGGGTCCGGACCAGCCGGCAAGGGGATCGCTTGCGGCCTGCCTTGATAGAAATCGTGCGAACCAACCTGCCGGACTGAAACGGCCGGAGCCAGCGGGCCGCAGGGACTCAGGGCCGATCGGGATCCGCGGCGGCTTCCTTGGTCACCGGCATCACGTCCTTCTTCGCAACCCCGAAATACAGCGTGATCGGACTTGCGATATACAGCGTCGAATAGGTTCCGGAGATTGCGCCGACCAGCAGGGCCGCCGAAAACGAATGCAGCATGTCGCCACCGAAGAAAAACAGCACCAACACGACCAGCAGCACGGTACCGGCGGTGATGAACGTGCGTGACAACGTTTCATTGATGGAAATGTTGAACGCGTCGACGACCGTCCCGGTACGCAGCTTGCGCAGGTTTTCCCGGACCCGATCGAAGATAACGACGGTATCGTTCAGCGAGTAACCGATTACGGCCAGTACCGAAGCCAGCGCCGGCAGGTCGAACGGCAGGCGCGATATGGAAAAGAACCCGAACGTGATGATGACGTCATGCAGCGTCGCCCCGATCGCGCCGAGGCTGAATTTCCATGAAAACCGCACCATCACGTAGATCAGGATGCCGAAAATCGCATACAGCATCGCCAGACCGCCATCGTCACGCAAATCCTCGCCAACCTGGGGGCCGACGAATTCGATGCGTCGCGGCTCCGCTCCCGGCAGCAATGCACGCAGTCGACTGCTGATCTCATCGTCAGACGCCTGTTGGACCGGCAGGCGCACCATGATTTCGCGATCGCTGCCGATGTTCTGCACGATCGCGCCGGAAAACTCCGACTCTTCCAGAACCTTGCGGATCTCGGCAATCTGCACCGGGCGCTCGTAGCTGAGTTCCGCCAGCACGCCACCGGTGAAGTCGATTGCCAGGTTAAAGCCCTGCAAGACAATCGAGGCGAGCGAGCCAAGGATGAGGATGCTCGAGAGGATCGCGGCGATTCGTTCTCGACCGCGGCCAATGAACGTGATCTTGGTGTTGAGCAGCAATTGCATGGGTCGGTAGGCGGCCGGATTGAAAGCGGAAACGGGCCGCGATTATTACATAGCCACCTGATCCTTTAACAGGTTGGGGCAAAACGGGACCACTACCGTTTTACCCCAACCTGTTAGACTAAGGCCATGCCGGTATGGTTGATCTGGTTTCTGCTCATCGTCTTTGTCGCGCATCTCGCCGTGTTCGCGCGGCTCGCGTTGCGGCACCGGAATCTGCGCTATTCACTGGTGACCTTGACGTTCGTGCTGCTGGTCGCATCGTTCAGCCTGCGCCTCGGCGCGCCCGAATGGACGATCGGACGGATGCCCGTCCACTGGATGTTGCGCTACGCCGCCTGGGCCATTGCGGCAATCACGATTTCCTGGTTGATTCACTTGAAGGTCGCGGCAAGACGGGCCAAGCAGTAGGCTCAGGCGGACGGACGCTGCGGACCGCCCTCGCGCTTGTCGCAGACATACGCGACAACATCATTCAACGATACCAGGCGGGCGTAATCCACCTCCGGGATCGGCATGCAGAACGCTTCATGCAACCCAATGATGAGATTCAGCCAATCGATTGAATCGAGATCGATTTGATCCCGCAATGGTCGCGCCGGGTCGAGATCCTGCTCGACCACCTCTGGGGCAATGCGCGCCAGTTCCGTCAGTACCATGCTGCGAACTTCGCCCTGTCTCTTCATGGCATGCTCCTGCTCCGAATGGCCCGCTCTCAGGATCTTGAGGAATGATATCCATATCGTTTTTCAACTCGCAAAGGAAATATTTACCGTCGTTCGCTCCTGGTAAGCGCATCAAGCCCTTGCGCGCTCGATGCGCGATAAAGCGATCCCCGGAGTTTCCTTGCCACGAGGTCGGCGTTTTGCCCTGACTCCTTCGTTGCGCTTGCCAAAGTGATTTTCGGTGGGATTTCCGACCCATCCGAGCCCCACATTTCGGCGGACAAGTTCTCGTCAGCCGTTCTGGAACCTTGATCGCGATCAGTCTTGCGCGGGGGCTGAGTAGCAAAATCTGGTGGTCGTTGGCACCCACCCATACAACATCTAGTACAACGCGCGACGAGCGCCAGCTGAAAAGGCACCGATATGCAAATTGCCGCGGTACAGAGCGTTGCCCTTCCCACCCAGGTCGTCAAGCGCAGCGGTGCGATCGAGGGTTTCAACCGCGACAAGATACGCTCCGCCGTCGAGCGTGCCGGCCGAGCGACCGGTGAATTCGATTCAACCGAGGCCGATCGGCTGACCACCGAAGTCATCAAGGTCATCACCCATCGCAGCCGCGACGCGGCACCGCCGAACATCGAAGAAATCCAGGACACCGTCGAACAGGCACTGATCAGTGCCGACTATTACAAGACAGCTCGGTCCTACATCGTCTACCGGGAGCAGCATCGCCGGTTGCGCCAGGACCGGGGCATGGCGATTGACGTGATCTCGTCGGTCAACGAGTACCTCGACCGGCTCGACTGGCGCGTCAACGCCAATGCCAATCAGGGATACTCGCTCGGGGGCCTGATCCTCAACGTCTCGGGCAAGGTGATCGCCAACTACTGGCTCAATCACGTCTATACGCCGGAAATCGGCCAAGCCCATCGCGACGGCGATCTGCACATTCACGACCTCGACATGCTGGCCGGATATTGCGCCGGCTGGTCACTGCGACGATTGCTGGTCGAGGGTCTGAACGGGATTCCCGGCAAGGTCGAGGCCGGCCCGCCGAAGCACATGTCGAGCGCCATCGGCCAAATCGTCAATTTCCTCGGCTGCTTGCAGAACGAGTGGGCAGGGGCACAGGCATTCAGCTCGTTCGACACCTACATGGCCCCATACATCCGCAAGGACAACCTGAGCTATGAGGAAGTCAAGCAGGGTATCCAGGAGCTGATCTACAACCTGAATGTGCCCTCGCGCTGGGGCACGCAAACCCCTTTCACGAATCTGACTTTCGACTGGACCTGTCCCGAAGATCTGAAGAATCAGATCCCGATCATCGGCGGTGAAGAGATGCCATTCAGCTATGGCGATCTCCAGGCCGAGATGGACATGATCAACCGCGCCTATATCGAAGTGATGAGTAGCGGCGATACCCATGGCCGCGTGTTCACCTTCCCGATTCCGACCTACAACATCACGCCGGATTTTCCGTGGGACGCGCCGAACACCGATCTGCTGTTCGCAATGACGGCGAAGTACGGCCTGCCGTATTTCCAGAACTTCCTGAATTCGGAATTGAAGCCGAACATGATCCGGTCGATGTGCTGCCGGCTGCAGCTCGATCTGTCGGAACTGCTGAAACGCGGCAATGGCCTGTTCGGTTCCGCCGAACAGACCGGCTCGCTCGGGGTCGTCACGATCAACTGCGCCCGGCTCGGTTATGTCTATCGCGGCAACCTGGCGGCGCTGTACGCGCGGCTGGACGAGCTGATGCAGATGGCGAGCACCAGTCTCGAAACGAAGCGCAAGGTCATCGAGCGTTACATCGACGGTGGCCTGTTCCCGTACACGAAACGCTACCTCGGCTCGCTGCGCAATCATTTCGCGACGATCGGCATCAATGGCGTCAACGAAATGATCCGCAATTTCACCGACGGCGCGATCGACATCACCGCGGCCGAAGGGCACCAGTTCGCCTGCGAGTTTCTCGATCATATCCGCGGCCGGATCACCGAGTTTCAGGAACAGACCGGGCACATGTACAACCTTGAAGCCTCGCCTGCGGAAGGAACGACTTATCGTTTCGCCAAAGAGGACCGGAAACGCTTTCCCGGGATTATCCAGGCGGGCTCGGCGACGGCGCCGTACTACACCAACTCGACCCAAATGCCGGTCGGTTACACCGACGATCCGTTCGCGGCGATGGAGCACCAGGAAGCACTGCAAAAGCGTTATACCGGCGGTACGGTGTTCCACATCTACATGGGCGAACAGGTATCGAGCGCGCAGGCGTGCAAGAGCCTGGTTCGGCGAACCCTGGAACGCTTCCGGATCCCGTACATCACGATTACACCGACTTTTTCGATCTGCCCGACGCATGGTTACCTGCCGGGAGAGCATGAATTCTGTCCGCGTTGCGATGAGGCCATCATCCAACGCAAGGGCGCGCAGTCCTGCGCCGAATGTTGAGCTTGCTCGCACAAGGATGATGCGATCGCGCAGCGGCCAATGTCTGCTGCGAGAGAATCTGGACGAGGCAGGAAGGGCTCGGTCAGACGTAGTTAATCGGGGAGGAAAACACCATGTTGAATACGAAGCAAATCGAAGACAGCGAACGGCAACGTTGCGAAGTCTGGACTCGCGTGATGGGCTATCACCGTCCGGTATCGCAGTACAATCCGGGCAAACGCAGCGAACATGCCGAACGCCGTTTTTTCAAGGAATGTGGCGGACTGAGCAACGTCGCGGCGCGATAGCGGCCAGCGGCCCGCCGCACTGATGTTAGCGGCAACCGGGCTCGATCCGAGATTGAGCCCGGTCTTCTTTTGCTACCAATCGACCGGCATGCACCGGCCGGGTTGATGCGCGATGTCTGAAGTCGTTTCCCTGTCATCAGTAACCTCGGCGACCTCCGTGGTCGTCGGCGGTCTGGTGCCTCTCAGTACCGTCGATTTCCCGGATCGTCTGTCTGCCGTGGTGTTCTGCCAGGGCTGTCCCTGGCGCTGCGAGTACTGCCACAATCCGCACCTGTTGCCGGCCAACGTCGAGCCGGCGCTGCCATGGAGTGAAGTAAGAGACTTTCTGGAGCGTCGCCGCGGCCTGCTTGATGCCGTGGTCTTTACCGGCGGCGAACCGACCCGACAGCCCGGGCTGGTTGCGGCGCTTGCCGATGTTCGCGCACTGGGCTATCAGACTGCGTTGCATACCGGCGGCTGCTACCCGAGCAGGCTCGAACCGATGCTGCCGTTGCTCGACTGGATCGCGATGGATATCAAGGCCCCGTTCGATCGGTATCAGGACGTCACGGGTATCGCCGGCAGCGGCGCCAAAGCCAAGGCCAGCATCGAGAAGATTCTCGCCGCAGGGGTCGCCTGTGAGTTTCACGCCACTGCGGGGCCGTCCTTGCTGCAACCGGGCCGGCTGCTGGCGCTGGCTGAAGCATTGGCGGAACTCGGCGTGCGGCATTTCATTCTGCAGCAATGCCGGGACCCGCGCGGCCTTGCCCTGCCCATGCCGAACGACTTGATCGATCCCGTGCGACCGTTGTTCGCATCGCTCCAGCTGCGCCGCTGCGGCTGACCACGCGGCGCCGGCGCGGCTCCGGTTTCAGATGACGCGAGAGAACTTGCGCGCTGTCGCCTGTTCCCGCAAATACCGATCGAAGGTCATGCAGATATTGCGGATCAGCAGGCGCCCTCGTGGTTGCACGGCGATGCCTCCGGCATCGAGCGTGATGAGTCCGTCCGCCGCCAGCGCCCGCAGATCTTCAAGTTCGGTCTGGAAGTAATCCGAGAAACGGATCGCGTGCGCCGCTTCGATGGTAGCGAAATCGAGTGAGAAATGGCAGATCAGCTCGGTGATGATGTTCCGGCGCAGCAGATCATCGGCGTCGAGCTCCACGCCGCGGAAGATCGGAAGCTGGCCTTCGTCGAGGAGACGATAGTAGTCCTCGATCGTCTTCGCGTTCTGACTGTAGCTGTCGCCGACACTGCCGATCCCCGTCACGCCGAGCGCGACCAGGTCACAGCCGGCATGCGTCGAATAACCCTGAAAATTGCGATACAGCTTGCGCTCGCGCTGCGCACTGGCAAGTTCGTCGTCGGGCTTGGCGAAATGATCCATGCCGATATAGACGTAACCGGCCCCGCAGAGTTTGTCGATGGTCAACTGCAGGATTGCCAGCTTGTCCGCCGGCGATGGCAGGGCCGCGGCGTCGATCTGCCGCTGCGACTTGAACAATTCTGGCAGATGCGCATAGTTGAAAACTGACAACCGATCCGGTGCCGCGGCAATCACTCGATCCAGCGTCCGCTCGAAGCGCGTGGTGGTCTGCAACGGCAGGCCGTAAATCAAATCCAGATTGATCGATCGAAACCCGGCGGTGCGTGCCGCGTCCATCACCGCCAGCGTCTGTGACTCGGTCTGGTGCCGATTGACCGCATGCTGCACTTCGGGGTCGAAGTCCTGGACCCCGAGACTGAGGCGGTTGAAGCCGATTCCGGCCAATACTTCCATCGTATCGGCGCGGGTCTCGCGCGGATCGACCTCGATGGAATATTCGCCACTGCCATCGCTCCGCAACGAGAAATGTCGGCGCAGCTGATCCATCAACGCCGTCATCTGCGCGTGATCGAGATAGGTCGGCGTGCCGCCACCAAAGTGCAGTTGGTCTACCAGCCGCGCGCGGTCGAACAGCGCACCCTGCATTTCGATTTCCCGATACAAATGCTCCAGATAGGGAATGGCTCGGCTGCGATTGTTGGTAATGATCTTGTTGCAGGCGCAGTAGTAGCAGACGGTCGCGCAAAACGGCAGGTGCAGATACAACGACAACGGCGCCGGTACGGCCGCGGCATTGCCATGCTCCGCCCAGCGCAGATAATCGTTCGCACCGAAGCGTTCGTGAAATTGCACCGCGGTCGGATAGGACGTATAGCGCGGCCCGGACCGGTCATAGCGACGGATCAGGTCCGCGTCGAATTGCAGATCGTGGCTGGACATGATTCAGGACTTAAAGAAAGAGATAACCCAAATAACCGTGCAATTGTTGCGACTTTTCAGCAGCGCGCATCGCCTTTTTGCGCTGGCGCGCTAACGGCTTCGGTGCCTTTCCTCATAGAATAGCCGAACCACCTTAACAGATCGGTAGAGTCGTGGACAGCCAAAACGAGATGACCCAACTGCAGGAACGTCAACAACGTATCGACGACGCCGTCGCGCTGCGTGAAACCGACCGCGTTCCCTTCATTTATTCAAGCTCCTTCTGGGCCGCGCAATACAGCGGCATGACCTGCGAGGAGGCCATGTACGACCTGCCGCGGTTTCTGGAGGCTTCAAAAAAGGCCATCCTGATGCTCGAACCGGACGCCATGTCCGCCGCCGCGTTTCCGCTTGGCATCACCATGGAGTTGCTCGAATACAAGCCGATGAAATGGCCAGGCCACGGCGCCGACCCCAACGTCAGCTTCCAGTATCTCGATCAGGAATTCATGTCGGCGAAGGAATACGACGACTATCTGCTGGACCCGACCGACTTCTACCTGCACAAATACATGCCGCGCGTTGCCGGTGCCTTCAAGGTGCTGGAAAAGTTGCCGCGGTTCGTTGCGCATCCGGAATGGGACCTGATCAACAGCGTCGTGCCGTTTGCCGATCCGGAGCTGCAGGCCGGCTTGAAGAAGCTGTTCGAGATCGGTGAGAAGACCGCCGCCAACTACGCCTTGATCGGCAAGTGGGCGAAGGATATGGCAGCGCTCGGCTATCCGTTGGCGAATGGCGCCTACTGCAAGGCACCGTTTGATCAATTCGTCGATTACATGCGCGGTTCCAAGGGCGGCATGCTCGACATGTTCCGCAAGAAGGACAAGCTGCTCGCGGCGATGGAAAAGGCGCGGGTACTGCTACTGCAGAATGTCGTTGGCGCGACGCAGCGCAGTGGCTGCAAGACCGTGTTCATCCCGCTGCACTGGGGTCTCGACGGCTTCATGTCGCCGGATCAGTTCAACACGTTCTACTGGCCGCAACTGCGGCAGACGATCCTCGACCTGCTCGATCTCGGCCTCGTGCCCTGCGTGTTCTGGGAAGGTAACTGTACCTCGCGCCTCGAAGCCATCGCCGATGTGCCGCCGGGCAAGGTGATATACCGCTTCGAGGCTTCCGACATCGTCAAGGCGAAACAGGTCCTGGGTGACGTCGTCTGCATCCGCGGCAATGTACCCGCTTCATTGTTGCTGACCGGTACCGCCGATGACGTTGACGCCCATTGCCGCAAGCTGATCGAAGTCTGCGGCAAGGGCGGCGGCTTCATGCTCGACGGCGCCTGCGGTATTCCGGACGGCGCCCCGGTCGAGACTGTGCTGGCGATGGCGCGGTCGGTGAAGAAGTACGCCAACGGGTGACGTACCAGCAGCAACGCGGGGCCTCTTTTCCTGCCGCGTTGCTGCCCCCGTCCTCTCGCGGTCGTAACTCGCCGCTACGCGTCGGAATCGCGGCGGTAGGTACCCAAGCCAGGTTTGAATGACTTCTCGTCGAGAAACTGGTGGATGCCTTGCTGCATGCCATGCTCGCGATCGGCGAAGTGCGCCTGTTCGACCTTGGCGTTGATGTAGTCCTCGGCGGTATCCCAGTCCATCGTCACCGCCGCGCGGTAGGCTTCCTTGGCTGCGTGCAGCATCGTCGGATTCTTGCTCATCAGATCCCGCGCGAGTTCGCGGACGCGATCGCGCAAGCGGTCGCGTGGCACCGCCTCGTTGACCAGACCCATCTGCGCGGCCTTCCTGCCATCGAAGGTCTGGCCGGTCATGATGTAGTACAGCGCGTCGCTCTGCCGCATCTTCGCCGCGACCGCGCGGGTCACATTGCCCGCCGGAATGATGCCCCAGTTGATCTCGGACAAACCGAACACCGCATCCTCGGCCGCGATCGACAGATCGCAGGAAACCAGCGGCGTGAACGCGCCGCCGAAGCACCAGCCGTTGACCATCGCGACGGTCGGTCGGTAGAAGTGCTGCAAGTGCCGCCATTGCCATTGGTACGCGGCACGGCGGATCTGCAGCAGCTCCGGTCGCGGCAGGTGCTCGATGTCGCGGAAGTATTCCTTCAGGTCCATGCCCGCAGAAAATGATTCTCCGACGCCGGTCAGCACCAGACAGCGGCAGCGCTCGTCGGTCTCCAATGCCGCCAGCACCTGACGCATCTCGTCGTTCAGTGCCGGACTCATCGCATTGCGCTTCTCCGGCCGATTGAACATCACCCAGGCAATGCCGTCCTCGAACTCGACCAGCACGTATTTGCCGCCGGGGAGGGATTTGGTCGTGTCATTCATAGTCACTCTCGCTCCGCGCCGTGTTGAATATTTTCATCGTTCACCAGCGTGTTAGGACTTCTCGTCGTCCCGGCGCAAGCCGGGACCCAGGGGACGGTCCTGGGCTGCGCCTGCAGCGAATGCCCGGGACCAGGCTCACCATGGCTCAGGAAGCTCTGAACAAATCCAGCAGGCCTGGTTCAGGATTACCTGAGCACCGGAGGATACCCGGCGCGATAGGGAGCCGCGCGTGCGCCGGAACCGCGACGCGGCAGCTTCGGCATCGCATGACTTTGCAGGAACCCCGCGCGCGTGAGGATCCGATATTTCCAGAACAGACCGCCCGCGATTGCCGCGGCGCCGGTCACGAACGCGACCGGTGCCGCGACTGCAGACGTCGCCGCGAGCGTCAAGAAGCCGAGCAGCGGCACGGCATGGCCGAGTCCGCTGACCAGCGACGAGATGCGGTCGATCTCCCGACGGGCGAGCGGCTCGATCCCTGCTGCCTTGGCACCCAATCGATAGCGCAGCCAGAGCACTCCGGTCGCGAGCGTCGCGAACGCGCCGAGCGTTGCCGCCGCCGAACCATAGGGCAGCGCCGCGGGCGCGACGGCATGTGCCAGCGCATAGAGCCCACTGCCTTCGAGCAGCCCGGTTGCGGTCAGCAGCCAGGGCATCAGCGGCGCGCGCCAGGCCGGGACGCCCTTGCTGGCGTGCAGGATCTTCGCCTGACAATAGAGAAAACCGAGGCCGCCAAGACCGATCACGGCAGGCAACCACGCTTGCGGCACAAGCAGATTCACGGCGAGGGCCGGAAAGATGATCGCGACGAAATAGGTCTCGCGCGTCATCCATGAACTTTGCGGCCGCAGCAGCACATTGAGAAAGCGCGCCTTGCGACCGATCTTCAGGAATACAAAAAACAGCCCCACCGCCATCACCGCGCCGGCAGCCGTGGTCAATCGCACGAACGCGTCTTGCGGCAAACCAAAGAACTGATGCGTCAGCCAGGCGAGAAACATCAATCCGGAACTCATGCCGCCCAGCATGAAGTTCATCGCAGCGCGATAGTCCCACCAGGGCTGATGCGGCCCGGTCAACGGGTTCGATGGATCCGCGAGCGCGTCATCAATGGCGTCACCGTTCAGGTCGCGACCGGGAATCGCCGGTACCTGGTATAGATACTTGATCTGCGGATCATTGCCGAGCTCGGCGTGCATCTGAAAGCTCGGCGTCCCGGCGAGCAGCCGATTGACCTCACTGTCGGGATCGTTGAAATCACCGAAGCGGATGGCGCGCGCGACACAGGCGGCCGCGCAGGCCGGCGTGTAGTTCAGATCGAGACCCGGCACCTTGCCGTGTGCGAGGCCGTCATCGACCCGCTCGACGCAGAAGGTGCACTTCTGCGCGACGCCAATCCGATCCGGATGCTCCACCTGCCGCTCCTGCGGCGTCGCGACGCCGAAGTACCAGCGCTGATCGTGCACCAGCGTGCGCGCCTGATAGGGGCAGGCCTCCGCGCACGAGGCACAACCGATGCAAAGATCGTAGTCCATCGTGACGAAGCCATCGGCGCGCTGCCGCGTCGCGCCGGACGGACAGACCGGCACACAGCTCGGGTTGGCACAATGCTGGCAACCGACCAGCAGAAACTCGCGCTGCACGTTCGGAAACGTGCCGTGTTCGATGTCGAGCACGCGGCGCCACTGCACGCCGGGTGGCGTGTCGTTGGCGTGCTTGCACGCGATCGTGCAAGTCTGGCAACCGACGCAGCGATTGAGATCGACCACCATGCCCCACCGCGGGGTCTTGTTCGGCGCATTCACGCCGGCCGTCTCGGGCCGCTGCCCTTGCGGATGGCAACACGCGCGAGATCGGCGCTGCTGCCGGTGCTGTCGGTCAGGGACAGCGCGATCGACGTCAGATTGTTCAGGCTCGGCAGCTGCAGGTCCTTCGCCACCGGCATCGCCCAGTGATCGAACTGACCGATCATCAGCACGGTATCGGGCCGGATCCCTTCGCGCAGCACAGCGAAGCCGGAAGTCTCGCCGACCGGCGACGTGATAACGACCGGATCGCCCTCGGCGATGCCGAGCTCGCGCGCGCAGCCGCGATTGATGATCACGCCCTTGTGGCCGGCGACGTTCTGCGCGATTTCATTGATCAGCGGAATGCCGGCATTCGCACCCCACGAGTACTGCATGCTGCGCGCGGTCAGGGCGAAGAACGGATAGTCCTTGGGATCGCGGCCGACTTCCTTCGCGTAATTGATCCAGATGTCCGGGAATGATTCGTAGTGCGGCAACGGCTGGTACTCTTCGAGCTGCCGCGTCCACCAGTCGATGCCGGCCTCGTGCAGCCGGCGCGCAAGCTGCGTGCCGTGCCGCAAGATGCGCTCCTGGTAGGGAAGCTCGAACCGCAGCCCGCGCTTCTTGACCGTCGGATACAGGTACCACTGCAACTGCGGGTACGGCCGCAGCATGAAGCCGTGCTCACGGAACCAGTCGACGCCATGCACTTCTTCGCCGCGCGTCAGCTCGTGGCTCGCGGCCTTGCAGACGGCATCCCAGATCTCGTCGCGACCGTGGGCAACGTTCGGATCGAGACCGTAATCGAACTGCTCGCGGCTGAGCCGGCAACCGGCGGCGCCGCCGTTGATCGCTTCGTTGTACTCGCCCAGGATGCCGACGCGGCGCGCCAGCTCGGTCGCAATGTCGGTCATGTCGCGGCTGTCGACCACCGGGTTGGCGACCGGCTGGCGGATTGCCCAGCCCTGATGGCGCCAGAACTGTTGCACGGTCTTGGTCGTGCCGATGCGGATCAGTTGCAGGCTTTCGAGATCGGTTGCCTCCGGCAGCAACACGTCGGCCAGGTAATTGGTTTCGTCGAGCGTATACGCGAACGCCACCGTGAACGGGAACTCGGCGATCTGCTGCGCGACGCGCTCGCGTTCGAGCGAGGAGATCGCGGGATTCGAGCGATAGCAGATCCAGACCTCGGGCTTGGTCGTCCGCGGCAATCCGGCCGGCGGATTCTTCTGGAACAGCCACGGCAGGTGGGCCGGGCCGAGTGCCGGCGCCCAGGCCGAATGCCCGACCAGCGGCACCAGGGAGATGTAGGCGTTGCGCAGATCCGGCTTGCCCTGCCAGCCCTCGCGCGAGGTCTCGTTGAACGGATACTCCATGAACCCATCGACGGTCGGCAGGACGCTCTTGTGGCGATCGTTCGCCGGCCGGTTCAGCTTCACCATCGTGCCGACCAGACCGCCCGGCACTTCGAGCGCGCCGACCAGCGCGACCAGCAACGTGCGTGCCCAGCAGGCGTGGTAACCGCCCCAGCCATTGTTGACGGTCTTGCCGAGCATCACCGCCACCGGACGCAGCGGCAGCGTCTGCCCTTCGATCTCGATGGTCTCGCCGATGCAGGCGTGGGCGATGAACTCGTCGGCGACACGGCGGACCGTCGCCGCCGGCACGTCGCATTCGGCCTCGGCCCACTCCGGCGTATAGCGGCGCAGGAATTCGATCGTCTCGTGAAACACGGTGTGCACTTCGATGTCGCGGTGTTCCCAGCGCTCCTCGTCCGGTCCGAGCTCCACGCCGGAGACCCGGAAGGTTCCTTCGAACGCCGGGTGTGCGATCGCATCGCTCCAGATGCGGGCTCGATTCGCTTCGCTGTCCCAGATGAGCGGTTTCAGCGTTTCCGGATCGCGCAGGAAGTAGCCGTGCGGACCGAGCAGATACGGGAAGTTGGTCGACTGTTCGAGGAACGGCAGGTCGCAGTTCTTGCGCCAATCGGTCTCGACCAGGATCCGGTGCAGCAGGCCGTACAGAAACGCGGCATCGGTCTTTGGCCGGATCGGTACCCATTCCGCGGACACCGCGCCACTGACCGACAGATGCGGTTCGACCTGGATCCGCTTCAGGCCACGGACCCGGGCATCGGCTTCACGCCAGATCCCGGCGACGCCGCCGGCGGCTTCGACGTTGTTGCCGCAGTTGATCACGTAATTGCAGTACGGCGTATCCGGCGAAACGATGAACGCGCGGTGCCACAGTTCGCCGTAGAGGTGCTCGGAGTGATAGCACTTCAGCCCCTGTCCGCTGCCGTAGCCCTGATCCAGTTTGCCCCAGGCAACCATGAACGCGGGCCAGGTGCCCATGTATTGCACCGGTGTGCCGCCGCCGCCCGAGGTGAACGCGAGCCGCGGATAGCCGGATTCATCGAGGATGCCGCGGGCGCGAATGCCGCGCAGTTTCTCCGCGACCAGATCGAGCGCCTC
This sequence comes from Gammaproteobacteria bacterium, assembly GCA_020845935.1. GTDB lineage: Bacteria > Pseudomonadota > Gammaproteobacteria > JADLEV01. The sequence goes on from JADLEV010000014.1 coordinate 34,801, forward strand.
GTCCCAAGAAATCGGCACGAAGCCCGGATCGTGCTCACGGCCCTTCAGCGGATTGGTCCGCTTCATCGGCTGGCGGATGCGGTGCGGGTTGTAGGTCTTCTGGATGAGACCGTAGGCCTTGACACAGACACGTCCGGCGCCCGGATGTTCGTCCTGAATGCCGTAGTTCGATTCAATCCTTGTCGCGACCCCGTCCTCGACCTCGACCTTGAGCAGATCGGGGCCGGCGACGCACTGAATGCAATAGACCGGAACGGTCTTGCGATCCGCGATCGGCTTGAAGCCGGGCTTACCGCCGGCGGACATCAGCCCTGCTCCGCAGCGCGCGCGATCTTCGCCGCGATTCGCTCCTTGCTCTTGGACAGTGCGACGACAAATCGGCTGTGCGTGCAGCGCGCAACGTGATCGAGCGCGTCGCGACCTTCCACCGTGAAGGTCACCTGCCGGCCCTTGACCTCGCTGACGGTCGCGGTGATATCGACCCAGAAACCGCGCGGTGTCGGCGCGAGATGCTCGACATCGACCCGCATGCCGACCGAGCCCTCGCCTTCATCGAGGTGTTCGAGCAACAGCGCGTGACAGGTGGCTTCGATGTCGCGCACCAGAAAGGGCGTGCCATAGATCGCCAGGTCCTTGCCGAGGTGGGTGATCACGCGATCGTCATCGACGCTGATGCGGCGAGTCTTGCTGACGCCCGGTTGCAGGGTTTCTTTCATGAGGTTTTCGCTCGCTGCGTGGATTGCCGGGAGCCGCCCGGGGTCACTGGCCGTAGGTCTGGCGCAATTCGTTCTTCAGGATCTTGCCCATCGCACTCTTCGGCAGCGCCTCGACGAACGCCATCCGCCGCGGGATCTTGTAGCCACCGATATGCTGCCGGCAATGATCGATCAACTCCTGCTCCGACGGAACCGGCTGGCCGCCGGCCGGGACGATCACCGCGAACACCGCCTCGCCCCAGCGCTCGTCGGGCACACCGACCACCGCAACTTCGCTGACCGCCGGGTGCCGGTACAGCGCGGCCTCGACCTCGGTGCAATAAACGTTCTCGCCACCGGTGATGATCATGTCCTTGATCCGGTCCTTCAGGAACAGATTGTGCTGCTCGTCGAGATAACCGGCATCGCCGGTATGGAACCAGCCGTGGCGAAACACTTCGGCGTTGAGCGCCGGCAGGCCGAGATAGCCCTTGGTGACATTCGGGCCGCGCACGACGACCTCACCAATCGTGTTCGGCGGCACGGGTTGACCCTGGTCATCGACGATGCGCAGTTCGACGCCGAGCACCGGCCGGCCGACAGAACGCAGCAGCTCATGCCGACCGGTCGCGATCGCTTCGAGATGTTGCTCGGGGATCAGTGTCGTCAGAATCGGCGATGTTTCGGTCAAGCCATAACTCTGTTGCAGACCGGCCCGCGGGAAACGCTCCATCGTGCGCCGGATCCATTCCACCGCCATCGGCGCCGAGCCGTAGAACAGCAGCCGCACGCTGGCGACGTCATGGGTCGCGAAATCACCGCCCTGCAAGGTCATGATGACCACGGTCGGCCCGAGGCTGAGCACGGTGATCCGATGTCGGGCGACCGCTTCGAGCAGACCATTCGGCGTGAACTGTTCGATGTAGGCGTGGGCGCCGCCGACCAGCGTGAACGCCGTGCCGAACAAATCCGCCGAGTGGAACATCGGCAGGGCGTGCAGGAAGCGATCGGTGGTGCGGGCGCCGATCGCGAGTGCAATCTGGATGCCGTTGGCGATGGTGTTGCCGTGGCTCAGGCGCACGCCCTTGCTGCGCCCGGTGGTGCCGCCGGTATAGAGCAGGATGGCATCGTCGTCCGGCGCGGACGGGTGCATCGCGAGCGCGGTCGCACCCTCGCGCAACGACGGATAGCTCGGCCCGGCCAGCCCGGCCGGCGTCGCACCGCAATGCAGCAGCCGATCCCGCCACGGTGCCAATGCCGGATCGGCCAGGACCGGCGCGAAGCGATCCTCGATTGTGAGCAGCTGACATTCGGCGTCGTTCAGGATGGCACCGATCTCGCTCGGCGCGAGGCGATAGTTGATCGGCACCGGGACGATGCCGGCCCAGTAACCGGCATTGATGAGTTCGGCTTGCGTGACCGAATTGTGGCTAAGGATGCCGAACCGTTGGCCCGGCTCAAGGCCCAAGCTCCGCAACACCGAGGCCGCACGGGCAATCCGCGCGACGTACTCGGTCCAGGTGAGATCTCCGGCGGTATCGAGGATCGCGGGGTGTTCCGGATACAGCCGGGCAGCGCGCGCCAGCGCGCTCGCCATGGTCAGCTCCGAGAACATCACGCGCTCCGCGAGGCAGCTTAAGTCGCGAGTTCCTTCAGGATCCGTGCCGTATAGACGCGCACCATGCGCTTGCGCCAGACGTGGCTGGCGTCGGTATTCGGCAGCGGTGTCGCGCGCTTGCCGGCCTGGGTCTGCAACGCAGCAGTCGCCGCGGCATTATCGAGCGGTTTGCCGGCGAACAGCTTCTGCGCATCGATCGCCATCGGCGTCGAACCCACCGCGCCCAGCATCACGCTGATCCGTTCGACCACGTTGCCGGCGCCGAACTTGACCGCACCGGCGACGTTCAGGATCGGAAAATCGAACGTGCCGCGCCGGCGCAGCTTGAGGAACGCGGTGCGATCCCAGGTGCCGGCAACCGGCAACAAAACTTCAGTCAACATCTCGCCGGGCTGGACGGCCAGGTAGTTGATACCGTCATCGCGATACAGAGCGGCGACCGGAACCATGCGCTCGTCATCATGTCGCACCAGCCTCAGTTCGGCGCCGAGCGCCGCCAGCACCGGCGCCGTGTCGGACGACGATACCGCCCAGCAACGCTTGCCGCCGGGTGCGACCTGGCATTTGCCCCCCTCCGCCTTGAGACAGGATCCGTCGGAATTGCGCCATTCTTCAAGCTGGTTGTAGAACGAGCAGCGGGTGTTCAGGAACAGATTGCCGCCCAGCGTGCCCTGGTTGCGCAGTTGTGGCGTCCCAATCATGGCGGCGGCGTTTGCCAGCGCCGGGTACTGGCTCCGGATCGCCGGATGCGCCGCGACCTCGGCCAGTGTCGCCAGCGGTCCGATGACCAGGCGACCGGAACGTTCCTGAATACCGCGCAGTGCCTCGACCTTGTGCAGTGCCACCACGAGTTCCGGACGGAACTGCCGGCGCTTCAGATTCGGGATCAGATCGGTGCCGCCCGCGAGCAGCATCGCCTTGGTGCCACGCTCATGCAGCAGGCGGGTCGCCTCGGCGACGGTCGTCGGCGCCGCGTATTCGAATTCGGGCAGTCGCAACATCAGCTCATCCTCCCCTCGTTGCCGTTTTCCCATTCCGCCGGACGCGGGGCGCGTACCGGCTTGGAGGTCATCTTGTGTTCCAGGAACGCCTTGGGTCCATACCGGCCGGCGCCACCTTCAGCCTTTTCTTCCATCGCGAACAGCACCTTGTCGGGACTGCACGGCACTTCGTCGATACGCACGCCGACCGCGTCGTAAACCGCGTTCAGCAGTGCCGGAATCGCGGGCAGCAACGGACCCTGCCCGGCCTCCTTGGCGCCGAACGGCCCTTCCGGATCGTTCGTGCAGATCAGATGCGTCTCGATCTCCGGCATCTCGGCCACCGTGATCGTCTTGTAGTCGAGCAGCGACGGTGCTTTCAGCCGGTTCTTGCGATAGACCATTTCCTCCAGCAGCGCTTCCGACAGGCCCATGTAGATGCCGCCCTCGACCTGACCGATCACCAGTGTGTGGTTGATCGGGAAGCCGATGTCGTGCGCGCACCAGACCTTTTCGATCTTGATCATGCCGGTCTCGGGATCGACATCGACCTGGACCGCGAGCGCGGTGAAGGTATAGGCCGGCGACGGACCGACCGTGCCGCCCTTGTACGGGCCGGCGAGATCGGGCGGCGTGTAATTGCCCGAACTCGATTGCGCACCGAGCTTGGATTCGGTCAGCGCGCAGGCATCCGGCCAATCCATCGACTGTTCCGGGTTGTCGGCGTTGAATACCTTGTACTCGCGGAACTCGATGCGATCGGCCGTGACGCCGAACGATTCGGCGACGACACCGGCAATCTGGTCACGCATTCGCCGCGCCGCTTGCAGCGCCGCATTGCCGCTCATGAACGTGACGCGGCTCGAATAGGAACCGAGATCGATTGGCGTTGTTGCGGTATCACCGTTCAACACCATGATGTCGCGCGTGTGCAGACCGAGCACCTCGGCGACGATGCTGGCGTGCACCATCATCGAGCCCTGGCCGATGTCGGTCGAGCCCGTCAGACACTGCACTTCACCGAAGCGGCCGACTTTGACGGTCACCTCGGAGTGTGGGCCATTGTTCCAATACTGCGGCACGCCAGCGCCGGACATGTACACGCTCGCTGCGAAACCGATGCCCTTGCCGTGCGGCAGCTTGCCCCACTTGTTCCGGAAATCCGAGGCCTCGACCACCTTCTCGATGCATTCCTTCAGACCGCAGCTGGTGATGCGGAAGTGATTGACCGTCTTCGAGTACGGCTCGACCGCGTTGATCAATCGCAACGTCGCGGGATCGATGCCGAGATCGACCGCGGTCTTGTCCAATTGGGTTTCCATCACCGTACGCGGCTGCGGCGTGCCATGGCCGCGCTTCGGGCCACACACCGGCTTGTTGGTGAACAGCCGCACGCCTTCGAACTTGTAATGCGGGATCTTGTAGCTGCACGGTTGCAACGCACCGGTGTAGTAGGTCGACGCAACCCCCAGGCTGCCACAGGCACCACCGTCGAGGAACGACTTGAAGTACATCGCCGTGATTTTGCCGTTGCGCTTGAAGCCGATCTTCGACCACATCAGCACCGGATGCCGGCCGCGATGCGTATAGAACACTTCCTCACGGGTCAGCGTGAACTTGACCGGGCGTCCCGTCAGCAGCGCCATCCGACATGCGGAGAACTCATGCGAAAACGTATCGCACTTGCCGCCGAAACCTCCTCCAACCGGAGTCGCGACGACGCGGATGCGGCTCGGCGACAAACCCAGCACCTTGCCCAACAGCCGATGGCCGTAGTGCGGGTTCTGCGTCGAGCTGTACAGCGTGACCTTGTCGATCCCTTCCGGGACGCCGATGCAGGCATGCTCCTCGATCGGCATGTGCGTGTTGCCTTCGTAATAGAAGACATCCTCGCGCAGATATTCCGCTTCGGCGAAACCTTGTTCGACATCACCGATTTCGAGTGGCACTTCCTTGTGGACGTTGCCACCGCGATGGTCGGGATGAATCGCCTCGCCCTTTTGCGCCAGCGCTTCCTCCAAAGTCATGTACGACTCGAGCTCTTCGTAATCGACGACCACGGCGCGGCAAGCGGCATCGGCGGTCGCTTCGTCGCTTGCCGCGATGGCTACCACCGGCTCGCCGACGTAAATCGCCTTGTCGATGGCCAGCACATGCTCATCCTCGGAGATCGGCAGCGGCCCGAATGGAATCGGGAAGTCCTTGCCGGTGAGGATGCAATGCACGCCGGGCATCGCCGCGGCCTTCGACACGTCGATGTTCTTGATCCGCGCATGCGCATGCGGGCTGCGCAGGAAACGCCCGTACAACATGTTCGGGAACGAAAGGTCATCGGCATAGCGGGTACGGCCGGTGACCTTCTCCAGGCCGTCGACCTTGGTCTCGGTACCGCCGATGACGGCGTATTCGGTTTTGGGTGCCATCAGTCTCGCACCTCCACCGCCGTGGTTTGGCGCGACGCAATCGTCACCGCGTTGATCACCTTGGAAACCTGTTGTTGCTGGGCGACATTCTCGATCGCCTCGACAATCTTGTGATAACCGGTGCAGCGACACAGGTTGCCCGAGATCGCCTCCTTGATCTCGTCCCGCGTCGGGTTCGGATTGCCATCGAGCAAAGCCTTCGCGCTCATCACGAAACCGGGCGTGCAGTAGCCGCATTGCGCGGCGCCGAGACGTGCCCATTCGACCTGAAGCGGGTCCGGATTGCTCGGGCCGCCCAGCGCTTCGATGGTCGTTATTTCCGCACCGTCGATCTGGGCCACCGGGACCAGACAGGCCAACAGGGGCTTGCCTGAGACGAGCACGGTACAGGCACCACATTCGCCGAGTTCACAACCGTGTTTGGTACCGGTCAGGTTCAGATCCTCCCGCAACACTTCGAGCAGAGTCTTGCTCGGGGACACGAGTATCTGTCGATCTTGACCGTTGACGCGCAGCGTCAGCGCCATGTGTTTCATTGGCCTAGAACCTCTCCTCGCCCGCGTTTCGGGGCATCTGTCGGGAACACTCAGGTAAAAATCGGACCGCCGGGAATAGTTGCATCGCAGTGTAACAATTTTGCTTTCCGACTGTCGATATCGACCGCATCCCGGGATGCCGCTGCGGATCGTCGCGGTTACGGCCGGGCCAACCCGACTCAAGAGTCAACCCGGACGGAGAACCCTCGCGGTGGTTCCGTCGCTATCTTGCTGGCGACGACTTCCGACACGGCGGCGCCGCGCGGCCCCCGGCGCAACCAGTCCTCGAATGCCTCGAGTGCTGCAAGATTGCCTCTCGCCAATGCCTCGACCCTGCCATCGGCAAGGTTCCGCACCCAGCCATCGAGCGCCAGCGCCGTCGCGCGCGCCGCCGCGCCCGCCCGGAACCCGACACCCTGCACCCGCCCGGACACGAGATAAGACCGCGATTCGCTGACCATCGGCGCATTATCCCCGATGCCGTGCCCCACCGGCGACTTCTGCGCTACCCTATCGTCATGCCGACCTCTTGCACGCGAATGGGAATGGATTGATGGCAGCGGAACTGCGGCCGGCCCATCTCGACGATTGGCTGGATACCTTGCCCTATGCCAACCCCAGCAAGAGCCTCGACCTGATGCTGGAGGCGATGCTCGAGACGCGGGCAAGCGAGCTGAAATCCAGCGTCCGCTTCGAGTTGCTGGAATTGTATTGGCAACGTTACCAGTTTCTGTTGAATGTGACCGTACGCGCCAGCGGCAGCCGACCGTCGCTGGCGCCAGCGCAGCGTCCTCTGTTATTGCCCAAGCTGCATGCGCTGGCCGCGGAAATTGGCCGGGGCTGCAATCAGACCCTGCAAGGGGCGGATGTCACGACCCGGAACTTCGCGACCACTCTGTTTCGCGTCGGCCAACGTCAAGCCCGGGCCAGCCTGCTCGGTATCACCGCTCATGCCCATGCCATGTTGCTGGGCTTCGAATCATACCTTCCAGCCAGCGAGGAGACGTGGCGTGACCTGCACGGCATTTTCCTGCTCGCGGAAAGCGGGATGTTCCTCGACGAGCAACTGACGGATCCGGATCGGCCCGAACGGCGCACGACACCCAGGCGCGCCTATGCCCGCATCTGTGCCTGTGTGCTCGCCCAGCCGGCACAGCTCGACCCGGGCGCTGTCTGGCAGGCCTACGAAATGCTGGCGGATTGGAACGATGATATCGATCTCGTTCACTACGAACCTCCGGCCGACCCGCGCGGGGTTTTCGTGATCGATCCGGAGCGCGCGCGGGCGCCGATTGATCTGCGCAAGATCGATCCCACTGCGCCAACACCTCATTGGCACCTACTCCGTTGCAGCCGTCTGGCACAACGGTGCCAGATCGAACTGGGGAAAATTGGCCAGCACTCCGGCACCGCGATCCGGGATCAAAATCGTGCGCGGACCCGGTTGCTCGAACACCTGGTTCGGCATTGGGGAGATCCCCCGCGGCGGCGGTGGCCCAGGCAATCGGCCGGCGGCTCGGCTCAGGTCGTCATCGGTCTGCGCGACATCCATGCCTTGTTCGACCGGGGCTCTGCCAGCGAGATTGCCAACCTGCGATCCTGGTCGCTGCTCAACAGCAGTGACGTGGGCGCAGCGTTGGCGCCGGTCGGTCAGCCAGCCGCATTGCCGCGGGTTGGCGAGCTGTTGGCGTTGCGTGCTGGCGGTGCCGGCAACTGGCTGCTGACAACAATACGCTGGTTACGCCAGGGCCGTGCGGGGGACAGCCGTATCGGGACGCAGATAATCTGCCGGACGGCTCGGGCGGTTATGATTCATGCCATTGCCGGCTCCGAATTTCAGACGCAACCGCGACCGGCATTGCTCATGCCCGCCGAAGATGGACCGCCGGAAACGCTGTTGGCCAGCCCCGGCCTGTACAGCGCGGACCTGCGCTTGCTGCTGCTCGATCGTTCGCAACGTCAGGAAGTGACCGCAGGACGTGTCATCGAGCGAACTGCAACATTCGACTGGTTTTCCTACCAGTGAAGGCTGCGGCCGCGCCACCCATGGCGCGGCCTCATTTGCTCCAACGATCCCGACCGGAGTGCTTGGCGCGATACAGCGCGCCATCGGCATGTTTCATAAGTGTTTCCTCGGTTGCCGCCTGCTCCGGAAAATATGCGATGCCGATGCTCGCGCCAATGACGATTTCGTTCCCCTCGATGGAAAATGACGTGCGGATTTCAGCAACGACCCGGTCCGCGACCTGCTCCGCGACCGCCGTTGTGTCGCAGGCATCGATGATGATGCCGAATTCGTCACCACCGATCCGGCATACATGATCGTTGGCCCGGATGGCGTGTTTGAGTCGTGCCGCGACGATCAGCAGGACGCGATCACCGACATCATGGCCGAACGTGTCGTTGAGCGGCTTGAACCCATCGAGGTCGACCATCAGCAGCGCGACGATGGCTTGCCGGCGGCGTGCCCGCGCCAACGCGGTTCTGAGCTCGCTCATGAACGCGCGCCGGTTGGGCAGTCCGGTCAGCGGGTCCTCGAGCGCCAGCCGCGCCGACGCCCTTTCCTGTTGTTTGCGCTCGGTAATGTCGACGAACATCGCGAGTCCGCCGCCAAGTTCCGGCAGAATTGCGCCGCTGAACAGGGTTGTCTTGATCGATCCGTCCTTGCACCGCACGTCGACCTCTACTTGCGGGTTCCCGATCATCCCGGATCGCCGTTGCCGTGACATGTCCTGCCAGACCTCCCGGGCCCGTTGCGCCTGCCGCTGATTCGGGTAGGTCCGTTCGATCCAGTCGACGACCGAAGTGTGGTCCGCGGCGACATAGCCGAACAATTCGGTGAACCAACGGTTGACGAAGACGATGCGGTGACTGTCGAGTGTGGCCCACGAAATGGCGACCGGCATCACTTCCAGCACTCCCTGCAAGCGCTCCTGCAACTGTCGTTGGAATCCGATGACTTGCGCGTCGCGTGCGAATGTCATCGGTCAATCTTCCTGGATTCCAGCACGATCCTCTCTCCTTCCCGCAGCCGAACGCGCGTCCCCGCGCGCCTGCAAACCGCCGGCCACCATTTCAGTCCTGAACGAGCATGGGGACACCTTTCGGTCCTGGCCGGCGCGCCCCAATCCGGTTGTGAAACAGCCTAGCCGCTCCCCCCGGACGATCCCAGCCTGAGTAATGCGACCTGTGCAACATCTGCACGAAGCGACCACTGCCAAACCGGTCCGGAGTATGTCGGCCAAGAGACGTTGTACTTGACCACGACCTGGCAGCCTATCGGCTTTAGCGCCAGCGTCGCGGCACCGCTGTGGCCGGCCGCACGGTCGGTGTGACGGTACCGCGGACTTTCAGCCGGACGGACCTGGCCCGGCACGTCGCAGCCGCAGCGCGCCGAGGCTGTGGGTGATTTCGGCACCCAGTAACAGGATGACCCAACAAAGATAGATCCAGACCAGCAGCACCGGCAGTGTTGCGAACGTCCCGTAGACCAGCTGTTGCGTCGGCACGTTCAAGACGTACCAGGCAAAACCCTGCTTGGCGATCTCGAACAGCGCGGTTGCGACCAGCCCCCCGGCCAGCGCATCGCGCATCGCCACGAACCGATTCGGCAGCAGTTTGAAAAACAGCACGAAGGCCAGTGCGGTCGCCGCACGCGAGTACAGCCACAGCAGGCGAGTTTCGACCTGCCAGACGGAATCCATCCGCGCCAGCAGTGGCAGCGACGCCAGGTACGACGTGGCAACCAGACCGGATCCGGCGAGCAGCGGACCGAGGGCCAACGCGGCGAGATAGCGCACCAGCCGAACGGCAAACGGCCGCTGCCGGCGGACGCGCCAGATGACGTTGAAGGTCGTCTCGATCGTGGACATCAGCAGTATCACCGTGACCACGAGCATGCCGAAACCGAGCAGCGTCAGATCGCGGGCCTTGGCCGAGAAGGCGACGACATAGCTCCGCACCGTATCGCCGAACGCCGGCACGAAGTTGGCGAACAGGAATTGATCGCCTTGCCGCGCCAGTTCGCGAAACAGCGGCACCGCGGACAGCAGCACGAACACGACCGTGAACAAAGGCACGATGCCGAGCAGCGAGGTGTAGGCCAGGGCCGCGGCCGCGCTACTGCAGCGATCCGCCTTGAAGCGGCGGACGACGTGGCGCACGAAATCGACCAGGCGTCGCCTCATGTCGGGCTGCCGTCAGAGCCGCAACACGTCCTTGACGAATGGCACCGACAGCCGGCGATGGGCTTGCAGGCTCGCGGCATCGAGCTGCTCGACGATCGCGACCAGGTCGGCCAGCGAGCGCGGCAAACGCCGCAGCAAAAACTCGATCACCTGCGGCGTGATGGGCATGCCGCGGCGCTCGCACAGGAATCGCAAGGCCTCGCCGAATTCGGCGTCGTCCGGCTGTCGCAACCGGTAGACCAGACCCCAGGCCAACCGCGACAGAACATCGTCACGGCGAACCGGCAGCTCACGCAGCGGCTGAGCACCGCTGACAATCAACTTTCGTCCGGCATCACGCAAACGGTTGCAGCAGACGAACATGCCATGTTCCCATTCCTCCCGTCCGGCCACGCGATCGAGGTCGTCAATACAGACACAATCGAGCGCGTCCAGGCCGTCGATCACGCGCGGACCGAACGGCTCGACCTCGGCCAGTGGCAGATAGCCGATCCTGCCCTGGGCCGCGTTGCAACAAGCCTGCAACAGGTGGGTCTTGCCGCTGCCCGGCGGACCGGACAGATACACGCTCGCGCCGCCATCGTCGCGCATCAGCCGTTCCAGTTGCGCGACCAACTCGCGGTTCGGCCCCTGCCAGAAATCGGCAAACGTCGCCGTCCCGGGCAGCGACAGACCGAGCGCTATCTGCTCGAACCGGGCCGACGCGCTCATGCGTACCAGTCGCTGTCGAGATAACCCTGATGCACATGCCGCAGCAACACCACGACCACCGCCGCGACCGGCAGCGCCAGCACCACCCCGGTAAATCCGAACAACTGCCCGCCGGCCATCACCGCGAACATCACCGCAACCGGATGCAGCCCGATGCGCTCGCCGACCAGCCACGGCGACAGCACCATGCCTTCCAGCATCTGTCCGGCGCCGAAGACGACACCAACGCCAAGCAGGTGCAACCAATCCTGATACTCGACCAGCACGGCGAACCCGGCGACGACCATGCCGACGATGACGCCGAGATAAGGCACGAAGCTGACCAGGCCGGACAACATGCCGATGGCGAACGCCGAATCGACGCCAACGAGCCACAAGCCGATGGTGTACACGACCGCCAGCGCCAACATCACCGCGAGCTGTCCCCGCAGGAACTGGGCGAGCACCGCGTCGCACTCCGCAGCGAGGCGGCAGACCGGGCCTTCGATGCGGCGCGGCAGCAGATCGCGCAGCCGCGCCAGCAGCTGGTCCCAGTCCCGCAGCAGATAGAAAGTGACCACGGGGATCAGCACCAGATAGCCGAGCGTCAACAGCAATGCCTGCCCGGATTGACCCACCCGCAGCAACAGGTCGGTCGCGACCGTGCCAATCCCGGACCAGTTCGCCGCCAGCGCGCCGCGAATGGTCTCGATGTCGATCGTGATGCCAAAGCGCTGCAACGCCCCGAGCCGCGGCACGACCTCATCGGCGACCAGGGTCGCGACCCGCGGCGCGAGCGCCAGCAATTGCAGCACCTGGTGATACAGCAGCGGCAGCAGCACCAGCAACGCCAGAACGCCAAGCAGGAACATGCCGGCGAACACGATCAGCACCGCGGCGGTGCGGCGGACGCGGCGCACTTCCAGTCGATCGACCAGGGGATCGCCAAGGTAGGCCAGCAAGGTAGCGATGAAGAATGGCGTCAGTACCGGTGCCAGCGCGTACACCAGCCAGAGCGTCGCGACCAGCGCGGCCAGCGCCAGCCACCGGCGCGGCACGGGATTAGCAAAATCGTTCACTCGGGGATGAGTTGCAGGACGTCGGGCCGATCGGGCGCGGGCAGGAGCACACGGCCAAGCTGGACCGTCTGCAGCAACCCCGGCATGCCCCCGCGCACAGCCAGGCGCAGGTCCACCCGATCGAGTGCAACACCGGCGACCTCCAGCTTCGCGACCGGCGCCAGGGATTCGAGATAGGCGAGCGCACGGGCGTAATCGCGCGCCGAGCGGACCTGCGTGAGCGTCACCGCAATCGTATCGGCGGCAACCGCGGTGCCCCCGGCGTAGAGCTGCGCCAGCGCATCGGCGGTGAGATTGATTGCCTCGTCGAGCAACAGTGCCGGATCTTCGCTGAGCGAGGACCAGCCGGTCTGGGTGCCATTGGCGAGCAGATACCACTGCGCCTGCCAGAGTCCGGGCGCGGTTTCCCGCAGATCACCGACCAATACTGCCTCGACGCCGTAGCGCGCCGAGGCTTCGGCAACGTTGGCCAGGTCGCCGCGTTGCAGGTTCTCCAGGGATATGCGCAGGCGCTCGTCGAGATCGAGCAACGGCATGATGAGCGGGATGCCGCGCGCCTCGGCCTGCACCTGGCCGAACGCGAGCAATGGATTGGCATCCTCGACACCGACCAGAGCCACCTCAGCACCAGCCGGTTGCAGCGCCAGCCAGAGCAGGGTCCGAGGTCGCTCGTGACCCCAAACCGGCA
>JADLEV010000015.1 GCA_020845935.1 Gammaproteobacteria bacterium
CTGAGTCCAGGTTCCGGCATCATCGACCACGTCGAGGGCGCCGCCGCGCACGATGGGCAATTCGTACTGGCTGATCTGGTAGCCCTTCGGCAGGTCGGGGTAGAAATAGTTCTTGCGCGCAAACTGGGAACGCGTCGCGACCTCGGCACCGATCGCCAGGCCGAACATCACAGCCATCCGCACCGCCGCCGCGTTGATCACCGGCAGAATTCCCGGCAAGCCGAGATCGACCGCGCAGGCCTGGGTATTCGGTGTCGCGCCGAAGCGGTTCGCGGCGCCGGAGAACAGCTTGCTGTCGGTCGCTAGCTGCACGTGAATTTCCAGGCCAATGACCGTTTCCCAGTCCGGGCGGTGTGTCGCGATGCTCATAGCGGCAGTTGTGGCACGTCGCGGTGCCAGGTCGTTTGTTGCTGGAACTGGTGTGCCGCTTGCAGCAGGCGCGCCTCGTCGAACGGCCGGCCGATGAGTTGCAGGCCGGTCGGCAGGCCATTGCCGGCGCGACCGGCCGGCAGCGACAGGGCCGGCAAGCCGGCGAGGTTCACCGCGGTGGTGTAGACATCGCACAGATACATCGCCACCGGATCGCTGGACTTCTCGCCAAAGCGAAACGCGGTATCCGGCGTGGTCGGTCCGGCAATGAAATCCACCTGCTCGAACGCGCGCCGGAAGTCCTCGCTGATCAGGCGGCGCACGCGTTGCGCGCGCAGATAGTAGGCGTCGTAATAGCCATGCGACAGCACATAGGTGCCGACCAGGATGCGGCGCTTGACCTCGGTGCCAAAGCCCTCGGCGCGGCTGCGCCGATACAGATCCTCAAGGTCGCGCGGGGCAGCGCAACGATGGCCGAAACGCACGCCGTCATAGCGCGCAAGATTGGACGAACACTCCGCCGGGGCAATGACGTAGTACGCGGGGATGGCGTGGCGCATGTTCGGCAGACTGATGTCGACCCGTTCGGCGCCGAGCCGGGTCAGATCGGCGAACGCCGCTTCGATGCGCGCCGCGACCGAGGCATCGAGGCCATCGGTAAAGAACTCACGCGGCACGCCAAAGCGCATGCCGCGCAGGTCGCCGGCAAGCAACCGGGTGAAGTCTTCGTCCTCGCGGCGAACCGAAGTTCCATCGCGCGGGTCATGGCCGGCCATCGCGTTCAGCAGCAGCGCCAGGTCCTCGGCGTCACCGGCAATCGGGCCTCCCTGGTCGAGGCTCGAGGCATAAGCGATCATGCCCCAGCGCGACACGCGGCCGTAGGTCGGCTTCAGACCGCTGACGCCGCAGAGCGCGGCGGGCTGCCGGATCGAACCGCCGGTGTCGGTGCCGGTTGCCGCCGGCACCAACCGCGCGGCGACCGCGGCGGCTGAACCGCCAGTCGAGCCGCCCGGCACGTATTCCGTATTCCTTGGATTGCGTACCGTACCGTAATGGCTGGTCTCATTCGACGAGCCCATCGCGAATTCATCCATGTTGGTCTTGCCGACCATCACCATGCCGGCCTCGGCGAGCCGGGTAACGACGGTCGCATCGTAGGGGGCGATGAAATTCGCCAGCATCTTCGAGCCGCAACTGGTCAGGATCCCGGCAGTACAGAAGATGTCCTTGTTGGCGTAGGGAATGCCGGTCAATGGGCCGGCCCGGCCATCCCGGATGCGTTGATCGGCGGCGGCGGCTTGTGCCAGCGCCGAGTCGCGGCTAATCGTGATGAAACTGTTCAGATGCCCATCCAGCCGATCGATCCGATCAAGGCAATGGCGGGTGAGCTCGACGCTGGAAAACTCGCGTTTGGCGAGGCAGGCGGCCAGCGCCGCGAGAGACAGAGTGTGCATCCGGTAGCCTAGCCGATGACCTGCGGCACGAGATAGAGGCCGTTCCTCGTTGCCGGGGCAAGTTGCTGAAACAGGGCACTGCGATCGGTTTCAGTCACCAGATCCGGCCGCAGCTCAGCGGTTTGATCGTGCGGATTCGACATCGGCTCGACCCCAGCAACGGCGACCGCCTGCAGTTCGGCGACGAGGTCGATGACGCGCGACAGCGCGGCGACATGATCGCTTTCCTGCCCCACGGCGATGGCAATGCGGGCGAGGTCGCCAAGACGTTCCAGATCGTGTTGTGTTACCGACATGACAGGCAATTTCTTCGGCGGGGTCTGGGCGCTTGCTCAGCGTACCGGCCACTGTTACATTTACGCCGCCCCGGCCCCGCGCTGTTCTCGTTAGTGATTGATATTGTACCGGATTTTTCCGGAACGCTGGCTCCGTTGACCGCCGGCGTCGCGGCAACCACCCATCGCAGGCGAGTCGGCCTGCTGGCACCAGGACCCGTTGCGGCACACAGCGCACGGCCCGCGTCTCGAATCAGGTAGGTTTTCTATGTTCAGCTATTTCCGAGGCCTGTTCTCGAACGATCTGTCGATCGATTTGGGTACGGCCAACACCCTCATATACGTTCGCGGCAAAGGCATCGTCCTCAATGAACCATCGGTCGTCGCCATCCGCCGCAATCGTGACAGCAACGCGGCCAAGCAGATCGCCGCGATCGGCGCGGAAGCGAAGAAGATGCTCGGCCGCACCCCCGGACACATCGAGGCGATTCGGCCGTTGAAAGATGGCGTGATTGCGGATTTCACCGTAACCGAAAAGATGTTGCAGCATTTCATCGGCAAGGTACATGGCAATCAACTGTTCAAGCCGAGTCCGCGCGTGCTGATCTGCGTTCCCTGCGGCTCGACCCAGGTCGAGCGTCGGGCGATCAAGGAGTCGGCCGAGGGTGCTGGTGCGCGCGAGGTATATCTGATCGAGGAGCCGATGGCGGCGGCGATTGGCGCCGGCATGCCGGTCAGCGACGCCAGCGGTTCGATGGTGCTGGACATCGGCGGCGGCACCACCGAGGTCGCGATCCTCTCGCTGAACGGCATCGTCTACTCCGATTCGGTCCGGGTCGGCGGCGATCGGTTTGACGATTCCATCATCAATTATGTCCGTCGCAACTACGGTAGCCTGATTGGCGACGCGACTGCGGAGCGGGTGAAGCATGCGATTGGGTGCGCCTATCCCGGCAATGAAGTCCGAGAGATCGAAGTCAAGGGTCGCAATCTCGCCGAAGGTCTGCCGCGCAGCTTCACGCTGAACAGCAATGAAGTACTGGAGGCATTGCAGGAGCCGCTTGCCGCCATCGTCGGCGCGGTTCGTACCGCGCTGGAGAAGACGCCTCCGGAACTCGGTTCCGATGTCTCCGACCGTGGCATGGTGCTGACCGGTGGTGGCGCGCTGCTCAAGGACCTCGATCGCCTGTTGATGGAGGAGACGGGCTTGCCGGTCCTGATCGCGGACGATCCACTGACCTGCGTCGCGCGTGGTGGCGGGCGGGTGCTGGAGATGATCGAGGAACACGGCCCGGACGTGCTGGTGCTGGAGTAGCCTCTTTCGCGCCAATCCGATAGGAGGCGTGCCATCAAGCCATTGTTCGCGGAAGGCCCATCGGTCTTCTCCCGGTTCATCGTCTGCCTGGTGCTGTCGTTCCTGCTGATCGTGATCGATCAGCGGCAGCAGCGGCTCGAGTCCGTGCGCGCCACGCTCGCGGTCGTGCTTTATCCCATCCACCTCGTGGTCGACTTTCCGACAACGCTGGTCCGCGCGACCGCGGAGAAGTTCTCGTCGCGCCGGGAGTTGCGCGCGGCCAATGAGCGGCTGCGTGCCGAGAATCTGGAACTGCGCTTTCGGATGCAACGCTATCAGACGCTGGAGCGCGAGAACGAGCGTCTGCGCGCCTTGCTCGACACCTCGGTGATGGTGGGGCAGAAGGTGCTGGCCGGCGAACTGCTGGCAGTGGAGACGACGCCCTCGGCGCATGAAATCATCATCAATCAGGGGGTGCGCAGCGGCGTCTTTCCCGGCCAACCGATTCTGGATGCCGAAGGAATCATGGGGCAGACCGTGCATGTCAACCCGTTCTCCAGTACGGCGATGCTGATTACCGACCCACGGCACGCGCTGTCGGTCGCGGTCAATCGCAGTGGCGTGCGGGCCATCGCCGTCGGAACCGGCTCGATGGCGCAGCTCGATTTGAACTTCATCCCGAACAATGCCGACATCGCCGAAGGCGATCTGGTGGTTTCGTCCGGCATGGACGGCGTCTTTCCGGCGGGTTATCCAGTCGGCGTGATCGAAGTGATCGAGTTCGAACCGACCGCGCCGTTCGCCCGCATCAAGCTGCGGCCGCACGCCGATCTGGCGCATGCCCGCGAAGTCCTGTTTGTCTGGCCCCAGACCCCGGAACAGGACACGCCCGCCGCGGTGCCAGCCACGGAGGCGCCTGCGCCGTGAGCCTCAGAAACCTGCGCGGCACCCTGCTGATAGGCCTCAGCATCCTGATTGCGTTCGCGCTAACCGTGTTGCCGCTGCCGGCCTGGGCCCAAGCCTGGCGTCCCGCCTGGGTCGCGCTGGTGCTGATGTACTGGAGCATGGCCGTGCCCGAGCGCGTCGGTGTCATCACCGCCTGGTTCATCGGCGTGCTGCTCGACGTGCTGGTCGGCACGACGCTGGGACAGCACGCGCTGGGGCTCGCGGTGATTGCGTGCCTTACGGTCATCTATCACAAGCGATTGCGGGTCTTTTCGCAGCTGCAACAGGGCTCGATCTGCGCCGGCATGTTGCTGTTGTACGTGACGCTGCTGCGGATCGTCGATCGCTTTGCCGGGGTGCCCGTGCCTTCGGTCAGTTACCTCACGGTTGTTACCAGCGCGCTGCTGTGGCCGTGGCTGTTCATCATTCTGCGCGACGTGCGGCGCAAGGGCGGGGTCCGTTGAAGGCGCGCCGCAAGCCGGCCGCGATGGCCAATCTGCGGCACAGCGTCTTGGTCGTGAACCGGCGTGCGCTGTTCGCCGGCGCCGGGATGGTGCTGTTGATCCTGCTGCTGCTGCTGCGGCTCGGTTATCTGCAAATCATCAAGGCCGATCATTATGCGACGCTGTCCCAGAATAACCGGCTGAAGGTCATCGCGGTCGCGCCGCCGCGCGGCCTCATTTTCAGCCGCGAAGGCGAGTTGCTCGCCGACAATCGGCCGAGTTTCGCGCTGGTGCTGGACACCGGGAAGGTGCGGCCAATCGACGCGACCGTGGCCGAATTGCGCGAGTTGCTGCAATTGCGCGACGAACAGCTGGAGACGTTTCGCGGCGAGTTGCGCAGCCGCGGCCGGGTCAATGAACTCACGCTGATTTCGCGGCTGACGGAGCGCCAGGTTGCGGTCTTCTCCGTGAACGCACACCGGTTCCCCGGGGTGCGTATCGACGCTCGCCTGTCGCGTTTTTATCCGGACAGCCGCTACTGGGCGCACTTGATCGGTTACATCGGCCGCATCAGCGAGCAGGACCTGACCGAAATCGACGCCGCGAACTATCGGGCGAGCACGCATATCGGCAAGACCGGCATCGAAAGGACCTATGAACGGATCCTGCATGGCAGTGTCGGTTATCGCCAGGTGGAGGTGAACGCGCAGGGTCGCGAACTGCGTGTGCTCGAAGAGACACCGCCGCGTCCGGGACATGACATATATCTGACCGTGGATGCGTCGCTGCAGCGGCTGGCGCTGGATGCCCTGGGCGATCGGCGTGGCGCGATCGTCGCGCTGGAGCCGGCCACCGGCGCGGTTCTGGCGCTGGTCAGTACGCCGTCCTATGACACCAATCCGTTCGTCGATGGCATCAGCAGCGCCGCCTATGCCGCGCTGCGTGGCGCGCCGGATCGACCGCTGTACAACCGTGCGTTGCAGGGACTGTATCCGCCGGGGTCCACCATCAAGCCGGTGTTTGCCCTTGCCGGTCTCGACGGCGGCTATCGCACACCAACGACCCGCACCCCGTGCCCCGGTTGGTATCAACTGCCGGACAGCAGCCGCATCTACCACGACTGGGAGCACAGCGGGCACGGCCAGGTCGACCTGAAGCGGGCGCTCGCCGAATCGTGCGACGTCTACTTTTACGCGCTGGCACGCGATATCGGCATCACGCGGCTAGTGACCTTCGCCAGACAGTTCGGCTTCGGTGTGCCGACCGGTATCGATTTGCCCGGTGAATCGTCGGGATTGTTTCCATCGCCGGAGTGGAAGCGCAAGACGCATGATCAGCCTTGGTATCCCGGCGATACGCTGAACGTCGGCATCGGCCAGGGCTATACCCTGGTGACGCCATTGCAACTTGCATTCGCGACCGCGGTGCTGGCCCGCCGCGGCCATGCCATCACGCCCCATGTGGCCGGACAGATCGAGGATCCGTTGGTCCGGGTCGCGGTGGAGCCGCATTTTGAGGACCGGTTGGTGGTCCGCCTGCGTGCCGAGGAACATTGGGACGAGGCGATCGCGGGCATGGAAGAAGTGGTCCATGGCACCCGCGGCACGGCGCGGCGCACCGCGGCCGATGCCACCTACCGGTACGCCGGAAAATCGGGCACCGCGCAGGTGTTCACGTTGGCGCAGGATCTGGCGCAACGCACCGACAAGGTCGCGGCGCAGTTGCAGGACCATGCCTGGTTCATCGCCTTTGCGCCGGTGCAGGATCCCCAGATCGCCGTCGCCGTGCTGGTCGAACATGGCGGCGGCGGCAGCAGCGTCGCCGCGCCGATCGTGCGCCGGTTGCTCGATCACCATCTGCTTGGCGCGTCGGCACCGCCGGATGCCGAGGCCGCGCCGGCCACACTTCCGGAGGACGCCGATGGCGGAGCAATGGCGGAGTAGAAACCTGCTCGACCGGATGCATATCGACGCCCCATTGCTGGTCGCGTTGTTGGCGGTGTGCCTGATCGGCCTGGTCGTGCTGTACAGCGCATCGAATCGATCGATCGACGTGGTGCTGCGTCAGGCGATTCATTTCGGCATCGGTCTCGGCGTCATGCTGACGATCGCGCAAATCTCGCCGGAGCGTTTGATGCGATGGGCCCCGCTCGTATACGCCGGAGGCGTGGCGCTGCTCATCGCGGTGATGCTGGTCGGCACCGGCCGTGGCGCGCACCGCTGGCTTGAACTCGGCGGCTTCCGCTTTCAGCCGTCGGAGATCATGAAATTGGCCGTGCCGCTGCTGGTGGCCTCGTATCTGCGCGATCGCAGTCTGCCGCCGACCGCGACCGAGGCGCTGCTTGGCGCACTGATCATCGCCGTGCCCGCATTGCTGATTGCCGAACAGCCGGACCTGGGCACGGCACTGCTGGTCGCGTCGTCCGGCATGTTCGTCTTGTTTCTCGCCGGGCTGCCCTGGCGCATGATCGGCGCCGTGCTCGCCCTCGGCGTGGCCATTGCGCCAATCGCCTGGCGTTTCATGCATGACTATCAGAAGCAGCGTGTCATCACGCTGCTGGACCCCGCCGCGGATCCGCTCGGTACCGGCTATCACACCATCCAGGGCATGATTGCGGTGGGTTCCGGCGGCCTGTATGGCAAGGGCTGGCTCAACGGCACGCAGTCGCATCTCGAATTCCTGCCGGAGCGCGCGACTGACTTCATCTTCGCGGTGTACTGCGAGGAATTCGGTTTCGTCGGTGTGGTCGTACTGCTCAGTGCCTACGCGCTGGTGATCATCCGCTGTCTGCGGATCGCGTTCGTTTCGCAGCATGTGTTCGGGCGGCTCTTGGCAGCCAGTCTGACCCTGACGTTCTTCGTCTACGTGTTCGTCAATATGGGTATGGTGAGTGGGCAATTGCCGGTGGTAGGTGTGCCATTGCCGCTGATCAGTTACGGTGGCACGGCGGTGGTCACGCTGTTCGCGGGTTTCGGGATGGTGATGTCGATTCAGACCCATCGGAAATTCATTGCTAACATTTGACGAGGCGCTGACTTGTCCAGCGCCTCGTTACAGTCCGGAGCGTGCCCTTGAAATCACTGTTGGCAATCGGTTGGTTCTTCCTGCAACTCATCGTTGCCGGTCAGGCGCGCGCGCTGCCGCTGGATGCGGCCGAGGTCGATGCCTTCATTCACTATATGGTCACAACGCATCGGTTCGACGCGGCGTCCTTGCGCGCGCTGTTCGCTGCCGCGGATGGTCAGCAGAAGATCCTGGATGCGATGGCGAAGCCGGCGGAAGCCAAGCCCTGGCATGAATACCGGCCGATCTTTCTGACGCGTGAGCGTATCGCCGCGGGCGCTGCGTTCTGGAACGAGCACCGGGAGGCCTTGCGCCGCGCCGAGGAACAGTTCGGCGTGCCGGCGGCGGTGATTGTCGCCATCATCGGCGTCGAGACATTCTACGGGCGCATTACCGGCAGCTACACCGTGCTCGAGGCGAATGCGACGCTGGCATTTCATTATCCGCCGCGCGCCAATTTCTTCCGTGGCGAACTGGAGCAGTTTCTGCTGCTGGCGCGCGAAGAGCAGGTCGAGCCGCTGTCGCTGCGCGGCTCCTACGCCGGCGCCATGGGGCTGCCGCAATTCATCGCCAGCAGCTTTCGCCGCCATGCCGTCGATTTCGATGCCGACGGCAAGCGCGATATCTGGCACAGCGCCGCGGACGCGATCGGCAGCGTCGCCAATTACCTGGCGGCGAATGGCTGGCGGCGCGCCGAGCCGATTGCCATGCCGGCGCTGCGCCGCGACGGCGATATGGAGGCACTGGTTGCGCTCGGCCTGAAACCGCAGCGGACCGTCGCCGAACTCGCCGCCGGCGGTCTCGTTGCGGCCGGCGCCGCGGTGCCGGATGCCACTGCGGCGGTGATCGCGCTGGATCAGCCGACACAGCGGGAATACTGGCTCGGCTTCCACAACTTCTACGTGATCACCCGCTACAACCGCAGTCCGTTGTACGCGATGGCGGTATTCCAGTTGGCCGAGGAACTGCGCCAGTCCCGGGAGCTTGAGGCGCGGTGATGCGCCCGGCGCCACCACTTCCAGTTCCGATGGCGCTTGCGGTGACGCTGTTGTTCGGAGCCTGCGGTGGCATCCCCCCTCGCGAGCAGGCACCGCCGGCGGCGGGCAGGGAGGTCGCCGATGCAATCCCTCGCGCCGAATCGCCGAGCCGCTACGGCAATCCCGAGTCGTATGTCGTGCTCGGCAAGCGCTATTACACGCTGGCAGCGAGCGACGGCTTCGTGCAGCGCGGCATCGCGTCGTGGTATGGCCGCGAGTTCCACGGCCGCAAGACCTCCAGCGGGGAGGTCTACGACATGTATCAGATGACGGCGGCGCACACGCAATTACCGTTGCCGAGCTATGTCGAGGTCACCAATCTGAACAATGGCCGCAGCGCGATCGTCAAGGTCAACGATCGCGGACCGTTTCATGATGATCGCGTGCTCGACCTGTCCTACGTCGCGGCACGCAAGCTCGATATGATCGCCACGGGCACCGCGCCGGTGGAAATCCGCGCCATTGGCGGCGCCGGCAGCCGCCTGCCGCGGGTGCGGCTCGCGACCGCGCCGGAGCCGGCGGCAGCGCCGGAACTGCCGGCCGTGTCGCTGGCGGGGCGCAGGTTCCTGCAGGTTGCGGCGTTTCGCGATCGTGCCAATGCCGAAGCACTGCGGGCGAAGCTGGCGCTGGAACTGGCGACGGCCGCGCGAATCGCCGAGGCCGTTGCCGGTGACCAGACGTGGTACCGCGTACAGATTGGTCCGTTCGTCAATGCGGCGACGGCGCAGAACCTGGTTTCGGCACTGGCCAGACTAGGCCTCGGCGACCGCTTCGTGCTCGCGGAATGAAACACCTTGCAACCCAACCAAATGAGAAGCGTATTGCCACGATGAGTAAATCGTTTGCTGTCCTGTTGTGCGGCGCCCTGTTCGCACTCGATGTTGCCGCAGCGGCACCGGGCGTACCCGGCCCACCGCAGATACCCGGGACCGCGCATGTGCTGCTGGATTTCGCCAGCGGCGACGTGCTGGCGGAAGCCAATGCCGATCAAGGCGTCGAGCCCGCCAGCCTCACCAAGATAATGACGGTCTATGTCATCGCCACCGAACTGGCGAAGGGGGGCGTCAAGCTCGATGACCTGGTCACGATCAGCGAGAAGGCCTGGCGCACCGGCGGCTCCAAGATGTTCGTCGAGGTGGGCAAGAAAGTCACGGTCACCGACCTGCTGCATGGCATCATCATCCAGTCCGGCAACGACGCCAGCGTCGCGTTGGCGGAACACGTCTCGGGTGACGAGACGGTGTTTGCCGAATTGATGAATCAGCATGCGGCGCGCCTCGGCCTCAGCAATACTCATTTCGCCAATGCCACGGGCTTGCCCGACCCGACGATGCGTACCACGGCGCGCGACGTCGCGAAGCTCGGCGCCGCGCTGATCCGTGATTTTCCGGAGATTTACGGTTGGTTCTCCGCTCGAGAATTCGTGTTCAACGGCATCAGGCAGGAAAACCGCAACATGCTGCTCGACATCGATCCCTCGGTGGACGGCATCAAGACCGGGCATACCGAAGCCGCCGGCTATTGCCTCGCGGCTTCCGCCAGGCGTGACGATATGCGCCTGCTCGCGGTCGTCATGGGGACCGACTCGACCCGCACCCGCGCCAGCGCAACCCAGGCCTTGCTCAACTACGGGTTTCGTTTCTACGAATCGCACCAGGTCTACGACGCCGGCGCCGTGATCGAAACCGCCCGCGTCTGGCAGGGCAGCACCGAGACCGTGCCGCTCGGTCTCGGCGAGCCGCTGCATCTGGTGGTGCCGCGCGGCCGCTACCAGGATCTCCAGGCGAAGGTCGAAGTCAGAAATCCGCTGCTGGCACCCATCGCGGCCGGATCCGAGCAGGGCATGTTGCGCATCAGTCTCGATGGCAAGGAATTGAAGGCGGTGCCGTTGCGCGCGCAGACGGCGGTTCCGGAGGCGGGGTTGTTCGGACGCCTCTACGATCGCTTCCTGTTGCTGTTCGAGTAATGGGGCGGATGCCGATGTCGATCGTATATCTCAATGGTGCATTCCTGCCGGAGCGCGAAGCGATGGTGCCGGTGCTCGATCGCGGCTTCATCTTTGGCGATGGCGTCTACGAAGTCATCCCGGTGTTCCACGGACGCCTGTTTCGCCTGGCGGAGCATCTGCGGCGGTTCGCGCGCAGCGTGGCGGGTGTCGGCATCGGCATGCCGCTGAGCGACGACGGCTGGCGCGCGATGCTCGAGGAACTGCTCGCCCGCAATGGAGCCGGTTCCGCCAGCGTCTATCTCCAGGTAACCCGTGGCGTCGCCCCGCGTGACCTGATTCCGCCGCAGCCGCCGGCACCGACGGTGTTTGCGATGGTGATGCCGGCGCGCAGCGGCGTGCCGGCACCGATCGATGCCGTCGTCCTCGACGACATCCGCTGGCAGCGTTGCGACCTCAAGGTCATTTCGCTGTTGCCCAATGTGCTGCTGAAACAGGAAGCGCTGGCGCGCGGTGCCGCCGATGCCATCCTCGTGCGCAACGGCATCGTGACCGAAGGTGTTTCCAGCAATGTCTTCGCTGTGG
Source organism: Gammaproteobacteria bacterium (assembly GCA_020845935.1). GTDB lineage: Bacteria > Pseudomonadota > Gammaproteobacteria > JADLEV01. The sequence continues at coordinate 11,411 of JADLEV010000015.1, forward strand.
TCGGCGATCGCCTCAAGACGCCCGCGCAGACCGCGTATCTGTTACCCGGCGTGACCCGGGATCTCGTCATCGAACTGCTGGCGCCAGAGCTGACCGTGGTGCATGACGAACCGCTGACGGTCGCCGAGCTGCATGGTGCGAGCGAGATTTTCCTCAGCAGCTCGGTGCGTGAACTGGCACCGGTGACGCGGCTCGACGGCGTTGCGGTCGGCGCGGGTGTCCCCGGTCCGGTGTGGCGCCTGGCGTGGCAGCGCTATTGCGCCTTCCGCGATGGCTAGAGCGGAGCTGATCTAGCTCCGCAAACCAATGCCGCGGCGCAACAGCCACAGCGCATAGCACGTCAGCGTGACGATGAGCACGACCAGCACCAGCAGCGCGGTCGTGACCTTGATATCGGCGACACCGAGAAAGCCGTAACGAAACGCGTTGACCATGTACAGCACCGGATTCACGTGGGACAAGCCGCGCCAGAAATCGGGCAGCAGATCGATCGAATAGAACACCCCGCCAAGATAGGTCAGCGGCGTCAGCACGAAGGTCGGGACGACCGAGACGTCATCGAAGTTGCGGGCATGGATGCCATTGATGAATCCGGCGACCGAGAACAGTGTTGCCGTCAGCAATACGATCACCACCGTCAGCGGCAGCGAGTGCAGTTTCAGGTCGGTGAAGAACAGCGCGACGACGGTCACGACCACGCCGACGGCGAGGCCGCGTGCGATACCGCCGATGACATAACCCGCGAGCAGGATCGCGTCCGGCACCGGCGCCACCAGCATTTCCTCGATGTGGCGCTGGAACTTGGCGCTGAAGAACGATGACACGACGTTGGCGTACGCATTGGTGATCACCGCCATCATGATCAAACCGGGCGCGAGGTACTGCAGGTACGGATAGCCACCCATCGCACCGACGCGCGGGCCGATCAGCTGGCCGAAGACGATGAAGTACAGCGCCATCGTGATGGCCGGCGGCACGATGGTCTGCAACCAGATGCGCAGGAAGCGGCCAATCTCCTTGTGCACGATCGTGCCAAGGGCGATCAGGTTGGTGCGCCAGCGGTTCATTCGCTCGCGCCGTGCCCAACCTCGACGCGACCTTCGCCAACCAGCCGCAGGAACAGTTCTTCGAGGCGATTGGCCTTGTTGCGCAGGCTGCTGATCTGGATGCCGCGGGCGGACAGCGCGTGGAATACCTCGTTCAGCGGCAGACCCTTGGCGACATCAATCTGCAAGGTCGCCGCATCCAGCAGCAGTGCGGTAAACGGCAGGTCCGGCGGTACCGCGGTCAACGGCGCGGCCAGGTCGCAGACGAACGACTCGACCGCGAGCCGTGCCAGCAGGTCCCGCGTGGTCGTGTTCTCGATGATGGTGCCCTGATCGATGATCGCGATTCGCCGGCACAGGCTTTCGGCTTCCTCGAGGTAATGCGTCGTCAGGATGATGGTCGTGCCCTGGGCGTTGATTTCTCGCAGAAACTCCCACAAGGATCGGCGCAACTCGATGTCGACGCCCGCGCTCGGCTCATCGAGGATCAGCAGGCGTGGCTCATGCACCAGCGCCCGCGCAATCATCAGCCGCCGTTTCAGACCGCCCGACAGGGTTCGTGACTGTTCATTGCGGTACGCCCACAGGCCGAGCTGGCGCAGGTATCTCTCGGCGCGTTGCTCGGCGACGCGCCGCGGCACACCGTAGAAGCCCGCCTGATTGACGACGATGGTCCGGGGCGACTCGAACTGCGAGAAATTGAATTCCTGCGGCACCAGACCAAGCTGCATCTTCGCCAGCTGGAAGTCCCGATCGATGTCGATACCGAACACCCGCACCGTGCCGGCGGTCTTTCGGACCAGCGACGCGATGATGCCGATGGTCGTCGACTTGCCGGCGCCGTTCGGCCCGAGCAAACCGAAAAATTCACTCTGCGCGACATCCAGGTCGATGCCGCGCAACGCGGATTTGCCATTGCCGTAGGTCTTGGCCAGACCGCGCAGCTCGAGGGCATTCACGAATGCGATGACTCAGAAGGGATCCTGTCGCCCGATTGCCTGCTGAATCTTCTTGCGCTGCTCCGCTCCAGCCTCGCGCAGCGCCAAGGTCAGCTTGTTGTCGTGATTCAGAATCAGTTGGAAATATTTCTTCGCGACCCGGACCAGGGTGACCGCGGTGTTGGCGCGCACATTGGCGTTGCGCTCGCCCGGAACGCCCGGCAGCAGCGCCTGTTCACCGAAGTAGTGGCCGCGGGTGAGTTGCGCCAGGATCACGACCTTGCCGTCGTCATCGATGACGAACACGTCGACCGAACCGTCGAGCACGACATACATGTAATCGCCGGCTTCGCGCTCGCGCAGGATGAGGTTGCCCGCTTCGAAGCTCACGACCTTGGTCCATTCGTGGACTCGCGCCAGATCCTTGCGCGACAGGGCGCGAAACAGGCGGACGCCGCGCAGCAGCATCCGGACCCGATCCTGGTCGCTGGTATTCTCGAAGGTGCGGGGCAGCGGCGCGTCGGGTTCCTCGTGGCTCAGGCCGAGTACAACGTCGCTCTTTGAGATGCGCAGCAACCGGCACGGCTTCAAGGCCCGGACCGTGGCATTGCGCTGTCCGGTCGAGCCCGGCAGCAGCGCCTGCTCGCCGAAGAATTCGTTCGGTTTGAGGGTCGCGATGGTGATGTCGCGCCCACCCACGGTCCGCATGCGCACATCGACCACACCGGTCAAAATGATGTACATGCAGTCGCCGATCTCGTTCTCGTGAATGATGTCTTCGAGCGGACCGAACTCGACGATGCCGTTGTCGGGCGATTCCAGGATGTGCTGCAGCTGGCGGTCGGTCAGGCTGGAGAAAATCGGCACCGAACGCAGCAGCGCAATGTTGGCTTCGGTTTCGGTCATCTTCTGTTCCCGTAAAATCGCTCGGCAAGTGCGTCAGGATGGGTCACGGCGAAGCTAACCGCCGGTGCCATTATATTAGCTGAGCTCTGACCAAGTCCTCGCCGGATCGGTGCAGAGCCGGCCGGTCCGGAGCCTGTCCGGGCATGTCTTCGCGAGGGCCACAGCAACATGCAGGACCGAACCCTGATCATCATGCGCCATGCCAAGTCGGCCTGGGGCGATGCGACGTTGCCGGATTTCGAGCGGCCGCTGGCGCCGCGAGGTCTGGCGGCGGCACCGGCGATGGCTCGCTGGCTCATCGCGACACGGCGGGTGCCGGACCTGATCGTCAGCTCCCCGGCGCGACGGGCGCTGCAAACGGCGACGCTGGTGCAGGCGGAGATCGAACCGGTGGCCAGAGTCGAGCTGCTTACCGATCCCCGGATCTACGAGGCGGGCCGCACGGGCCTGCTCGACGTGATCCGCGACCATGGGGTCCCGCTGCTGCTGCTGATTGGTCACAATCCAGGAATCGAGCAGGTCCTCACGCTGCTGTTGCGCGACGCGTCTGGTGCCGCGCTGGTTGGCGATGTCCCGACCGCGGCGATGTACGTGCTGCGCCTGAACGGGAGTGCGGCGGACGCGCCGTCGGCCCGTCTGCTGGCGCGGATGGTGCCACGGGAACTGCCGCCCAGTTTGCTGCGAGCGTAGGCGGCTGGTGGTGCCTCAGTGCAATAAAAATACGATCGGGAAGACCAGAACCGCGAGGACGTAGACCAGCCAGTCCAGGTTGCGGTCCTCCAGCCAGCCGGTGTAGTGCGCAATGATCACGGCGATCGCGACCACGTAGAACAGCGCGAAGAGAACGTCGTTCAGCAATGGTCAGTCTCCCATTGGCGTGGCCGGACTGCGCCCGCGAGCTGCAATCGCGGGCGATTATAGGTCGCGGAGTTCGATAAATCGAGGCTGCTACAATGCGTGGGCCATGAGTACCGACGCACCTCTGATCGAGTTCCCCTGTGATTTCCCCATCAAGGTCTTCGGCCTGCCGGACGACGATTTCGTCGCGATGGTCGTCGATTTGGTGACGCAACATACCGGCCCCGTCGCGGCGGAGGCGATCGCCACGCGATCGAGCCGCGGCGGCAAGTATGTCGCGGTGACCATCACGGTGCGCGCCAGCAGCCGCGAGCAGATGGACCGCGTGTACCAGGCGCTGTGCGCCGAGCGGCGGATCCTGATGGCGCTATGACCATGCGGATCCGGCAGTTGGGCCTGATCGACTACCAGGCGGCGTGGGACGCGATGCGCGCGTTCAACGAGGCGCGCGATGACTCGTCCGCGGACGAGATCTGGTTCGCCGAGCATCCGCCTGTCTACACGCTGGGACTCGCGGGCCGGCTCGAGCATCTGCATGAAGCGGGCACGATCCCGGTGCTGCGCAGCGATCGCGGCGGGCAGATCACCTATCACGGGCCCGGCCAGTTGCTGGTCTACCTGTTGTTCGATCTGCACCGTGCCGGGATGGGCATCAAGCATCTGGTGACGTTGCTGGAGCAGGCGGCGATCGACCTGCTGGCAGGCTATGGCATCAGCGGGGCGCGGCGGGTCGGTGCGCCGGGAGTCTATGTCGAAGGCGCCAAGATCGCGGCGCTCGGCCTGCGCGTGCGGCGCGGCCGCAGTTATCACGGCATGGCACTGAACGTCGCGATGGATCTGGCGCCCTTCGCGCGGATCGACCCGTGCGGTTATCCCGGCTTGCGGGTGACGCAATTGCGCGATCTCGGCGTCGCTGTGGACCTGCCGGCGGTCGCCGAACGCCTGCAGCAAGCGCTGCCTGCGCTGCTCTGGCCGAATGACGGTGCGACCACCGCGTCTCCGCCGCGACGCGCACACACGCAGAGGGCATGATGCGCGATCGACCGAACTCACCGCACGGCGAGCGGGGCGCCGACAAGGTCAGCCGGCTGCCGGTGCGAATCGAGACGCCCGCGTCGCCGCCGCAGCGCAAGCCGGAGTGGATCAAGGCGAAGGCGCCGACCCACCCCGAGGTGCAGCGGCTGAAACAACTGCTGCGCGCCGAAGGCTTGCACACGGTCTGCGAGGAAGCATCGTGCCCGAATCTGGGCGAATGTTTTGGCGGGGGCACCGCGACCTTCATGATCATGGGTCGGCTCTGCACCCGGCGCTGTCCGTTCTGCGACGTCGCCCACGGCCGGCCCGATCCGCTCGATGCCGAGGAACCGGCGCGGCTGGCGCGCACGGTCGCGGCGATGGGCTTGCGCTATGTCGTCATCACCTCGGTCGATCGCGATGACCTGCGCGATGGCGGTGGCGCGCACTTCGCGGCCTGCATCGCCGCGGTGCGCAGCGCGGCGCCCGGGACCTCGATCGAAGTGCTGGTGCCCGATTTCCGCGGCCGGGTCGAGCGGGCGCTCGATGCGCTCGACGCCGCGCTGCCCAATGTGTTCAATCACAATCTGGAAACGGTGCCGCGCCTCTATCGCCTGGCCCGGCCGGGCGCCGATTACGCCGGCTCGCTGGCATTGTTGCGGGCGTTTCGGCAGCGGCATCCGGACCTGCCGACCAAGTCCGGCATCATGCTTGGCCTTGGTGAGGAGCGCGCCGAGGTCGAGGCGTTGCTGCAGGATCTGCGCGCACATGACTGCGATCGGCTGACGCTCGGCCAGTATCTGCAACCGAGCCGCGCGCATCTGCCGGTCGTGCGTTATGTACCGCCGGATGAGTTCGCCGATCTGGCCACGTATGCCCGCGCGATTGGCTTCACGCACGTCGCCTCCGGACCGCTGGTGCGATCGTCCTATCACGCCGAGCAACAGGCGTCCGGCGGCGGCATCTGATTGCCGCATGGCACTGATCTATCTGCTGAAAACCCTGGTGCTTCCGCCCGGGGGCAACTTTCTTTGCATGCTGATCGGGCTGCTGGCGCGCCGCCGCCGGCACCGGCTCGGTTCGGGCCTGATGGTCTTCGGTACCGTGTCGTTGCTGCTGTGCTGTCTGCCGATCACCGGCCTGCTGCTGCTCAAGCCGATCGAGCGCGTGGCGGTGATCGATGCCGCAACGCTGGCGTCGGTCGGGGCCATCGTCATCCTGAGCGCCGATCGCTGGCGCGACGCCCCCGAATACGGCGGCGACACCGTCGATGATCAATCGCTGCATCGGGTCCGCTACGGCGCGCGGCTGGCACGCGCCAGCGGCTTGCCGATCCTGGTCAGCGGCGGTGTCGTGCTCGGCGATCCCCGGCCCGCGCTCGCCGATCTGATGGCGACCACGCTGCGCGAGGACTATGGCATCACGCCGCGCTGGATTGAACGCCAGAGTCGCAATACTGCCGAGAATGCGCGTTTCTCGGCGCAACTGCTGCTGGCCAATGGCATCAGCCGCGTCGCTATCGTCACCGACGCGATCCACCAGCGCCGCGCGCTGCAGGCATTTCAGCACTACGGCCTCGTTGCCGTGCCCGCACCGACCCGCGTCTTCGCCGCGCCGGCCGGCGGGACGGTGTTGCAGGATTGGCTGCCTTCGGCCTACGGGCTGAGGCTGAGCCACTACGCGCTGCACGAGCACCTCGGCCGGATCTACTACCGGCTGCGTTACGCGATGTGAGGCCTGATTCAGCGCGCATCGGGTTCGGGCTCTGGCGGATGTACCGCGATGACCGTCACGTCCAGCGCGCCGCGTGCCAGCAGGGCCTCGAGGCGATCGCCGGGCCGCAGGGTGGTCGCGTCTCGGGTGATGGCCCGGGTCGCTGGATCGCGGACGATGGCGTAGCCACGTTCCAGGGTCGCGAGGGGACTGACCGCGTGCAGCGCACGTGACAGCGTCGCCAGGCGTGCCTGCCGGATCGCCAGCCTGCCCCGCATCAGGTGATCGAGACGCAGGGAAAGCCGCGCACAGCGCGCGCGGTAGTCGGCGAGGGTCGTCCGCGGATGGTGCGCTTCGAGGTGGTTTCGCGCCGCGCCGAGGCGCGCGGCGGCGCGCTGCGCGGTTGCCGACAGCGCGTAATGCAGGCGCTGCTGCGCCATCGCCAGATGCCGGCGCCGTTGGTCGATCAGCCATGCCGGTTGGCGCAGGCGACGTTCATACCAGTCGACCATTTCACCCCCGCGTTCGAGGCGCCGCCGCAGCGCGGCGTGCAGGCGTTGCCTGAGCGCCATCGCGTGTTCCCGCCACTGGGCCAGGTCGGGCGAGATCAATTCGGCGGCGGCGGAAGGCGTTGGTGCCCGCAGATCGGCGACGAAGTCGGCGATGGTGAAATCGACTTCGTGGCCGACGCCGCTGACGATGGGAATCGCGGACGCGGCGATCGCCCGCGCCAGCCGCTCGTCATTGAATGGCCACAGGTCCTCGATCGATCCGCCGCCGCGCGTCAGCAGCAGCACATCGCAGTCGGCGCGCGCATTGGCGATCTCGATCGCGGCGAGCAGTTCGCCGGCCGCACGCTCGCCCTGCACCGAGCTCGGATAGACGATGACCGGCAGCAGCGGACAGCGCCGCCGCAGCACCGCGAGTACATCGCGCAATGCGGCACCGCTCGGCGAGGTGATGACGCCGAGCTGCTTCGGCCAGCGCGGGATCGGCCGCTTGCGCGCGGCGTCGAACAGTCCCTCGGCGGCGAGCTTGCGCTTCAATCGATCGAACTCGATCTGCAACAGCCCGGCACCGGCCGGCTGCAACCGCTCGACGATCAATTGAAAATCGCCGCGCGGCTCGAACAGGCTGACGCGCGCGAAGGCCAGCACCTGCATGCCCGCTTCCGGCACGAAGTCGAGCTGGCCGCCGCGCGAGCGGAACATCGCGCAACGCACCTGGGCCGCCTCGTCCTTCAGCGAGAAATACAGATGGCCCGAGGCGGGCCGCGCCAGGTTCGACAGTTCCCCTTCGATCCAGAGCGCGGGAAAGCGCGCTTCGAGGGTGCCGCGGACTTCCCGATTGAGGCGGCTGACGGAGTAGATTTCGAGATCGGTCAAAGCGTTTACGCTCCAGAGGGCAGCCCATATAATGCGAGCCCTTTCCCGGGAACGGCAACCGGGCCACGCAATTCCGCCACCCCCGTCGCCGCGGCGGCCAGGGCCGCTTCCCGCCGGACCAACGAGAGGTTCACGATCCATGCGCTTAGCCGGCGATGCCCTCACCTTTGATGACGTGCTGCTCGTTCCCGATTACTCGACGGTACTGCCGCGCGAGGTCGAACTGAAAACGCGATTGACGCGCCGGCTCAGTCTGCATGTGCCGCTGCTGTCGGCGGCGATGGATACCGTGACCGAGGCGCGGCTCGCCATTGCGCTGGCGCAGGAAGGCGGCATCGGCATCGTCCACAAGAATCTCAGTGCCGAGCAGCAGGCCGATCAGGTTCGCGCGGTCAAACGCTACGAAAGCGGCGTGGTGCACGATCCGATCACCGTGTCGCCCGAGACCTCGATCCGCGACGTGCTGTCCCTGACGCGGGCGCGGCGGATCTCCGGCGTGCCGGTCGTGCGCGGCAGCGAACTGGTCGGCATCGTCACCTCGCGTGACCTGCGCTTCGAGACCCGGATGGACGAGCCGGTCGCCTCGGTGATGACGCCGCAGGAGCGCCTCGTCACGGTGCGCGAGAACGCGCCGCGCGAGGAAGTGATTGCGTTGCTGCACCGGCATCGCATCGAGAAGGTGCTGGTGGTCGATGAGCATTTCGCGTTGCGCGGCCTCATCACCGTCAAGGACATCCAGAAGGCCGATGAATTTCCGGTTGCCTGCAAGGATGCCGATGGCCGGTTGCGCGTCGGTGCCGCGGTCGGCACCGGTCCCGGTACCCAGGAACGGGTCACGGCGCTCATCGCGGCTGGCGTCGATGTGCTGGTGGTCGATACCGCGCACGGACATTCGCAGGGCGTGCTCGACATGGTCCGCTGGATCAAGACGAACTACCGTGACACCGAGGTCATCGGTGGCAACATCGCGACCGCCGCCGCGGCGCAGGCACTGGTCGAAGCCGGCGCCGACGCGGTCAAGGTCGGCATCGGGCCGGGATCGATCTGCACCACCCGCATCGTCACGGGCGTCGGCGTGCCGCAGGTCACGGCGATTTCCGAAGTCGCGGCCGGGTTGCGTCACACCGACGTGCCGTTGATTGCCGACGGCGGTATTCGCTACTCCGGCGACCTTGCCAAGGCCCTGGTCGCCGGGGCGCATGCGGTGATGATCGGCAGCCTGTTTGCCGGCACCGACGAGGCGCCGGGCGAAGTCGAGCTGTATCAGGGCCGTTCGTACAAGGCGTATCGCGGCATGGGCTCGCTCGGCGCGATGGCGCAGCAGCACGGTTCAGCCGATCGCTACTTCCAGGAAAAGGACGAGATCGAGAAGCTGGTGCCGGAAGGCATCGAAGGTCGCGTGCCCTACAAGGGGCCATTGCGCGTGACCGTACATCAGCTGATGGGCGGCCTGCGTGCGGCGATGGGTTACACCGGCTGTCGCGACCTCGAGGAATTCCGGACGCGGCCGACGTTCCGGCGGATCTCCAACGCGGGCGTGCGCGAGAGCCACGTGCACGATGTGCAGATCACCAAGGAACCGCCGAACTACCGCACCGAGCAATAGTCGTGACCGACAGCGTGCAACCGGGCGCGGCCGACATCCACCGCGACCGGGTTCTGATCCTCGATTTTGGTTCGCAGTACACCCAGCTCATCGCGCGCCGCGTGCGCGAGGCGCGGGTCTATTGCGAGATCCGGCCGTTCGACCTTCCGCTCGACCGCATTCGCGAGTTCAACCCGCGCGCGATCATTCTTTCCGGCGGCCCCGAATCCGTGCATGAAGCGCCGAGCTACCGCGCGCCCGACGCGATCTTCACGCTGGGCATCCCGATCCTCGGCATCTGCTATGGCATGCAGACCATGGCGGCACAGCTGGGTGGCCGGGTCGAGTCGTCCACCGTCAAGGAATTCGGTTACGCCCGGGTGCGCGCCCGCGGCCATTCGCGCCTGCTGCGCGATTTGCAGGACGAGACCAACGCCGAAGGCCATGGGCTGCTCGATGTCTGGATGAGCCACGGCGACAAGGTCACCGCGGTGCCTGAAGGCTTCAAGGTGATCGCCTCCACCGACAGCGCGCCGATCGCCGGCATGGCCGACGAGGCACGCGGCTTCTACGCCTTGCAGTTTCATCCCGAAGTCACCCATACCAAACAGGGCCAGGCGATTTACGAACGCTTCCTGCATGACATCGCCGGCTGCGCGGGTCTTTGGACCTCCGGCAACATCATCGCCGACAGCATCGCGCGGGTGCGCCGCCAGGTCGGCACCGATCACGTGTTGCTCGGCCTTTCCGGCGGCGTCGATTCCGCGGTGGTCGCGGCCCTGCTGCACGAGGCGATCGGCGATCAGCTGACCTGCGTCTTCGTCGACAACGGCCTGTTGCGCGAAGGCGAGGGCGATCAGGTGATGGCGACCTTCGGCCAGCACCTGGGGATCCGCGTCATCCGGGTCGATGCCGAGGCACGCTTTCTCGAAGCGCTCGCCGGCGTCGACGATCCCGAGCGCAAGCGCAAGATCATCGGCAACCTGTTCATCGAAGTGTTCGACACGGAAGCCGAGCGCATCGCCGACGTCAAATGGCTCGCGCAGGGGACGATCTATCCCGACGTGATCGAATCGGCCGGCGCCGCGACCGGCAAGGCGCACGTCATCAAGTCGCATCACAACGTCGGCGGTCTGCCGGACGAGATGCGCCTCGAACTGCTCGAACCGCTGCGCGAGCTGTTCAAGGACGAAGTGCGCCGCATCGGCCTCGAACTCGGCCTGCCGCGCGAGATAGTCCACCGCCATCCGTTTCCCGGCCCAGGCCTTGGCGTCCGCATCCTCGGCGCGGTGACCAAGGACTACGCCGATCGCCTGCGCCGCGCCGACCGGATCTTCATCGACGAACTGCGCCGGCACGATCTGTACGACCGGGTCAGCCAGGCCTTTGCGGTGTTCCTGCCGGTGCGCTCGGTCGGCGTCCAGGGCGACGCGCGCCGCTACGAACACGTGATCGCACTGCGCGCCGTCGAAACCATCGACTTCATGACCGCCCACTGGGCACACCTCCCCTACGACTTCCTCGACCTCGTCTCCCGCCGCATCATCAACGAAGTCCCCGGCATCTCCCGCGTCACCTACGACATCTCCGGCAAACCGCCGGCGACGATCGAGTGGGAATGATTCGGCGTCTTTCAGGGTCGATCGAGATAGATCGAAAAGTGATCTTAACTTGTTGTCACGTAAAGAGAATGTCTGTCGAGGTCTATCGACATCTATCGGTGCGATGCGCTTCGGTCTGACGGTAATTCTGACGGTAGAATTTTGACGCCAGCATCCTCCGAAGTTTTTACCGTCAGCATGAAGTGGAGCGTGACGGCAAAATAAGTACACTAAAGTACTTGTAGAACAACAAGTTAGACATCTTGTGGCGGCCACTTATCGGTGAACGTAATAATCCTCCGAGAGGAGGGACCGCCGATGCTGTCCGATGGCACGCTCAGGGGCATCAAGCCCCAGGCCACCACCTACAAGATTGCCGACCGGGACGGGATGTACGTGACCGTCTCCCCGAGGGGCACGATCACGTTCCGCCTCGACTACCGGCTCAACGGCCGCCGCGAGACGCTCACCATCGGCCGCTACGGCACGAAG
>JADLEV010000016.1 GCA_020845935.1 Gammaproteobacteria bacterium
CATAAAAATGACTCGTTACTTGAGCAGTCGAGAATAGATGTCGAACGCCCGCTCACCTCTCGATGATTGCTAGACAAACATCGGAACTAGATTCAAGGACCGAAACTCCTCTGAGACAAACATGTTGAAATTATCGGACCGGCTAGCCATTCGCTTTATGTCCGTCGTCAGTCTGCCCATTATTCATGAGAGCGTCAAACCGCACCGGAGTTTCCGCAATACCGGCACGTGTCGCAATCCACTTGATAGTCTCGTCTTCCAGACACTGCGCTTCAATTTCCATGCGCCGTTCCGGGTTTTGGTAATACCACGCTATCACCTGTTCGGATTCCTCATAGCCCGAAGCGATGTCCTCGATTCGTTTGCGGACCAGCGCAGGGTCTGCCTTCAGCCCTGCAAGTTTAATGACTTCGGCGAGCAGCAACCCGAGGTGCACTCGACGTCTCGCCTGCTCCAGAACCATGTCTCGAGTCATCGTGTCCACCTGCGCCGCCGTTGCTCCCTGTGCCCGCAAGTGATCCTTTGTTTGCTGCAACAGCCGCCCCGCCTCCTGCTCGACAAGTCCGCGCGGTAGCGCGATCGGGTTTGCCTGCAACAGCTTCGCGTGCACTTCCTGCTTGAAACGCTGCTCCAGGCGCCGATCGCGCTCACGCGCCATGTTCGCAGCGACCTCTTCACGAAACCGGGCATCATCGGCGTCGGGCACACCGAAAGATGCATAGAACGTGGCATCAATGTCCGGCAGTACCATCTCCTGGACCTTGTGGACGGTGACGTCGAACACGACGTCATTACCCGCGAACTCCGGCTTGCCGTAATCCCGAGGGAACGTCAACTGCAGTTGCCTGCTCTCACCGGGAGCGACGCCGATCAGGCCGTCCTCGAATCCTTGGATCAAGCGCCGCTGGTTAAGGTCAACAAGGAAATTGTCCGCACTGCCACCTTCGAACGGCTCGCCGTTCATCGTGCCGCGGAACGAAATGAACAGCCGATCCTGCGGGCCCGCCGGGCGTTCCACATCGTGCCACTCAAGCCGCTGGCGACGGAGAATATCGATCATCTTGGTGATGTCGTCGTCGGTAACATCACAGACCAGCTTTTCCAACTGTAATTGTTCCAGTGGTTCCAGCGTGATGTCCGGATAGACATCGAACGTCGCGGTATAGCTAATCCCGTGACCAATTGTGGCATTCAGCGGATCGATCACCGGGTCTCCCGCTGGCCGAAGCTGTTTTTCCGCCATTGCTTTGCCAAAGGATTCACGCAGCAAATCACCGACAACCTCCTGCCGGATTGCGCTGCCGAAGCGTTGCCGGATGACCCGCAATGGCACCTTGCCGGGTCGGAAACCGTCGACCCGCGCGGTCCGCGACAGTTTGTTCAAGCGCGTTTGAACCTCGTCGGAAACGCGCGTCTCGGGAATTTGCACGCTGACCTTGTGTTCGAGGCCTTCTGTTCTGTTCACGACCACATCCATAAGCACTGGATTCCGCCATTAAATTCAAATAGTTGAGTCCGGACCCATATTTCTCGACCGGTAGGCATGCATTATAAGCAGCCCCGTTACCCTTGTAACCCCCGCGGCAAGGACTGCGCCTGCGGGTGCGCTGCTATACTCGGGCGCGACCGCGGACGATAACTGCAGTGCGGTTCCATTGACCGATTCGAGGTGAGTGCATGAATGCGCGCGTGAACCCTTTCCGCTACAGGCTCGCAGTGGTAATCCTGCTGGCCGCCTGTGGCGATACCACGATGGCGGCGACAACCGTCGTTGAATGCTTTGACCGGGATGGCAGCGTTTTCTTCGGCTCGTTCTGTCCGCCTGGCAGTACCAAGAAAGCGGAACGTCGCTACAAACCCGAGCTGGGAGCCAATCAGAACCAAGCGAAGCACCTGCCGCAAGTGACGCTGTTCAGCATCGCCGAATGTGACGCCTGCGATCTGGTACGCAACGCGCTGGATTCGCGCGAGGTTCCGTACAATGAGAAAAATGTCTCCGACAACAAGGAGAATCAGGACGAATTGCTCCGCGTTACCGGTGGCACATTGAGCGTCCCGACCGTGCTGGTCGGTGAGAATTCGCTGCGCGGTTACAACCGCAGCGCGATAGACAATGCGCTCAATCAGGCCGGTTATCCCGCGCCTGCGACGGACAAACCTCGCACGCCCTGACACCAAACCGCCACAAACGGACCGCCGCCAATGACACGCGCGGCGGTCAGATTGGTCGATCGGGCTTGTCGGCTGGCCGCGTGTTTGTCACCATCCAAGCTGAACAAACCCCGCTGGCCTGATTCGATGAGCAAAACCCCCTGGACTCTCCTTAATTACGCGTTTCGCCCGTTTTTTCTGTTTGGCGGTATCTTCGCTATCGTCGCCATCGCGGTCTGGGCTCTGGCATTGCGGGGAATCCCGATTCTGAGCCTCACCTACGATCGCAACCTCTGGCACGCCCACGAGATGCTGCTGGGTTTCGCCACCGGCGGGGTCGCGGCGTTCATCCTCACCGCCGTCGCGACCTGGACCGGCCGGACGCCGGTGCAGGGTCCGTGGCTGGGCATCCTCGTTTTGGGCTGGCTAGTAGGCCGCTTGGCGATGTGTTTCGTCGGCCGGATTCCAGACTTCGTCGTGACCGCGGCCGACATGTTGTTCCCACTGCTCCTGGCTGGTCTCGCGGCGCGGGAGATCATCGGCGGTCGCAGTCACCACAATTACCATCTCGTCGCGATCCTGGGGCTCATTGCCACGGCCAATCTGGGTTTTCACCTGGCCGGCGATGGTGCGTCCGCGCGGATCTGGCTTGGTCTGTTGCTGCATCTGTTGTTGCTGGTCGTCACCATCATCGGTGGGCGCATCATTCCAAGCTTCACCGCCAATTGGCTCCGAGCCCACGGCAGTCGCAATGTACCCGTCATCCACGACTGGCTCGACAATCTGGTTCTTGCGGCGACCGTGGTCGCCGGCCTCGCCGACGGCATCTGGCCCGGAACACCCGCCGCCGGTATCGCGGCCCTGGCCGCCGGCAGTGCGCACATCGTGCGTTTCTCTCGCTGGCGCACCACGGCAATCTTCAGCGAGCCCTTATTGGTGATTCTGCACCTGGCGTACTGCTGGATCCTGCTCGGCTACCTGCTGTTGTCGCTCGCATCGTTCGGTCTATTCGTACCACGCGTCGTTGCGTTGCATGCGCTTGGCATGGGCGGCCTCGGTGGCATGATCCTCGCCGTTGCGACGCGGGTTGGGCTGGCGCATACCGGCCGGCCGTTGCAGGTCAGCCGGGTGACGATTGCGGCTTATTGGTTGCTCGGCCTTGCCGTCACGACCCGGCTGGTCAGCCCACTCTTTGCCCAGTGGTACGTGGCCATGCTGGATCTCTCGGCCGCGTTGTGGATGCTGACGTTCGGCCTGTTCGTCTGGGTGTACGGGCCGATGGTGCTTCGCCCGCGCGCCGACGGTCGTCCGGAACGTCCAACGATCGCGATCAAGACCACCATCGTGAAGAGTTGATGCCATGGCCTACAACGCCGACGAACTGCGGCTGATGAAAGGACGAACCCTCATTCCGATGCTGACCGCCTACACCAGCCCGGTTGCGCGCTGCCTCGAACGTGCGGGGATCCCAGTGCTGCTGGTCGGCGACTCGGTTGGCATGGTGGAAATGGGGATGACCACCACGCGCGACGTCACCATCGAACAGATGTGCTATCACGTCGCGGCCGTGCGCCGTGGCGCACCGCAGACACACGTCATCGGCGACATGCCCTATCACGCCGATGTCGATCCGGATACGGCATTGCGCAATGCACGACTGCTGCTCGCCGCCGGCGCCGACAGCGTCAAACTTGAGGGCCCGAAGTACGACGTCATTGCGCACCTGGTCGCGCAGGACATCGCCGTCATCGGCCACACCGGCCTGACGCCGCAAACGGCAACCAGCTTCAAACAAGTGGGCAGGGATCGGAGAGACGCCGATCGCATCATCGAGGAAGCCATCGGCATCGCACGTGCCGGTGCGTTCATGCTCGTCATCGAACATACCCCAGCCGAACTCGCGCAGGTGATCACGCAAGCGATCGATATTCCGACCATCGGCATCGGTGCCGGAACCACATGTGACGGCCAGGTCATGGTCATCAATGACATCATCGGCCTCGGTGAATACTGGCCCCCCTTCTCGAAGCAGTATGCCTACCTCGGCGCCACCATCCGCGATATCGCCAGTCGTTTTGCCGATGACGTCCGGCAGCGATCCTTTCCCTGACCTTTTCGCGGTCCGGCGTTACCGACCGACGTGGCACGATGATCCTTCCCGCCACCCATCCGCTCCGCGATCTGGTGCGCGAATTGGGGATACCGGATACCTACGGCCTCGACCCGTTCTTGCCGTGGTATTCGGAGGCGACCGAGTTGGTGGTGGTCGAGCCGGATATCCTGGGACGGACGCAACGGTTGGCACCGGATACGGCGCTCGCCTGGTGTGCACTGCGCACCGCCGCTGCGGCCGCCGGCATCGAACTGCGGCTGGTGTCGGGATTCCGCGGCTATGAGTACCAGGCGAACCTGATCCGCAACAAGCTTCGTCGCGGTCAGACTATCGATGAGATCCTCAAGGTAAATGCCGCACCGGGCTACAGCCAACATCACACCGGCCGGGCGCTGGATCTGACTTCCGCCGACGAGGCAACGCCGCTGACCGAACAGTTCGCGGATACCGCCGCGTTCTCATGGTTGCAGATCCATGCGTCTGATTTCGGCTTTACGCTGCCCTATCCGCGTCGCAACCGATATGGATTCTGTTACGAGCCGTGGCATTGGTCGCTCATCCCGGACCAAGACGATTCGAGGTAAACAATGGCAATTCGCACGATCCTGAAGATGGGCGACCCTCGCCTGCTGGCCATCGCCGCACCGGTACGTCGAATTCCTTCACCGGAACTCGAGACGCTACTCACGGATATGCTCGACACCATGGCTGCCCATGACGGCGCAGGTCTGGCCGCGGTGCAGATTGGCGTGCCGTTGCGCGTTGTTGTCTTCGGCGTCAGCTGCAACCCGCGCTACCCGGAGGCCGCACCGGTTCCTCTGACCTGCCTCATCAACCCGGTCATCACGCCGCTTGGTGCAGCAACCGAAGACGCCTGGGAGGGCTGTCTCAGTGTACCTGGCCTGCGCGGTCTGGTGCCCCGACATGCGGCGATTCACTACATCGGCTACGACGCGGCCGGTCGCTTGATTGACCGCTCCGTTACCGGCTTCCATGCCCGCGTCGTGCAACACGAGTGCGATCACCTGGACGGGATTCTGTACCCTCGCCGCCTCCGCGATCTGCGCCAGTTCGGCTTTGTTGACGCCCTGACGACCGCTCGTCCGGCCTGACCTTCAGTGGGCGCCGCGTTGCAGCGCCCCAATTCGCTCCTCCAGTGGAGGATGACTCATGAAGAGCCGGGCCAGACCGGAACGGGCGCCCCCGGAGATACCCATCGCTTCCAGTTGATCCGGTAGTGGCGCCGTCCCGGCGTTGCGTTGCAGCGCACGCAGCGCGTCGATCATTTTTTGGCGACCGGCCAGCGCGGCGCCGCCTGCATCAGCACGGAACTCACGGTAGCGACTGAACCACATCACAATCATGCTGGCGAGCACACCGAGCACCATTTGCGCGACGATGGTCGTGATCCAATAAGCTGGACCGTGACCGCGCTCAACCTTGAATACCGTGCGATCGACGACATGGCCAATCACCCGGGACAGGAAGAAGACGAAGGTATTCACCACCCCCTGGATCAGTGACAGCGTCACCATGTCACCGTTGGCAACATGCGAAATCTCATGCCCCAGAACCGCTTCAACGTCATCGCGATCCATCGCGCGCAGCAAGCCGGTACTGACCGCGACCAGTGCCCTGTTGCGATTCATGCCAGTAGCGAACGCATTCGGCTCCGGAGCGTCGTAGATGGCGACATCCGGCATGCCGATTCCGGCGCGCTCCGCCTGGCGGCGCACCGTGTCGACCAACCACGCTTCGGTCTGATTCCGCGGCGAGGCGATGACTTGCGCGCCAACGCTGCGCAGCGCCATCCATTTCGATAGTGCCAGCGAAATGAATGACCCGGTCATGCCGACAACCGCGGACATGATCAGCAAGGCTCGAAGGTCGAGGCTGCTACCCGACTGATCGAGCACGCCGCGGATTCCCAGCAGTTCGAGCACGATACCGAGCACGATGACAATGGCGACATTGGTCGCCAGGAATAATGCGATACGAATCATTGACGCCTCCTCACGTACTCCGATTGTGCGAGCCGCCACTCACGCTGGCAGCCGTGCACAACCCATCTCGCCGCTGGCCGCGGACGATTGTCTTTTAGATGAAGATTACCGCCAAAGTTTCAAGGGGCCTGAACCGCGCTGCGGGTATCAGGCGATGTGAGCAACGCTATCGCTGGTGAGGTCTTCGTGCAGGACCACGACACGACAGCGTTCGAGCGAATTGAACTCGGTCGAGGTCGATATCGTGTAGGCCCCCATCATCTCGCCGATGACGAGGTCGCCGATCTCCAGCGCCGGCAACGCAATATCGTCGTGGACGATGTCGATGCTGTCGCAGGTCGGACCGGCGAGCACCGAGGAAACCGCCGGGCCGGGCCTGAGGCTGCGTATCGGGTAGTTCGCATGATCGAATATTCGCCCGCTGTACGCGCCATAGACACCGTCGTCGAGGTAGTACCAAGGGCGATCGCAACGCCGCGCCTTACCCATCACCGAGGTAATGGAGATCGCCGCCGGCGCGACCAGATAACGCCCCGGCTCGGCGATGACATGAATATCACCACCAAGTGATGTGAGCGCTTCGCGTATCGGGGCACAGAAGGCATCGATGTCCGGCATCGTGCCGCAGTAATCGACCGGAAAGCCACCGCCGATATCCAGCGTGCTGAGCGGTGTGTCGCCATCGCGGTTGTACTCGCGGATGATCCGGGCACACTCGTGAACCGCGTGCGCGTGCATCGACGCCGTCCGGCTTTGCGAGCCGACGTGAAAGGACAATCCCTTGACGTGCAGCCCGAGCTGACGCGCCACGCGCAGCAGGTCCAGTGTTTCTGCCGGGGCACAGCCAAACTTGCGCGACAGATCGACCGTCGCATCGGGATTGGGAAAACTCACGCGCAACAGCAGTCCGACACGATGCCGGAATTCGACGAATTTCGACAACTCGTCGCGGTTGTCGACCACGAATGTGGTGCAACCAAAGCGCAGACTGTCGCGGATGTCGTTGCGCTTCTTGATCGGGTGGGTGTGGATGGTATTGCGCGGATTGACGTAAAAACGCCGCACTTGCTCGATCTCGCCGCTACTCGCGAGATCGAAGCCGACACCCTGTTGCTGCATCGTGCGCAACACGGCCGGGTGCGGCAGCGCCTTCACCGCGTAATAGAAATCGACCTTGGGCAGCGCGGCACGCAACAGTCGCACCTGCCGCCGCACGGTTTCGCAATCCAGCACCAGCAACGGCGTGCCGTGTTCCGCTGCCAGGCGCCGAATCTCTTCGTCGCCCAGGAAGGTGGTCATTTGCCGGTCTCTTCGGCCAGCGCGTCGAGCAGATACTGCGGCAAAGCGAACGCGGCCTGATGGATCGCGGGGTTGTAGTAACGAGTCTTGATCGCCGCAGCGGCAAAGCGCTGTTCGATCATCGTCAGCGGTTGCCGGCGCAGCTCCGGATTGTCGCTCGCCCAGGCGAACGCCATGACACCGCCGACATAGGTCGGCACCGCCGCACTGTAGAAATGCCAGTCTTGAAACAGGCGCGACAACTTCGCCGCGGTCTCGCGCGCCTCGTCGAGCTGCATGAAGGCGACGCCATTCTGCGTCACCAGCACCCCGCCCGGATTGAGACAGCGTTTCGCATTGGCGTAGAAGCTGTCGGAAAACAGCACTTCACCTGGGCCAACCGGATCGGTGGAATCGGAAATGATCACATCGAACCGCAGATCAGTCTGGCGCACGAAATCGATGCCATCGCCGATCACGATGTGTGCGCGCGGATCGTCGTAGGCGCCGGCGCTGTGTTGCGGCAGATAGCGCAACGCCATATCGATGACCGCCTGATCGATTTCGACCTGCGTGACGGACTCTACTGACCGGTGCCGGCACACCTCCCGCAGCATGCCGCCATCGCCGCCACCGACGATCAGCACGCGCCTGGCGTTGCCATGCGCCAGAATCGGCACATGCGCCAGCATCTCATGGTAGATGAACTCGTCGCGTTCGGTGGTCTGGACGACGCCATCGAGCGCCATCACGCGGCCAAATCGCGCGTTCTGGAAGATCAGCAGGTGCTGATGCTCGGTCTTGGACTCGAACAGGATCTTGTCGGTATTGAAATGTTGACCATACGCGTCGTAGAGGGTCTCGCTCCAGACGCGGGTCATCCCTCGATCACCTCGCCACGGCGGTGCTCGGTCACGGTGATGCGTTCCGGCTGAAAGGCGCGCTGCAGCACCGGGATCGTGTTTTCCGGACGCGCGTCGCCGCACATGAAGACGTCAAACGCCGCGTAATTGCGCTCCGGCCAGGTGTGCACGCTGATATGCGACTCGGCCAGCACGGCAACGCCGGAGATGCCGCCATTCGGTTCGAAACAGTGCAGATGGATATGCAACAGCGTCGCGTTGGCAGCGGCGACGCATTCCCGAAAGGCCGTTTCCATGCGCTTGATGTCGTCGAGACGGCTGGCGCCCCAGAAATCGAGAATCAGATGCACGCCAGCGAACACCTTGCCGTCGCGCGAGATGAAGTGATCCTGATGTACTTGGTCGTTGCTGATTTGCTGATGATGTGTCGGCCATGGGTGGCGGGCACCGGGCGGTTCGGCCTCGGTTTCTTCGGCGACACTTACAGATTGGTTAAGAAAGCTTATCTTCCCCACTTAGCGATTCCTCACAGTCAAACGGAACGGTTAAACCAGATTTTCCAGTCGCGCCATCTCACCGTGGAGGGCGCCTGAGTCAGTTACACATAAATCCTCGTAGGGTTGCCAAAAGTGCGCGAATTGTAGTCGGCTGCTTGAAAAGATCAAGCACGTTTCCCAACCGCCAGCGGTGATAGCGGCTCGCTG
Source organism: Gammaproteobacteria bacterium (assembly GCA_020845935.1). Classification (GTDB taxonomy): domain Bacteria; phylum Pseudomonadota; class Gammaproteobacteria; genus JADLEV01. The sequence continues at coordinate 9,113 of JADLEV010000016.1, forward strand.
CGCCGGGACTTCAAATTGCGGTCGGAGCGCGGAATCCACGCCGCGTGTGACGACGCCTCATCAACAGGTCGTCAGCGCCCCTCGCGTTGCGCGACGAGCGTATTGACGACACCTGGATCAGCCAGCGTGCTGACATCGCCAAGATCATCGACTTCGTTCGCTGCGACCTTGCGCAGAATGCGACGCATGATCTTGCCGGAGCGGGTCTTCGGCAGACCGGACGCCCACTGGATGTAGTCCGGTGCCGCGATGGCGCCGATTTCCTTACGCACGTGTTCCAGCAACTCGCGACGCAATGCTTCCGAAGGCGTGACATCATGCATCAAGGTCACAAACGCATAGATCCCCTGCCCTTTGATATCGTGTGGAAAGCCGACCACGGCCGCTTCCGAAACCGCCTCGTGCAACACCAGCGCGCTTTCGATCTCGGCGGTGCCGAGCCGATGGCCGGAGACATTGATGACGTCATCGACCCGGCCGGTGATCCAGTAGTAACCATCGGCATCGCGGCGCGCGCCGTCACCGGTGAAGTAATAACCCGGGTACTGCGCCAGATAGGTCGCGATGAAGCGCTGGTGATCGCCGAACACGGTCCGCATCTGGCCCGGCCAGGAGCGCTTGATCACCAACGTGCCATTGCCCGCGCCGACAATCTCCCTGCCCTGTTCGTCCATCAGCGCCGGTTCAATGCCGAAGAACGGCAGCGTCGCTGAACCCGGCTTCAAGGCACGGGCTCCGGGCAGCGGTGTGATCAGAATTCCGCCGGTCTCGGTCTGCCACCAGGTATCGACGACAGGACAGCGTCCCTCGCCCACGACGTGGAAATACCATTCCCAGGCCTCGGGATTGATCGGCTCGCCGACCGACCCGAGCAGCCGCAGCGACTGGCGCGAGGTGCAGGTCACATGGTGATCGCCCATGCCCATCAGCGCGCGCAATACGGTGGGCGCGGTGTAGAAGATGTTGACGCCGTATTTGTCGATGACATGCCAGGCACGACTCGGATCGGGGTGAGTCGGTATTCCTTCGAACAGCAGCGTCACCGCGCCGTTCGCCAAGGGGCCATAGACGATGTATGTGTGGCCGGTCACCCAGCCGACATCGGCGCCGCACCAATAGATGTCCCCCGGGTGATAGTCGAACACGTACTTGTGCGTCATCGCCGCGAAGAGCAGATAGCCTCCCGAGGTATGCAACACGCCTTTCGGCTTGCCGGTCGACCCGGAGGTGTAGAGGATGAACAGCGGGTCCTCGGCTTCCACTTCTTCCGGCACGCACACCTCGGCCGCCGCGGCGCAGACATCGTGATACCAAAGGTCGCGCCCTTCCAGCCAGGCGACCTCTCCGCCGGTGCGACGAACGACGAAGACCGTATGCACCTCCGGGCAAGCGGCAAGCGCCTCATCCGTGTTCGCCTTGAGCGGGATCGTCTTGCCACCACGCACGCCTTCATCTGCGGTCACGACGACACGGCAGTCGGCATCCAGGACCCGGCTCTTCAGTGCTTCCGGTGAGAACCCGCCGAAGACGACCGAATGCACGGCGCCAATCCGGGCGCAGGCCAGCATCGCAACGATCGCCTCGGGGATCATCGGCAGATAGATCGAAACGCGGTCACCCTTGCGCACGCCGCGTGCCTTCAGGGCATTGGCGAAGCGGCACACCAGCCGATGCAGCTCGCGATAACTCAGCGTCGTGCCGTGATTGGGGTCATCGCTTTCCCAGATCAGCGCGGTCTGATCGCCGCGTGTCTCAAGATGCCGATCGAGGCAGTTGTAGCTGACATTGAGCCGCGCGCCTTCAAACCAACGAATCGTGCCGTGCCGCAGATCGCAATTGGTGACGCGGTCCCAGCGCTTGCTCCAGGTAACGAAGGCATCGGCCTGTTCGGCCCAGAAAGCGTCCGGGTTAGCCAACGATCGGGCGTACAGTTCCTGATAGCGCGCCGCGTCGATATGAGTGCGGGCGCGTGCCGCCTCGATTACCGGATAGATCTTTTCATCCGCCATCGGCTAGCTCCTGAGTGGGATCGGATAAGATTCAAGCGTCGCCCGATATTACCATCACGAATCTACGGAGGAATCATGCCCAATCCAGCCCTCGGCGCACGGCTGCGTCTCGCCATTGATGCGGTCGCTACCGCTTGCCGGATCACCCGCCAGGTGCAGCAGCGGCTGCACGAAGTCGCGCAGATGACCAAAGACGATCGCAGCCCGGTCACGGTTGCCGATTTCGCGGTCCAGGCGGTCATCGCGATGCATCTGGGCGGGCACGGCCCACTGCGTCTGGTCGGTGAAGAATCGAGCGATGCGCTGCGCGCCGATCCAAGCTCCCCACTCTGCCACGCCGTCGTCGATGCGGTGCGAACGGTGCGGCCCGAAGCGACGCTCGACCTGGTGCTCGATGCCATCGATCTCGGTAGCCACGATGCGAGCTCCAGCGCTTACTGGACGATCGATCCGATCGATGGCACCAAGGGCTTTCTGCGCGGTCAGCAATACGCGGTTTCGCTGGCGCACATCGAACAGGGCATCGTCACGCTCGGCGTCCTCGGTTGCGCGAACCTGCCGGCCGCGTTCGATCGTTCATTCAACGATGGCGATCCGCACGGCCAGATCTTTTTCGCCGAGCGCGGTATCGGCTGCTTCGCCTTGCCCGCCGACGAACCCAACGCGACACCACGTCGGGTTCAGGCCCGAACTCAGGCGTCCGGACCAATCCAGGTCTGCGCCTCGGTCGAGAAAGAGCATTCCAGCGAAAGCGATACCGATCGCGTCATTGCCGCGGTCGGTGGTGCTGGCGAACCGGTGCGACTCGACAGTCAGTGCAAGTACGCGGTGATCGCCCGCGGCCAAGCGGATGCCTATCTCCGCTTGCCGACGCGCAAGTCGTATCTCGAAAAGATCTGGGATCACGCCGCCGGGCAAATCGTCGCCGCAGAGGCCGGCGCCATCGTCTCCGACATCGACGGCAAGCCGCTCGACTTCTCGCGCGGCGCGACGCTCGCCGGCAACCGCGGCATCGTCTGCGCCAGTCAGGCATTTCATGCACGTCTGATTGGCGCGATCGCGCAGCTCGGCATCTAATTGGACCCACCGATCCGGTCTCCGCACCAGCGCGGCCGCCACTACCGCTATTACGACCTGGTCATGGCGGCATTCGTCGCCGTGTTGCTGTGCTCGAACCTGATCGGCCCGGCCAAGGTCGCGCAACTGCCGCTGCCGGGGTTAGGCACGGTCAGCTTCGGCGCCGGCAATCTGTTCTTTCCGTTGAGCTACCTGTTCGGCGACATCCTGACCGAGGTCTATGGTTACGCCCGGGCGCGCAAGGTGATTTGGGCCGGCTTCGGCGCGCTGGTGTTTGCCAGCGTGATGTCGCAGGTGATCCTCGCGTTGCCGGCCGCGCCGGGCGAGCCGTTCAATGCAACCTTGCAACCGGCGCTCGAAACCGTGTTCGGCGCCACCGGACGGATCGTCATCGCGTCGATCGTC
>JADLEV010000017.1 GCA_020845935.1 Gammaproteobacteria bacterium
CGACGTTGCCGCTCAGGTCGAACAGGCCCCAGGCGTTGGCGGCAAAGCTCCCGGGCGGCGCCGTGACGCGGAAACCGTCTTCGTAATCCGCCAGGATCCGGGCGAGCAGCGGCCGTGCGCTGCGATCGGCGTAATTGCCGAAGCGCCTCGGTGGCGCGAACTCGTCGCCCCAGGCGAACCGGAGCAGGGCTCCGTCCGGCTGGCCACGTGCCGCCCATTCCCATTCCGCGTCACTCGGCAGGCGATAGCCGGTCGCCGTGCCGTCGAAGCCAACGACCTTGCCTTCGGCGATGCGATAGAACGGCGGCAACTGCTCGCGCGCGCTCAGCCAGTTGCAATACAGGGCCGCATCCTGCCAGGACACATTCGCGACTGCCTGTTCTTCCAGGTCGAGTGGCTCGCCAGTTGCCGTCACCGCCTTGTGCAACGGTTTGAATTCTCGATAGGCTCGGGTGCTGATTTCATACCGGGCAAGCAGAAACGGTCGCGACAGCGCGACCTCCCGCTGGATTTCGTTGGCGCGGCGGCCGTGTTCGCGCCGCGACGAGCCCATCGTGTATCGCACCGGCGCGAATGCCACCAGTTCGACCGAAGGCTCGGCCGGCACCGGCGATGCGGCGTCGCTGCCAGGCTCCGCCGGAACTTCCTCCAGTTCCTGTCGTGGTGCCGCCGCCGGTCTCTCCGGCAAGGCTTCGGCGACGGCCTCCGGCATTCCGGCGGTTACGGCTTCGTTCGCTGACGGGGCCGCCGCTGGCGTTGGCAAGGTGTTGGCTGCGCGGGCGCCGTCGCGGGCGTCCTCGGCGGCGCTGGCCGGCGGCGTCGCGGGCAGGGTCGCGTTGCCGAACATGGGGGCCGGGTCCGGAGTGGTCTGCGCCAGGGGCACGAGCCTGAGTTCGATGCGCTGGATGCCGGAGCCCGCGACGACCTCGAATGCCAGCTCGCCGTCGTGATGGTCCGGGGCGCTGGCCTGCAAGCGGTAGCTGCCATGACGCAGGAAGCGGCGACCACCCAGCGTCACGGTCGGGCCACCGGCAAGCGTCAGCGTGGCGTTCTCGGGGCTCAGCTGAAATGCCACGGGCCGCACCGTCGCCAGCAGGTAGAGAATGATCGCCGCCGGCACCACCAGCGCGGCGATGAGTGCAAGGCGGCGACTGCGTTCCGACAGCAGCTGCAGCCGCCGGGCAACCGGGTGATAGCTGCTGGCGTGGATGAATTCCGGTGCGGCGTCGCCGCGATTGGCGCGATCGGTCTGCATCGAAACCGGGTCAGATCGGCTCCACGCATTGCACGACCACCGCCGGCGCCGCCCGGCCGGGCTGCACGGTGAATTCGACACGAACGTCGCGATAGCCCTTGCGGATGCCCACGGCGGTGTATTTGCCGGGAAGCAACGCTACCTCGTGTTTACGGAAGCTGCCGAAGTTGCCGACCTTGAATACGGTGACACTGGTCTTGTCATCGGATTCGATGACGACCTTGATCGGTGAGCGGACCTCGTTCATGGTCTTGCGCAATCGATCGCGTTGTTCGCTCAGCCGCGGGCCGGCATCGGTAATCGTGTCGGCCGCTTTCTGCAATTTCAGCGCCTCGGTATAGACATTCTCCTGCAGCAGCCGATCCGGTTGTTGCAACAGTGCGGCGATGGCGGCGTCGAGTTCGGCGCGGGTCTTGGCGGCATCGCGCGCGGTACGGGCGTCGGCCTGGTTGGCGTCGAGTTGCAGGACCGCAGCGTATTTCTGCTCCGCCTCGTGCCATCGTTCCTGCGCTTCGAGGTTCTTCGCCTCCGCCAGCAGGTTCTTGCTGTCCCTTTCGGCAAGCGCGCCGTTGGCCTTGGCGAGTGCTGTGCGCGCTTCCTGCGAATCGCTGCGCAGTTCGACGGCGCGTTGCAGCCGGCGGCGTGCGGTCTCGAGATCGCCCCGTTGCAAGGCAGCGTTGCCTTCGCCGAGAACCCGGCGGAACTCGGTTTCGGTGACGGCGTTGCCGACCCGTTGCGCGCCCTGTCGCGCCACGTCCGAAGCGGGATCCTTGGCCGCCGCCTGCCGGTAGGCCTCGATGGCGGCATTGAGCTGTCCAGCCGCTTCAGCGGCGCGGGCACGGCTGAGTATCGGCGCCACCTCACCGGCGATGGCGGCGCGTTTGTTGCCCTGTTCGGCGGCAGCGTTGCCCGGATCGATCGCAAGCGCGATCGCGAACGCGGCGGCTGCATCCTCGCCGCGGCCTGCGTCGAGCGCGGCATTGCCATCGCGGATCGCCTGACGCACACGCTGCTCGGCTTGTGCCGCCAACTGCGCGAATGCCTCGCCAGCCTCACGATAGCGTTGCTGCGCGGTGAGGAAGTCCTGTTGCAGATAGGCCTCGTCGCCGACGCTGGCCAGATCGACCGCCTGCTGGTACTCGCTGGCGGCCCAGGTCTCGATCGACTTGCCCGCCAGGGCTTCCTGGCGGGCCAGGGTTTCCTGCAACACCTCCCGTGCGGCCTTGCGCTGGCGATCGAGTTGCGCTTCGGCAAAGGGAGAACGCTCGCCACCGCGTGCCGGCGCCGCCGGCGCGGGGTCCTTGGCGGTCGCGATCACGGGTGTCTTGACGCGATCGGGCAGCACGAAGACGACCCAGGCGACGAGCGTGACGAGCGCGACCAGACCGATCCAACCAATGATCTTTCCTCTGGTCAGGCCCGGGCGCTCCAGCGAGACTTCGACCTCGCGTGCCGAGATACGCACCTTGGCGGGCGCGATGAACGTTTCCTGCGGCTGTTCGTCGTGGTGCTCAGTCGTCATGGGTATCGCATTGCGTCGCTGCTGCTGTTGACCGGGATGTCGTGATGTCGGAGACGCCCCGGCCGGGGATCGCGAATCAGTCGGCTGCCGGCGTCTCCAGTTGCGTTTCCTCCCGATACGCTGCCATCAGGATCTGACGCCATTGCGCATACTGTTCGTCCAGTGTGCCGGTGAGGCGAAAGGTACGGTCTTCGAGATCAATGTAATGCGGTTCGATCTCGGCATTCAAGCTGTCCGCCATTTCCCCGAGGTTGGCGGTGCGAGCAGCCACATTGACCTTGCGTTGCAGACCGGCGCGTATCATCGGCGCGCCGACGGCGGCGGCACCGATGGCGGCACCCTGGGTGGCGAAGCCGTCGCCGCCGGCAACGCCCGCGGCAATGCCGCCCAGCAGTGCCACCGCACCACCGACAATCTGCGCGTTCGCTTGGGCCTTCTCCAGCCGCAGCGCATCGATCTCGCGATAGGAGTCCTTGCGCCACTCATCGTAGACACCGCGCATCTGCCGGTGAAAGAGCTGGTAATAGTCCTGCAACAGATCGGTGAACAGGTAGTCACGTTCCCGCACCTTCTGGATCCGGCGCAGCATCGGATCTTCGTCGGCGGGCAGGCGTTGCAACCCGAGCAGGCCGTCCGTGCCGGTGGTCAGGTAATCGTTGAACTGCTCCGGTGAAAAGATCCGGGCGAAACGCACCCGCGCCAGCGCGCGCAACCACTCGCGTTCGGCACTGGTCAGACCAAGCAATGCTGCATGCAGGTCGTTAGCAATGCGGTTGTATAGTCCCTGGAACGGATCGTTGCCGTGATTGAGGTCCCGGTCATAGTTGAATTTGCTGGCCGTTTCCTCGTACTTCCGGCGCAGCCACTGGCGACCGGAAATATCGAATGCCTCGGCTTCGAGTTCGAGATGGAGACCGTCGGAACGGCGGATGGTCGCGCTGACGTACAGATCGGTGATGGTCTGCTCGCTCGGTACGACGCGAACGACGCCCCAGTTGCCAGATTTCTGCAGCGTATCGGCGAGCAGCACCGGCATGTATCGCGATTCTGCACGCCGGATTTGCTTGCTGGCTTCCGGGGCCTCGTCCTCGTCGAGGCCGTCGGTGCCGGGATCGAACAACAACACGCCCACATCCAGCAATTCCGCTTCCGGCAGCGGCGTCCGGTCCCGCACGATGGGGTCGACCCGGGACGTCCGCACGGTGGTGCCCTGGCACCCTGTCAGGCAGAGCAGGGCGGCGAACAGGCCGACGGCAGCTGCGCGAATCGCTGCGTGATTCATGATGCTCGTTAGCGTCGCGCCTGGTGCCGGCGCAGTTCCTCCCACAGCTTCGCCTGCAGCGCCGGGTCGCTTTCGGCCAATGCCGCTTCCCGAATCTGCCGGCCGACGATGTCGGTATTGTCGACCGGTTCGATGTCGTCGGGAATCTTGCTCGCCGCGGTTGGGTCGGTCCCATCCTCGCCACCGGCTGAGCCGGCCTGTTCGGCGTCAGTCCGGCCGGCGGTATCGCGGGCTCCGGCGCTGCCCTTGCTGCTGGCACTGCGAGCCCGCGACGACGGCATCGCCGGTTGATCGCTGCGCATGGCAACATCGGTGCCGGCTTCGGCAGCACCGCTTTCGCTGGAGGCATCGGCCATGGCCGTCGGTCCCCGCCCGGCGGTCGCTTCCTCCTCCGAGCTGCCAGCGGCTTGCTGCTTGGCGCGGGCTTCCCGTTGTTCATCCATGATGATGCCATCGAAACCTTCGAGACTCTTGTCGAGCGCGCGATCGGCGTCACCGATCGTGCCTCCGGGTCTGCCACTGGGCATGCCGGGCTGACCGGGTGTACCGGTAGGCATGCCGCCACCGCCGGGCATGCTGATCGGATTCGGGATGCCCGGCATGCCGCCAGATGGGCGATCGCCCGAAGGCAGGCCGATGCTGGGCATCCCAATGTTGGGCAAGCCAATCGAAATGTTCGAGTCGACGTCTAGCTCTCCCGGATTCCGGGTGGTCCGGGCGTCGCCGTCTTCGGCGCCACCGTAAACGGAGGCACCAGCGTTCGACAGATCATCATCGGTTGCCTGCGGCCGCCGGCCATCGGTCGTTCCGAGCGCCTCACGGACGCCGCCGACCGCTCGGCTGATCTCTTCTGTCTGGTTCCGCGGCGCATCCTTCTTGTCTTTGTCGGGAGGGCCGGAAAAGTCGAAATCGGCAGATGCGTTCGTCGCCACCAGCGTGGCCGCCAGGAGCAGCAGGGGAAAAATCTTGCGTTCGGTCATGGACGTATCCTCACGGCGCCGCCGCGCGGGAAATAGCGCAGACGGACATCGGAAACGCTCTTGATATTGCCATTGACCAGCCGCGGGCGAATTCGTTTTACGCGCATATAACGCTTTGCTTCCGCGATACCGGCATCGGTGATTCCTGCGGTTTGCTCGACCACCCGGGTCCGGATGACTTCCCCTCGCGGGGATACGTCAACCGCGAGCATCACATAGTCCTCGACGTTGACCGACTCCGGGTAATACTCCGTGGCCGGCACCGGCAGCGCCGGCAACAAGGTGCCGTCAACGAACAGCTTCTGTCGCAATTCCTCCGCTTGCGGCGCCGCCGCCGCTTTCTCGTAAGCCTGCTGATACAGATCTTCCGCATCTCCGTACCGGCCGAATGGGAGCATCCAGTCGGCGAGATGGGTGTAGGAAGTCGCTATCGCCGCGGCATCGCCCGATTGTTCGGTGAGCGTAATCGCGCGCAGCAACGCATCGCGTCCCCGGCGGAAGCTCAGTTCGGAACGACGCATCATTTCCATGCCCTGGGCGCTGATGGGGCTACCGAGTTGCTCATCCTGGATGAAGGTGCCGGTCGTGGGGTCTTCGGCACTGCGCGCGAATTCGAAAATCCTCAGATTGGCGAGCGCGAGGGAATGCAGTGCGGCGATCACCTGTTGGCGTTCTGTATCCGGGTGCTGTTCGTATCCTTCAATGGCGCGCGCAAAAGCCGCATCGGCCGTGACCAGATGGGAAAACGGATTGGTTCCCGTATCGAGATTCGCGGCATCGAGATGCCATTTGCCGTACCGGGCAAGGATGGACGGCAATTCGGGTGCCTCCTGATCGTGGCCACGCCGTTGCAGCCAGATCCAGTAGCCATAATCCTCATTGGCTGCTTTCCAGTCCTTGAGGGCGACATGACTGTCGATAAGGTGGTTGACGATGGTCCCGATGCGCGTCTCGTGCAGGCCGAAATTGACCCGCGCGACGTGCAGTGCCCGCTGCAATACGGTTACCGCATCATCATGTCGGTCGCTGCGCTGCAACAGCGTGCCGAGCGTCACGAGTTGTTCGGCTAGCACCGGGGCGAATGCGCCCTCATCGATTTCGGTGCGGGCCACGAGGTCTTCATACTCGCGGATCGCCACCACCAGGGCGGCATCCTCGGTCGAGCGCTCGGTAACGGCAATATCCTGAGCGGCGACGTAGGGTTGCGCCGCAATCATGAACCCGGCCACAACGAAGCCGTCGCACCATCGAATCCAAGCCGCGCGGTGCTTGCACGTACCTGACATCGCCAAGAGCACTCCAGAAACCGGGTCAAGCCTGAACATGGTCGCCGCCACGCTCCGATATCGTTACCTCGTCCGGTTACAACGCGACCCGGCAGGTTACGTGTACGGCAGCGCGTGGCGCCCAGCAAGATACCAGTAATTTCGGCGTTCCGACTATAATCGCGCGCGTTCGCAGCGATTCGCCCGATGGGGACCGACGCGCGCGATGTGCCGATGCGCCAGGTGCCTGGCGATTCCCGTGTGCTGCAAGGAGATGAGAGAGTAATAACGATGTTTGAAACCCTCGAACGTTTTCCGGTGGACCCCATCCTGGGTCTCATTTCCGCCTACGCCGCCGACCACAATCCGCGCAAGATCGACCTGGGCGTCGGCGTCTACAAGGATGAACAAGGGCGCACGCCAATCCTGGCGGCGGTGAAGGCGGCCGAGCGTATCCGGCTCGAGGTGGAAGACACCAAGACCTATTATCCGCAGGCCGGCAACCCGGTGTTCAATCGCGAGGTGCAGCGGCTGTTGTTCGGCGACGACAGCAAGGCCTGCGCCGAGCAGCGTGTGCATACGGTGCAGACCCCGGGCGGCAGCGGTGCGGTCAAGGTGGGCGCCATGCTGCTCGGCCTGGCCCGACCCGGTGCGAAAATCCTGGTCAGCGATCCGACCTGGATCAATCACAAGGCCTTGCTGGCCAATTCCGATCTCGATATTGGCAGCTACCCGTACTACGACAGCGCCAGCAACAGGGTGCGCTTCGATGACATGAAGGCCGCCATCGCGGCACTGCCGCCACGCAGCTACGTGCTGCTGCAAGGCTGCTGCCACAACCCGAGTGGCGCGGACCTGACCTTGGCGCAATGGCGTGAACTTGCGGCGTTGTTGCGCCAGCACGAGGTAGTGCCGTTCGTCGATATCGCCTATCACGGCCTGGCCATCGGCGTCGACGAAGATGTTGCCTACCTGCGGCTGCTCGCGGTGGAATTGCCGGAACTGGTGGTCGCCTATTCGTGTTCGAAGAATTTCGGTCTGTACCGCGAGCGGGTCGGCGCGGTGTCGGTCGTCGGCGCAACGCGTGACATTGCCGACAACGCCTTGAGTCAGATTCTCGGCGTCGCGCGTCGTTTGTATTCGGTGCCGCCGGCGCACGGCCAGACGATCGTCGGCACGATCCTGAGCACGCCACAGTTGCGCGCGTCCTGGCTGGCCGAGCTGACCGAGATGCGGGAGCGGCTGAACGGCATGCGGCGCGAGGTCGCGGCGGCGATCAATGCCCGGCAGCAGCAGCGCGACTTCGGCTTCATCGCCGGGCAGTACGGCATGTTTTCGTTCCTTGGCCTGAGCGTGGAGCAAATCCGCCGGCTGCGGAACGAATTCAGCATCTACATGGTGGAGACGAGCCGCATCAACGTCGCGGGCCTCAACCCCGGCAACATCGATTATTTCGCCGATGCAGTCGCGGCGGTGCTCTAGCGCGCGTGCCTTGACAAGACTCGGAACACGTCCTTTCCGGACTTGTTCGGTGGCACCCGGTCCGGCGCAAGGCCGGACCGGGCGCGTTGCGAATCAGCCGTGTAACGCTTCGAGGTAGGCCTGCGCGTCGAGCGCAGCCTTGCAGCCGGTTCCGGCGGAGGTGACCGCCTGCCGGTAGGTCGGGTCGGCGACATCACCAGCGGCAAACACACCTTCGATGTTGGTGCGGGTTTCCCTACCATCGCTGCCCGGGCCGAGGGTCTTGATGTAGCCATTCTCCATGTCGAGCTGGCCTTTGAAGATCGCTGTATTCGGCTGGTGGCCGATGGCGATGAACACACCCTCGACGGCGATGTCCCGGGTCGCGCCGGTGTTGACATCGCGGATCCGGATCCCGGTGACGCCGGACTTGTCGCCCAGCACCTCGTCGAGCACGCTGTTCCAGGCAATCGACGCGTTCGGCGTATTCTCGGTCAGCTTCTTCGACATGATGCGCTCGGCGCGGAAATCGGAACGGCGGTGCACGACCGTTACCTGCGAGGCGATGTTGGCGAGGTACAGCGCTTCCTCGACCGCGGTATTGCCGCCGCCGATCACGGCGACCGGCTTGCCGCGATAGAAGAAGCCGTCACAGGTGGCGCAGGCGGAAACACCGCGACCCTTGTACGCAGTCTCGGACGGCAAGCCGAGATACTTCGCGGTGGCGCCGGTGGCGATGATCAGCGCATCGCAGGTGTATTCGCCGTTATCGCCGATCAACCGGAGCGGACGCTCGTTCAGGTGCGCGGTGTGAATATGGTCATAGACGAGTTCGGTGCCAAAGCGCTCGGCATGGCGCTTCATCCGCTCCATCAGTTCCGGTCCCATCACTCCGGCATCGTCGCCCGGCCAATTGTCCACTTCGGTGGTCGTCGTCATTTGTCCGCCGACCTCGATGCCGGTAATGAGGACCGGATTCAGAGCGGCCCGCGCGCTGTACACTGCGGCGGTGTAGCCAGCGGGTCCGGAGCCGAGGATCAGTAAACGGATATGGCGTGATTGCATGTTGTTCTCTCTAGCAGGCTGTCAATAAAGGACTGCGCTCGCCACGTTCCGGCTTCACTCGCAACACAGTACGGACAGATAGAGACGAATGGGATTGCGCGAAGCGGCAGGCGAGAAACCGGTGGCAAGTTTACGCTGTCCGGCGAAAATATCGAAGCAGGCCCGAGCCAGCCTGCGCCGCCGCGGGCTCGATCCGATCGATAGTTGGATTAAATGGACTCGGAATAAGCTCCTCCTGGACGTGTTCCGAGTCGCGCGGAAGCCCGGATATAGGCAGAGCTTCCCTGAATCGTCACGATAGACTTGTGAGGACAGGCAAATGACATCACGGCGGTCTTATCACCCACTGTTCGCGGCACTGCTCGCGGTGACTGCCGGAACCACGACCTGGGCGGCCGAGTTCGTTCCGGTGACCGACCACATGCTGCGTGAACCTGATCCCGCGGACTGGCTGATGTACAGCCGGACCTACGATGCGCAACGGTACAGTCCGCTCACGGCGATCGATACCGGTAACGTCGACCAGTTGCAGCGGATCTGGATGCGCGAGCTTGGCGAGGGCATCACCGAAACGGTGCCACTGGTTTATCGCGGCGTGCTGTACTTGATTGCCCCGGGCGCAAAGGTTCTGGCGCTTGACGCGGCATCGGGCGCGACGCTCTGGGAGTACGAGCGGCCACTCGAAAACCGCGGGCTCGGTGTGACTTCGCGCAGCAAGAACCTCGCGATCTACGACGACCTGGTGTTCTTCACTTCGCCGGACAGTTTTGTCGTCGCTCTCGATGCGCGCACCGGCGCGATGCGCTGGGAAGCGAAGACCGATGAACGTGGCCACACCTCCGGGCCGTTGGTCGTCGAAGGCGGCCTGGTCATCTCCGGCGGCACCTGTGCCAAGCGCGAAAGCTGTTACATCGTCGCGCATGACGCGCGGACCGGCCGTGAACGCTGGCGGTTCTACACGACGCCGGCGCCGGGCGAACCGGGGGACGAATCCTGGGGTGGTGCGGCGCTGGCGAATCGGCGCGCCGGTACCTGGGGATTTCCGGGCAGTTACGATCCGGACCGCAAGCTGGTGTACTGGGGTATCGCCAATCCGATGCCGGATATGCGGATCCAGCGCCATGACGGCAATCCGGACGCGATCCCGACCATCGCACCGGCCGATCTATACAGCAATTCGACGGTAGCGCTCGACCCGGCGACCGGCAAGCTCATCTGGTACTACCAGCATCTGCCTGGTGACGATGCCGACCTCGACCATACCCACGAACGGACTTTGGTCCGTACCAGACTGGCTCCGGATCCGAAGCAAGTGCGCTGGATCAATCCACGGCTGCGGCCCGATGAGGAGCGCGATGTCGTCGTCACGCTGCCCGAAGGTGGTGGCATCTTCGTCAATGATCGAGCGACCGGTGAGTTTCTCTGGGCAACGCCTTTTCCGTTTGCGACCGAGTTGATGTCGTTGCGGGATATCGAGGTCGCAACCGGCCGGACCATCATCAACCGCGATTTGATTGCGACCACCGGGCGCGAACCGCGCACCATCTGCTTCTGGAACACTCGGAGTTACTGGCCGACCGCCTATCACCCAGGCACCAATTCGCTGTACACGTCCTACATCGACAATTGCCGCGAAATCACCGGTGAGCAGGGACGCGGCGCATGGCGGGTGGTGCAGCGCCCGGGCGGTGATCCCGCAGCCTTGAGCGGACTCGCGAAAATCGATTTGGCCACCGGTGCCATCCTGCGTTTTAGTGTCGGCCGTGCCCCGGGCAATGGCGCCCTGCTGACAACCGCCGGTAACCTGGTCTTTCATGGCGACATGAGCCAGAAATTTCGCGCATTCGACGCCCGCGACGGCAGGAAGCTCTGGGAGACGGCCGTCAGTGGCAATGTCTCCGTCAGCACGATTACCTACGCGGTCGACGGCAAGCAGTACGTCGCGGTGATTACGGGCGACAACATGAAGGTGCCGGAATTGCAGCGGCTGGTTCCCGAACTGGAACCGCCGCCGAAGCACAACGCGATTTATGTTTTCGGATTATGACCGGCGGGCGCTCTGCGGAGCCCGGTCCGGTCAGGGACCTGCCGGGCGAGTCTGAACAAGGCCAACGAGGCGTCGTTCAGACCTGCGGAAGAAACTCAGGCCGCCAGGTCAGCGCTTGGCGTGAAAAACCGTGATGGTCGGCGCCGCGCCGGGTTGCCCCGGAACGGAGCTTTCGAATTCGATGCGATCGGCGCTCGCCTTGCTGATCGTTCCGAGATAGTAGATCGTCGAACTCTGACCCGGCATCGGCCCCATCGCGCCCATGCCTCTGCCTGGGGCCATGCCGCCAGCCATCGGCGCGCCGCCGCCCATGCCACCACCCATCGGCATGCCGCCGCCCATGCCGCCGCCCATGCCGCCGCCCATGCCGCCACGGCCCATGCCACCCATGCCCATCACCGGTGCCGGCGTGTAGGGAAGGCGGAAGGTAATGACGTCGCCCCAATTCTTGCCGTGCAAGATGGGCGTCGGGGGCATCTGCCCCGCGGCCAGCGTGCCGGTGAGGTCCGAGCCGTCCTGCTGCAGCACGATGACGATTTCGGTCGCCATACCCATCTGGCCATCGATCTGTGCCTTCCAGGTGCCGGTCACATCGGAATCGGCAGCAAATGCCGGACCCGACAACAGCGACAGCGTAGCGAGGGTGCCTGCATGCTTCGCGTTCATTGTCATCGTTCCTCCAGATTCGTCGCGAGAGTGCGTGGTCAGTGCCGCGGATTCTAGCAATCCGGTATCCCGGCCGGCAGGATGCCGACGATCCCATTACTGGCCGTCATACCTGTACGGTTCGCCGCCAACTCCGGGCAATTCGATCGAGAAGGTCGTGGTACCGGCCGCCGAGCTGACCGCGACGTCGCCACCGTGCGCGCGAACGATCGAACGCGTGATCGCAAGCCCGAGACCGACGCCTTCGTCGCTGCGGTGCCGGGACGGATCGGCGCGGTAGAAACGATCGAACAATCGGGTCAGATGTTCCGGCGGAATGGTTTCGCCGCTGTTGGTGATACCGATGGCCACGCCGTCCCCGGCCAGCGGCGTTAAGGAAATAGCGATCCGCCCCTGACGCGGCGTGTGGCGAAAGGCATTCGACAGCAGATTGCCGAGCGCGCGGCGCAGCATCAGCGGATCTCCCGAGACGGTGGCTGTCCCCGTGACGTCGATGGCAATGCCGTTCTCCGCCGCGATCGCGTCGAAATACTCGACCAGACCGTCGACCTCCGCGCGCAGATCGACCGGTTCGCGGTGCGGTACGACCAGATCGTGATCGGCCTTGGCGAGATACAGCATGTCGGCAATCATCCGCGACAGCCGCTCGAACTCCTCGGCATTCGAGGCGAGCACCTCCTGATACTCGGCGAGCGTACGCGGTTGCGCCAGCATCACTTGCGTCTGCGTCAGCAGGTTGCTGACCGGCGTGCGCAGTTCGTGCGCCAGATCCGACGTGAAATCGGATAACCGCTGGAACGAATCCTGGAGCCGCGCCAGCATCGCGTTCAAGGACTGCGTGACGGCCGCGAGTTCCGCCGGGATTGCCTGCGCCGGCAAGCGCTGGTCGAGCCGCGCCGCGGTGATGATGCCGGCCTCGCGCTCGATCGCGCGTAGCGGAGCCAGACCACGCCGCGCAGCGGCCCAGCCGAGCAGGCCGGTCAGCAATGCCGCGCCGCCGACGACCGACCACAGCGCGACACGGAACTCGTCCGCGAACATCTGGTGATGCATCAGATCGGTCGCGAGCAACACGAGGAACGGCGCGTGCCCGGAAAGTCCGGACCTGGCCTCGGCCGAGATGCCGCGAAAGGTCCGGCCATCGGCGCTGGTCCAGCGCACCGGCTCAGCCGGATCGGTCAGCGGACCCGACGTGAGGCTTGGTGCGAACTCGGCATCACCGAGCGTATAGAACGTCCGCCCCGAGCCATCGCGGATCGACACCGCGAACATGTGATGGCCGGCGAGCGCGAGATCGAGCTTCGCCGGAAGCGCTTGCAGCGCTTCTTCGCTGTCTACCTCGGCAAGCAACTGCGCGATCAGCAGGCGCTTGCCGGACAGCAGATCCATGTCGAGATCGACGAAATGCCGCTCGACCATGTCGGCGACGAGCAAGCCAAGCAGCAGCAGGACCGTGATCGAGACGGTCGCGAACAGCATGGTCAGGCGGAGCGTCAGCGAGGCCCGGCGTGCGGCCATCAGCTCTCGCTCTCGATGGTGTAACCCATGCCCCGCACGGTGCGGATGAGCTTCGGCTCGAAGTCATCGTCAATCTTGCGGCGCAGCCGCCGGATCGCGACTTCGATGACGTTGGTGTCGCTGTCAAAGTTCATGTCCCAGACCAGCGAGGCGATCAGCAGGCGCGGCAGCACTTCGCCCTGGCGCCGCAGCAGCAGTTCGAGCAGCGCGAATTCCTTCGCCGTGAGATCGATCCGCCGGCCGCCCCGGGTTACGCGCCGGCGCAGCAGATCGACCTCCAGATCGGAAGCGCGTAACAGGTCGGGCTCCTTGCCCTTGCCACCACGCCGCAACAGCGTCCGCACGCGCGCCAGAAACTCGGCGAAGGCAAATGGCTTGACCAGATAATCGTCGGCGCCGAGTTCGAGCCCTTTCACCCGATCCGCGACCGCATCCTTCGCGGTCAGAAACAGCACTGGCAGCTCTTGGCCCGCGGTACGGATCGCTTCGAGCAGATGCCAGCCGTCCATGCCGGGCAACATCACGTCGAGCACCGCAAGGTCATACGCCTCGGTCCGGGCGAGATGCAGGCCGTCGGTGCCGTTTCGCGCCAGGTCGACGACGTAGCCCGCCTCGGCCAGTCCGCGCCGCAGGTATTCGCCGGTCTTCGGTTCGTCCTCGACCACCAGGATTCGCATGGTGCGCATTCTGAGCCGTGGTATCCCGCCAATCCAGTCAGCTGACAAAAATGTAATCCTTGCGTCAGGTCCAGGTCAGGCCGCGTGCCGACAATGGCAGCCATGGCAAGAACCGCTCAAAGGAGACCGGCGATGAAAACCAGCTCATTATTGCTGTCGATGCTGTTCCTGACGTATGCGCCGATGGGTGCGATCGCGCAACACGATCACGAAGCCCATGCCACGACCCCGGCGGTGCCCGATCAGGCGGCGCTCACGGACGGAGAGATCAAGAAAGTGGACAAGGCGGCCGGCAAGGTCACCATCGCCCATGGTCCGATGCCGAGCGGCATGCCGGCAATGACGATGGCGTTTCGCGTCAAGGATGCCGCCTGGCTGGACCGGCTGACCGAAGGCCAGAAAATCCGGTTCGACGCCAAGACCGTCGACGGCGCGCTGACGATCATCTACTTCGAGCCCGCGAAATAGTGGTTCCGGGCCGCGCGCCAATTCGGCATCGGATCCCGATAATTAGCAAACGACCTTTCAGGAGGTGAATCGTATGCAACCCAAATCACGCGCGATCCTTATTACCGCTTCTGCCCTGGCGCTCGCATTTTCCGTTCACGCTCATGAGGGCGAGGACCATACGAAAAAAGCCGACAAGCCAGACTGCGCGGCGATGGACAGAATGGATCATTCGAAAATGGATGCGAACGATCCGGTGATGCAGGCCATGATGAAGAAATGTATGAAGGATGCTGCGCATGACGCCTCGGCGGCGCATGATGCCAAGGAGCCGAAGGCGACGGCTGGCGCCGAGGCTGAGCACGACCACGATCACTAGCGGCCTGTCGGACCTGGCCGTTCGTTCCGTCAGTTCCATCGGCGTTCCTGCGAGAAGAGACCATGCCCTCTGGAAGATCCTGGTTCTGTGGCAAGTGCGTGATCGCGGTGATGGGCGCTGCGGTCTTTTCCGGCGTGGCGTTCCTTTACTCTGGGCTGTATCCGATCGGCGCCGATGTACCTCACGAGCGCTTGACCTCATGGGCATTGCGAACCTTGCGGGAACGATCGATTGCATCGGCGGCGCGCGACATCCAGGTCCCTGACGGCCTCGATCAGCCGGATCGCCTGCTTCAGGGCGGTGCCGATTACAACAACATGTGTGCCGGTTGCCATCTGCAGCCGGGCAGAACGAAAAGTGATTTCACTCTGGGACTGTACCCCGCGCCGCCGAATCTGGCGGCAAGCCAAGGTCAGGAGCCGGCTGGCCGCGATCTCGACGCCCGGCATCGGTGGCGCTTCTGGATCATCAAGCACGGCATCAAGGCTTCCGGCATGCCGGCCTGGGCGCCGGGGCATGACGACGAACGCATCTGGAACATGGTGGCGTTTCTCGATCGCCTGCCGGAGTTGACGCCGGACCAGTACCAGATTCTGACCGCGCGCGACGACGATGCAGGCGACCATCACAGAGACGGATCCAGGGAGAGCCTATGCTGCAGGAACCAGATCCCGTCGATTGGACGGCCAACGACGCAGGAACGTGCTGCCGCCATGCGCATGACGGGACGCCGGCCACGGGCGACGTTCTGACGGATCCGGTCTGCGGCAGGCCCGTCGCTGCCGATTCAATACCCCGCGTCGCGCATCTCGGCAAGGTCCATGCTGTTTGCAGCGCCTCCTGCCGCGATCGGTTTACCGC
>JADLEV010000018.1 GCA_020845935.1 Gammaproteobacteria bacterium
GAACACCGGCGTGTCGATCGCGCCGCGCGCGAAGGTCAGCCGGCCGGCGCGGGCGGCGCCGTCGGTCGCTTCGAGTTCGAATTTCATGGAGTAGGAGTCCGTCGCCGGGCGCGATCGTCGCACTTCGGCAGCCACATCGCATCCCCGTAGCTGAAGAAACGGTAGCCCGCGGCAACGGCATGGCGATACGCGCGCAGCACCCGCGCATAGCCGCCGAACGCGCAGACCAGCAGCAGCAGCGTCGATTCCGGCAGATGGAAATTGGTGAGCAGAGCATCGACGACACGGAAACGAAACCACGGCCGGATGAACAGGCGCGTCGTGCCGTCGAACGGACCAAGGGTACCGCCAAGCGCCGCCGTTTCTAGCGCGCGAACCACCGTCGTGCCGATCGCGACGACGCGTCCACCGCGTGCGCGCGTCGCGGCCACCTGGGCGCAAAGCTCGGGGGAGACCTGCAGCACCTCTTCGTGCATCACATGCTCGGCCAGCGACTCGACACGGATCGGCTGAAACGTGCCGGCGCCCACATGCAGCGTGCCGCGGCCGAACTCGACGCCGCGCTCGGCCAGCCGCGCCAGCAACGCGGTGTCGAAATGCAGCCCCGCGGTCGGCGCCGCGACGGCGCCGTCGCGGGTTGCATACACCGTCTGATAGCGCGCGCCGTCCTGCGTCTCATCAGCACGCCGGATGTAGGGCGGCAGCGGCACATGGCCCAGCCGGCGCAGCAACGTCGGGAAGGGCTCGGCGAGACTGCGCAGCCGAAAGAACGCTCCGGCACGACCCTGCACCTCCAGTTCGGAACCATCGTCGAGCCGAATGCGGCCGCCCGGCCGTGGCGATTTGCTCGCGCGGATCTGCGCCAGTGCCTCGCCATCAGCAAGCACCCGCTCGATCAGGATCTCGACCGCGCCACCGGATTCCTTGCGACCGAACAGCCGTGCCGGGATCACCCTTGTGTCGTTGCCGATCAACAGATCGCCCGGCCGCAACAGCTCCGGCAAATCGGCGAAGATCCGATCGATCAGGTCACCGCGCGCCGCACCGACGCAAAGCAGCCGCGACGCCGTGCGCGGTTCGACCGGATACTGGGCGATCAGTGCTTCAGGCAGTTCGTAGCGAAAGCGGCCAAGACCCATGGGCAGGATTCAACGCGTGCGGAATACATGGTGCGGCATGATAAACGGCGCGAAGAGCAATCGAACGATGCCGCAGGCGATTCTCCAATCGCAATCCCAACCATTCTTTTTTATACTGCGCGCGCTCCATCACCCTATGCCGGGATGGCGGAACTGGTAGACGCGCCAGACTCAAAATCTGGTATGGGTGACCATGTGGGGGTTCGATTCCCCCTCCCGGTACCAAACTCTTTCGTCGCTGCCGGCGGAAATCCCGCCGGCAGACGTCGTGTCCTCCGCACCGGAAGAACCCGCTGCGACCGATATGTTTTCTGCATACAACTGGCCAGCGCGGATGTCGTCTGGGCGACCGCATGCCATCGAAGTGCGGAATTCCTGACCTGCGACGCTCATGTTGCAGACCTGCCGGACGTCGCGTGATTCACCCAGACCGGCTGAACACGAGCCGGCCGTCCGATCACGAACGCGAGAGCCAACTCCGTCCGCCTCACGCCAGCGCCGGATAGTCCGTATACCCCCGCGCGTCGCCACCGTAGAAGGTCGTGACATCCGGCTCGTTGAGCGCCGCGTTGCCGGCGAAGCGCAGCGGCAGATCCGGATTGGCGATGAAGATCTTGCCGAAGGCGACGGCATCGGCTTCACCGGCGGCGAGCAGTTGCTCCGCGCTGTCGCGGGTGAAGGCTTCGTTGGCGATGTAGATGCCGCCGAACTGCTGCTTCATTTGTGGGCCGATGCGGTTCGGGCCGAGCGCCTCGCGCACGCAGAGGAACGCGATCCTGCGCCGGCCGAGCTCCCGTGCGACGTAGCCGAAGGTCGCCGCCGGATTCGAATCGCCCAGGTCGTGCGCGTCGCCGCGTGGCGCAAGGTGCATGCCGACACGGCCCGCGCCCCAGACCGAAATCGCGGCATCGGTGACTTCCAACATCAAGCGCGCGCGGTTTTCGATCGAGCCGCCGTAGTCGTCCGTGCGTTGGTTGCTGCGATCCTGCAGGAACTGATCGAGCAGATAGCCGTTCGCGCCGTGCAGCTCGACGCCATCGAAGCCCGCCGTGCGCGCATTCGCCGCACCCAACCGATAGGCTTCGACGATGCCGGGGATCTCGTCGCGAGCCAACGCACGCGGCGTGACGAACGGCCGCTCGGGCCGAAGCAGGCTCACATGCCCAGCCGGCGCGATCGCGCTCGGCGCGACCGGCAACGCGCCATCGAGATAACTCGGATCGGACACGCGCCCGACATGCCAGAGCTGCATGACGATCCTCCCGCCCGCCGCATGCACCGCGCTGGTGACCTTCTTCCAGCCGTCGATCTGTGCCGCCGACCAGATCCCCGGCGTATTCGGATAACCGACCCCCATCGGCGTCACCGCCGTCGCCTCGCTGATGATGAGTCCCGCCGAGGCGCGCTGCCGGTAGTACTCGGCCATCAACTCCGTCGGCACGCGCCCCGCACCCGCCCGGCACCGCGTCAGCGGCGCCAGGACGATGCGATTGGGAAGATGCAGATCGCCGACTGTGATGGGTTCGAGCAGATGCTTGGTCATGAAAGTCCGCCTTTGCATATGGAAGCGTCATGGTATCGCGCGTCTGCCCGAACAATTCAGCTCACCGATATTTTCGTTGCTTCTGGCTGCTCGTGCTCGGCAAGCCGGACGACGCGGCGTAGGTAGCTGTGTTGCCTCGCGTTACAGCAGCGCCGGACGATTCGGCAGTTCGTTGCGATCGCTGGCGGGGAAGTGTGGGGCGAGCAGGTCGGCGACCGCTTCGATGGCGGTGACGCAGGCCTGTTCGATGGCGCCGCTGGCGAGCAGTGGCTCGATGCCGGTGCAGAGATCGGCCCACTGTTGGGATGAGACGCGATCGTTGAGGCCGCGGTCGGCGACGATCTCGATGTCGTGATCCGCCCAGAGCAGATAGATCAGCACGCCATTGTTGGCGGCGGTGTCCCAGACGCGGAACTGCGCGAAGCGTTCGATCGCGCGTTCCCGTGGCGTCATGCCGGAATACACCAGGGCAAATGGCAGCGCGCTGTCGATGACGAACCGAATCTCGCCGCCATGCCGCGCTTCACACGCGGTGATGGTCCGCTCGATCGCATCGAGTACCTTCGGCGGGAAGGCGCGGCGCACCGCCAGGTCGGTCGTGAACAGGTGCCGCAGCGCGCGCCGGAAAGCCATCACGTTCACCATCGCCCCGACGCGCCGCCGCCGCCGAAGCCGCCGCCACCCCCGCGAAAACCGCCGCCGCCGAAGCCACCGCCGCGACCGAAGCCACCCATGCCACCGAAGCCGCCGGTATGGCCCCAGCCGCCATGCGGCCGCCCCGGCCCACCGCCGGAAGACCAGCTGCGCGTACCCCCGAGCAACGTCAGGAAAAACGCGATCACCGCGGCGGCCAAGGCGATGCCCAGCACCGTCGTCACCAACCAGGCGATCCCGCCGGCGATGCCGCCGGTCACCGCAGCGCCGACGAACTTGCCGAGCGTGCGGCGCAACAGCGTGCCGACAACGAAGATCACCATCAACAGCAGCGGCATCGCGGCACCGAAGGAGGAATTGGGATCGGAGGTACGCCGCGGCGGCTCGGGCAGCGGCTCGCCGTCGATCAGCGCGATCAGCCGATCAGTCGCCGCATCGATGCCGCCGCCGAAATCGCCGGCGCGAAAGCTCGGGACGATGACCTGATCGATGATACGGTTCGCGAGCACATCCGGCACCGCACCCTCGAGGCCGTAGCCAACCTCGATGCGCACCGCGCGATCATTCTTCGCGATAAGCAACAGCACGCCATCGTCGCTATCGGCGCGGCCGAGCTT
Source organism: Gammaproteobacteria bacterium (assembly GCA_020845935.1). Lineage (GTDB taxonomy): Bacteria > Pseudomonadota > Gammaproteobacteria > JADLEV01. The sequence goes on from JADLEV010000018.1 coordinate 3,954, forward strand.
CCAGCTGTCGGCGACGCGGATCGAATACTGCTCGATCGTTTCCGGCGCCGTGGTCGGCACCAGCAGCACCGCGATTTGGCTGCCCTTGCGCGCTTCGAATGTGGCGAGCTTTTGTTCCAGTGCCCGCGCTTCGCTCGCGCTCAGTGTGTTGGTGAGATCGGTGACACGAGCGCGCAGTGCGGGCACCGCGACCTGGGCGAACGCCTGCGGCGCGCCGGCCAGAACGAGGCAAGCGAGCACCGGCGCGGCGAACGCCGCCCGTGCCATCGGTCGCGACCGCAGCACTACGCTCACGCGGCGCGCCGGATCAGTTGCCGGGCGTGGCCGGCGGCGCGGCGGGCGTGACGCCGAAATCGACCACCGGTGCCGTGCTGATCTGCTGCTCATTGGTGACCGTGAAGTTGGCCTTCACGTCATGGCCAAACAGCTTGGCAGTGAGATTGGTGGGAAACGAACGCGCGGTCACGTTGAAGCTTTGCACCGCATCGATGTAGCGGGTGCGCGCGACCGCGATCCGGTTCTCGGTGCCTTCGCGTTGCGCCGACAGGTCCTGAAACTGGGAGATCGACTTCAGGTCGGGATAACGCTCGACCACGACCATCAATCGCGACAGCGCCGAGCCGAGCGCGCCCTGGGCCGCCTGCCATTGCTGGAATGCCTGCGGATCGTTGATCAGTTCCGGGGTCGCCTGGATCGAGGTCGCCTTGGCGCGCGCCTCGATCACGCTTTCGAGGATGTCCTGCTCGGTCGCGGCCGCGCCCTTGACGACGTTGACCAGGTTCGGCACCAGATCGGCGCGACGCTGATATTGATTGACCACCTCCGACCAGGCCGACTTCACCTGTTCGTCCTGCTGCTGCAACTGGTTGTAACCGCAACCGCAGAGTTGCACGGCCAACAGCGCGACGAGCGCAATACGTGACAGTTTCATGACGCCTCCTTCCGGCAGCGATGCCGAGCCCAGGTCGCTACGGTACCGCACCAGCCCGGCCGTGTTAAGGAAGGAAACGCCGCGACGCTCCCGCCGTTCGTCCCAATCACGGCTGATATCATGCCGCTGACCGCGACATGCGCGGCGACTATGCTCCCTCGGCCATGCTTCGACAATTTCTCGACTGGTATCTCACTGCGCTCAACGAAGGCGGCTACCTGCTCGTCGCACTGTTGATGGCGGCGGAGAGTTCGATCATTCCGCTGCCAAGCGAGGTGGTGATCCCGCCCGCCGCGCATCTGGCGCATACCACCGGCCGCTTCAGCCTGGTGGGCATCGTGCTCGCGGGGACGTTCGGCTCCTGGCTCGGCGCGACGATCATGTATTGGGGCGCGCGGCTCGCCGGCCGGCCGCTGGTGCTGCGCTTTGGCCGCTATGTGCTGGTGCCGCCGCACAAGGTCGAGGCCGCCGAACAGTGGGCCGAGCGGTTCGGATCGGCCGGCGTGTTCATCTCACGGCTGCTGCCCGTGATCCGGCACCTGATCGGCATCCCTGCCGGCATCGTGCGCATGAATTACTGGCACTACGCGCTGTACACGATCCTCGGCTCGGCGATCTGGTGCACGGTGCTGTGCTGGCTCGGCGTGACGATGGGCCAGGACGAGGCGCTGCTGCGCGGCGAACTGCATCGCGTCACGCTCTGGCTCGTCGGCATCTGCGCGGTGCTCGGCGCGCTGTACTGGTTCCTGGTGCATCGCCACATGACGCGCGGGCAGTGACCGATCACTTTGCCGGCAGCGCAAACAAGAAGAGCTTGTTGACGTTCGGCGGCGCGATGTCCGGCGTGATGCGCTGATAGCTCGCGGTCGTGATCGAGTAACCGGTGCTGACGGCGATGTATTGGCGGCCGTTCGCGGCGAAACTGATCGGATAGCCGGTCACCGGCGAGCCGAGATCGATTTCCCAGAGGATCGCACCGGTGTTCTGGTCGTAGGCGCGAAACTTGCCAGCCGCATCGCCGCCGAAGACCAGACCGCCAGCGGTGGTGAGCAACGACAATACCGCGGCACGCTGATCGTGGCGCCAGGCATCGGCGCCGGTCCCGACGTCGATCGCGAACAGGCTGCCCAGGTTGGCCGTGCCCGGTGCCATCATCATCTTCGTGGCGACACCGTAGAGTGCTTCCGGATCGCGCTTGTCGATGGTCACGGTCGCGGTCATGCAACTGCTCTGCACCGGCTGGTACATCGTGTTGGTCAATGGGCTGTACGCGCCGGCGAACCACATCTTGCCGCCGCTGCTGCTGGGACATATCAGGCGCTCCTGTCCCATCGCCGAGAAGCGCGTGCCGGGATTCACCGCCGCCTTGCCGTTGACGCCATCGATGGCGCTGATCACGTTCTGCGTCACCGTTGGCCGCGCCCAGAGGAACTCTCCGGTGGCGCGGTCGAGCGTATAGACGATGCCGGTCTTGCCGGGAACGCCGGTCATCACACGTCGTTGCTCGCCGGCCTTCAGGCGCGGGTTGCGCCAGGGCACTTCCTGCGGATCGGGCGCGACCGCGGTATCGACCAGGATGCGCTCGAACGGATGGTCGAGGTCCCAGTGGTCGATGTTGTGTTGATAGTGCCAGACGAGATGGCCGTCATCCGGAGCCAGTGCCAGCGTCGAGTTGTGATACAGGTGCGCCTGATCGTCACCGCCGAGCAAAAACTTCGGCGCCGGCGCGGTGACCGAGGTGCCCATGTAGATGAGCCGCAGTTCCGGGTCATAGCTCGGGATCATCCAGGCGCCGACATGCCAGCGCTCGGCGTACGGGACGTCGCCCCAGGTATCCTTGCCGTCACCCGGCCGCTGGATGTTGTGCCATCGCCAGACCTCCTTGCCCGTTGCGACCTCGTGGGCGGTGACGATGCAGGCGTCCGGACCGGATGTCGGGAAACAACCCCGGCCGGAGATGGCCTTGCCCTCGACCACGATCGGCCCGGAGCTCTGCTGTGCCGCCTGCGTGTGGTAATCCAGGATCTGCGTATCCCACTGCAACGCGCCGGTGGCCGCGTCGAGCGCGACGATGTGATCGTCGTTGGTGGTATGAATGATGCTGTGGCCGTGGATCGCGAGATTGCGCTTGGTTTCCGACGCACCGATGAAGTCCTTGAGGTCCTCCGGTATTTGTCTGCGGTACTCCCAGAGCACCTTGCCATCGACGGGATTCAGCGCCTGGATCACGTCGTGCGGATTCGGCACATAGAGGACGCCGCGATAGGCCAGCGGCGTCGCTTCCTGCATGCCTTCCTCCAACGTCCGCGACCAGACCAGTTCCAGCTTGCCGACGTTGGCGCGTTCGATCTGCTCCAGCGGGCTGTAGCCCCAGCTGTCGTACGTGCGCCGCCACATCAACCAATCCTCGGCGGCTGGCTGGCGCAGCATCGCATCGGTAACCGCGACGAAATCATCCGCGGCGAAAGCGGGCGATAGCAACGAACCCGACAACAGCAACGACATGGCACCGGCGGTGTAGCGCATGTTCTGGTCCCTCCAGTCTGGCGGCGAAACAATACACCGAAGAGCAGTCCCGATCGCATCTTTAGCTGCCAGAAAGTTTCCCGGTGGACCCACGGCGGCGGCTCTGCCTGATGCGGCGCTGCCAATGAAATCCTTTGCAACTTGGCTCGGCTCGCGTATGCTGCGGCGCGTTTGTAGTGGCATGGTCCGGTCCGTGCCTTGAGGATTGGCCTCTGGCCGCGGCACCTGGCGCATTACTACCCGCCTCCGTTACCCCCCTCCCGCAAACCTGCCGCGCCGCGCCACTCGCGCTTTGCGTGACATATCAATTCCGCTACCTGGACCGGTATCGCGCGAGCGAGCGGGGAGCATTTCTGGATGGCGTTCGCCGCCGTCCGCTTTGGAGTATTTGACTGATGAATTTTTCTGAACTGGGTCTGCCAGAGGTACTGCTGCGCGCCATAACCAAACTCGGGCACGAGCAACCGACGGAAGTACAAGGCCTCGCCATTCCGCTGATCCTCGAACAGCACGATCTGCTTGCCGCGGCGCAGACCGGCACCGGCAAGACCGGCGCCTTCGCGCTGCCGATCCTGGCGCGCATGCGTTCGTGCGGCCCCAAGGGTTGCGCGCCGCGGGCGCTGATCATGACGCCGACGCGCGAGCTCGCGACACAGGTCGCCGGCAGCTTCCGCGATTACGGTCAGTTCGCCTCGGTGCGCACCGAGACCGTGTTCGGTGGTGTTGCCATGGTGCCGCAGATCAAGGCGCTGCGCCGCGGCATCGACGTGCTGGTCGCGACACCGGGCCGGCTGCTCGACCATGTGACGCAACGCACCGTGGACCTGTCGCGGGTCGAGATCCTCGTGCTCGATGAAGCCGATCGGATGCTCGACATGGGCTTCCTACCGCCGATCCGGCGCATCACGGAACTGCTGCCCAAGACCCGGCAAAGCCTTCTTTTCTCGGCGACGTTCTCGCCCGAAGTGCGCAAGCTGGCAGCGGGCCTGCTGTCCTCGCCGCGCGAAGTCGATGTGGCACCGCGCACCGTGACGGCGGACACCGTGGCGCAACGCGTGCTGCACGTCACGCGAGAACGCAAGCGGGATTTGCTGCTGCACCTGCTGACCGAGGGGGACGGCAACGGCGCGCTGGGACGGACGCTGGTGTTCGCCCGCACGCGCTTCGGCGCCGAGCGCCTCGCCGAACAACTCGATCGCGATGGCGTGGCGGCGACAGCCATTCACGGCAACAAGTCGCAGAGCCAGCGCCTGCGTGCGCTGGAACACTTCCGGCGTGGCAAGGTGCGTGCGCTGGTCGCGACCGATGTCGCCGCCCGCGGCATCGACGTCAGCGGCATCTCGCACGTGGTCAATTTCGAATTGCCGAAAGCGGCCGAGGATTACGTGCACCGCATCGGACGTACCGGCCGTGCCGGCGCCAGCGGCATCGCGGTGTCATTGGTCAGCGGCGATGAGCGCGGCCAGTTGAAGGACATCGAGCGCCTGCTCGGCCGCCGCCTGGAAACGACCGAGATCGAGGGCTTCACGACGGCGGCACCGTCGCAGCAGGACTCACGACCACGCCCGGCGCATCGGCGCCACAACGGTCCCGGCAATCGCAACGGCCACGGCGGTTACGGTCGCGATCGGCAACAGCCGGGATCGCGGGAGCGATTCCATGACGCACCGCGAGCACAGCATCCGGGCAAGGCCGCCAAGCGCGTCGTGAATCAAAAGCCTCGGTAACAGCCCGCTCTGAACAAGTCCAGGGAGGACTTGTTCAGAGCTTTCTCGGCCCGCATCGCGCCCACCTCAACGCGCGAGATACGCATACACCGCCGCCAACACGCCAAGCAACATGGCGAGGAACACGCTGTGCTCCAGCGTGAAGCGGACCAGGCGGCCTTCTTCGCTGCGGCTCATGCCGGTCGCGGCGACGGCCACGGCGATGCTTTGCAGGCTAATCATCTTGCCCATCACGCCGCCGGCGGAGTTGGCCGCGGCGAGGATCGCCGGGTCGAAGCCGAGCCGCGTCGCGGTCACGACCTGCAGGTTGCCGAACAGCGCGTTGGCCGAGGTGTCGGAACCGGTGAGGAACACGCCAAGCCAGCCGAGCAGTGCGCTGAAGAATGGGAACAGCGCGCCGGTCGCGGCGAAGGCGAGGCCAAGCGTCACGGTCGCGCCGGAGTAGTTCATCAGATAGGCGAGCGCGAGAACCGACGCGATCGTCAACAGTGAGAAGAACAGTTGCCGCGCGACCGTCGCGAGCAGGCGCAGGTAACGGCGTGGCGAGACGCGCAGCACCACCGCCGAGAGCAAGGTCGCGAGGGCACATGCCGTGCCGGAGGCCGACAGCCAACTGAACGAGAAGATCGCCGCGTAAGGTGTCGGCTGCGCGACCACCGGGCCGATGCGTTCGATCTGGTGGTGCAGGCCGGGCCAGGGGATCGGGATCGTCACGGTATCGAGCAGCGGTTTGGTCCAGGGGCTGCCCCAGACGAGCACGAACAGCACGAGCAACGCATAAGGCGACCAGGCGCGCAGCGTCTCGCCGCGGCCATGGCGCGCCGGGGTGAACGCTCCGGCGGTATCGCCCGCCATGCACCAATCATCGCTCGGTCGCCAGCGCCGGAACAGCAGGATCAGCCCCGCAATCGCTGCGAGTGCGGCGATGATGTCGGTGAGCTGCGGTCCGAGATGGTTCGAGACGAACAATTGCAGGATCGCGAACGACAACCCGCAGACCACGGCCGCAGGCCAGACGCCGCGCAACGCGCGCCGGCCACCCATCACCAGCATCAGATAGGCCGGGATCAATACCGAGATTGGCGCACACAACCGTCCGGTCCACGCGCTCAACTCCGCTTCCGGCAAGCCGGTGACCCCCGCCAGCGTGATGATCGGCGTGCCGATCGAGCCGAAGGCGACCGGCGCCGTGTTGGCGAGCAGGCAAATCCCTGCCGCGTAGAACGGCGAGAAGCCGAGCCCGGCAAGCATCGCTGCGGCGACTGCGACCGGCGTACCGAATCCGGCCGCGCCTTCGATGAACGCGCCGAACGCAAACGCGATCAGCATCGCCTGCAAGCGGCGATCGGGCGTCAGGCCGCCGATCGAATCCTTAATGATTGCGAATTGCCCGGTCTCGACGGTCAGGCGATACAACACGATCGCCCAATAGACGATCCAGCCGATCGGCAGCAGCCCGAACGCGGCGCCATAAGCGATGGAATTCACTGCGAGAGACACCGGCATCGCATAGATGCCGATCGCGACCACACTCGCCGTGGCGAGTCCGGCGAGGGCCGCAATCCAGGCTGGCTTGCGCAAGACACCAACCAGCAATAACAGCACGAAGATCGGCAGCGCTGCCGCGCCCGCGGACAGCGGCAGGCTGTCGGCAACCGGAAGGTAATCGTGCTGCCACATGGTCAGATCATCCGTTCGTCTGCAGCGCGCCGGTCAGTTCCGAGACGTGCTTGAAGCCGTGCTGCCTGAGATACGCGGCGATACCATCGTTGACCTTCGGGCACAGCAGCGGATCGTAGAACAGCGCCGTGCCGAGCCCGATGGCGCTGGCACCGGCAAGCAGGAACTCGATTGCGTCGGTCGCGCTGGCGATGCCGCCCTGACCGATGATCGGGATGCCATGGTCCCGCGCCACCTGATACACCTGATGCACCTTCAGCAGCGCGATCGGCTTGATCGCCGGGCCGGACATTCCGCCCTGATTGTTGCCGAGCACGGTCCGGCGCTTGTGGACGTCGATCGCCATACCCAACACGGTGTTGATCACCGCAAAGGCATCGGTCCCGGCCTCGATGCAGCGCCGCGCGCTGGCGGCGATGTCGGTCTGGTTGGGCGAGAGCTTGGTGATGAGTGGTTTGCCAGTGACCTTGCGACAGGCCTCGACCACCCGCGCCGACATGTCCGGATCGTTGCCGAACGCCATGCCGCCGGCCTTGACGTTCGGACAGGAGATGTTGATCTCGATCGCATCGATCGGCGAAGCGTCAAAGATGCGGGTGACTTCTTCGTATTCCTCGACGGTCGAGCCGGAGACGTTGGCGATGAAGCGCGTTTCGCTGAAATCGAGCTGCGGCAGGATGTGATCGACGACGAAGCGCGCGCCGGGATTCTGCAGGCCGATCGCATTCAGCATGCCCATCGGCGTTTCATAGACGCGATGCGGCGGATTGCCGAGCCGCGCCTTGCCGGTCGTGCCCTTCAACACGATCGCGCCGGCGTCGCGATTCGAGAAGCCCTCGACGCGC
>JADLEV010000019.1 GCA_020845935.1 Gammaproteobacteria bacterium
GAAGCCGACACACAGCGTGACCTGGGTGATGCCGAGTGCCGCGAGCGCATCGAGGTGCCGCTGCAGCAGGGTTCGGTCGCCGAACCGCAGCAGGCTCTTCGGGCCATCATGGCCGGAGCCGCTGAGGCGCTGGCCAATGCCGGCAGCAAGAATCAACGCCCGCATCGGCGCAGCCTGTGGATCATCATGAACGTGGTGGCAGGTGGTGACAGGCGGCGCATTCTAGCAGCCGCGCGGTTCGTGCTGAATGCATCACTTGCGGGGATCGCGGCGCAGCGGCAGCACCTGCAACAGGCTCGGCAATACCACCAGCGAGTAGACAATCATGATCGCCAGACCGGCAGCCAGCATCACGCCGAGGCTGCTGGTGCCGAGATGGCGCGACAACGCCAGATTGCCGAAGCCGGCAATCGCGGTCAGACCGTCGAACAGAATCGCGCGCGCCGTGCTGGTCGTCAGCACCAGACCATCGCGTGGCAGGTCGGTGCGGTAGCGATGGAGGATGTGCAGCGAATTATCGACGCCGATCCCGAGCAGCAGCGGCAGCGCGATGATGTTGGCGAAGTTGAACGACTGGCCACAGACGATCATCAGGGCGCAGGCGGTGAGACTGGCGAGGAGCAACGGCCCAAGCGACAACGCCACCTCGCGTAGGTCACGCAGGATGAACCAAAGCAGCAGGGCGATCGTCAGGATCGCGAGCGTGAAGGCCTGCTGGAAGGACCGCACCACCGCCCGTCCGGCTTCGACGATCACGACCGGCGTGTCGGTTGCACGGGAGCCGGCGACGGATCGCACCTCGCTGACGAAGCGCTCGAGCGCGGTGTTGTCGTCGAGGTCTTCCCGCGGGAAGACTTCCAGCCGCATTCGGCCGTCCGGCGTGACCCAACGTTCGCGCAACGGCTCGGGCAGGTCCTCGCGCGCGAACGATTGCGGTTGCAGCGCATCGCGCAGGCGCGCGATGCGGCCGGGCAGATCGCCCAACAACGCTCGCTCCGTGCGACTCAGCAGCGTGCCGGTATCCGGTACTTCAAGCCGTGCCAGCAGTCGATCCAGCGTGGCGCCAAGCGCCACCGCTTCGGGCAGACCAGAGCTGTGCTGCAACGCGGCACGCAAGTTCCGCAACGCCTCGCGTTGCGCCGATGGCGTGGTCGCGGTTGGCTTGCGCGGAGGATCGAGACTGTTACCGAAGGTCAGCGCGAGGTCGTCGAGCAGCGCGAGCTTGGGCTCCTGATCGGCAGCAACGAACGTGTCGATGTCCTGCACCGAATCGACCGACGGCAGCGCTTCGAGACGCGCCTTCAGTGCGGCCGCCTCAGCCGAATCGTTGGCGACGATGGCGATGGAGTAGGGCGACCGGTTCGACTGTTCGAGCAGATCGCGAAAGGTCCGCACCGATTCCGTGGTCGGATCCTGGAGGTGGATCGGATTCTGGTTGAAGCCGGCAAACGGCACCAGCGCGGCGCTGACGATGGCGACGATGGCGGTGAACAGCACCACCGGCTGCGCATGGCGCACTGGCCAGTGCGCCATGCGGGTCAGCAGAGTTCCCTGTGCCGCCGGCGCACGCGGCGGAAACGGCAGGTACCAGAGCAGCGCCGGCAGCAGTGTCATGCTCAGCACGAAACCGATCAACATGCCGGTCCCGGCAATCACGCCGAGTTCGGCCACACCCTGGTACGAGGTCGGCACGAATGAATAGAAACCCAGCGCGGTGGCGAGGGCGCACAACAGAATCGAGGAGCCGACATGGCCGGCTGCGCCGACCAGCGCGCGCTGCTTGTCGCCCATGGCCAGCAGTTCGCGTGCCCGCAGCGCATAGTGAATCGAGAACGCGGAGGCGAGCCCCAGGTACAGTGCGGCGAAGGCGACCGAGATGAGGTTCAAATCGCCGACCGCCCAGGTCGCGAATGCGGTCGTCAGGATCAGTCCGACCAGCAGATTGAGCTGGGTCGCGATGACCAGCGTCCAGCTGCCGAGGCCGAGCACCAGGCAGATTGTTATCAGCACGAATGCGAGGATGCTGGCGCGGATCGAACCCTGCGCGACGCTTTGCAGTTCGTCATAACCAAGCGCCGCGCCACCCGTTCGTCGCACCTGCACCACGCTTGCAAGTTCTGCGGTCAAGGCGGCGACCGCGGCGCGCAGATCCGCCATCTGCGCCGCGCCGGGCAGCATCTCGGAAAAGTCGAGCAGCGGCCGGGCAACGATCACGCGCCGCAGCTCATCGGCGCTCGCCGGCGTGTCGCTCATCAGCTCCTGCCAGGACAAGGTCGCCGGTCGATCCTCGAGCACTGCAAGCAGCGTTGCATCGACCCGCGCCAGTGTCGCTGCAAGCGGCAGGCCCTCGTCTTCATCGCTGCGTGCAACCGCCTCACGCAGCAGTTCGGCGAGGCCGTGCAGCGTCGGATCGGCGGCCAGCTGCCCGAGCATCGGCTGCGCCGTGGCCAACCGATCGCTCAGGCGCGCGAGTTCGTCGCCATCGAGATACAGCAACTGGTTGGCGTGAAAATGCGGTTCGCTTTGTAGATCGAAGACATCGGCATAAAGATCCGGTCGCGCTTCGAGATGCGCTCGCAGCAGGCTGGCGGCATCGTCAACGCGCCCAGGGATCGTGCCGTCCACCACGACGGCGATCGCGTCGATGTATTGCGGAAATGCCTGCTGGTATGCGGAATAGGTCTGCCGCCAGGCGAGCTTCGGCGACAGCATGTCCGCGGTATCGGTGTTGACGCCGATGTTGCGCGCGACGTAGAGCGCACTGGCGGCGGTCAGGAGCAGCGTGCCGACCAGCAACGGCAAGGCGTGGCGCAGTGATATCGCGACCACCCGCTCCAGGGCCCGCTCGACCCGTGCTTCGATCGACGCGAAGCTCATGCGACGCGAAGCAGCGAAGCCGCGGCGCGCAGCGTGGCGAGCGCGGCACGAAAGTGGCTGCGCAGGCGCCACAGCGCTGGCAGGGCGTGTGGCGCCGCGAGCAGGGCGAGCGCCAACCGTCCGGTGCGCAGCGCGCCGGTTTCGTCCAGCGCGACCTGGGCCGGTCGCGGTAAGGTGAACGAGGCCGGATCGAGCACGGCGCGGACGGCGAGGAACGGCAGGCCATGCGCCACGGCAACCGTGGCGATCGCGGCACTTTCCATATCGACGGCACACGCATTGGTCGAATCGGCCAGCGCGGTTTTCGCCGCCGCCGTGGCGACGATCTGGCGCCTGCTGCACAGTGAACCGGTGACGACCTGCTGGGCGCTCAGGCGTGTCAGCGCCGCGGCATGCCAGGCCGCGTCGATCGGCAGGGAGACCCCGTCGTCGGCGATGAGCCGCGACGGCAGCAGCAGGGTTCCCGGGGCAAGCGTGGGATCGAGGCCGCCGGCGGTGCCAAACGACAGCAATGCGCTGACTTGTTGTTGCGCCAGAGCTTCCGCAGCGACGGCGGCGCGTGCCGCGCCGATACCTGATTGCACCACCAGAGCGCTGTCGCCGCGTGCCGAGTGCCACGCGTCGGCCTCGGCGGCAAGGGCCGCGACCACCCCGATGCGGGACCAATTCATGTCAGAGGGGGGGCGGGGCGATGGCTGTCACGACGCTGCTTGGCAGACCACGCGACATCGCGGCAAACAGTGCCCGCAACACAGGATCGTGGCGTACCGCGAGGTTGGTGGCGAGCACCGTGCCGCGCACGGCGCGACGCGAGATCTTCACCTGATCGCCGCTGGCATAGTTCGGCCGCGCATTGAGTTTGCGCAGCGTCAGCACCGCCATGCCAAGTGCCCACAGGCAGAATCGGCGGATGCCTGCCTCCCGTGCCGGGATCAACAGCGTATAGCGCAGGGCGTTGGCAAGATGTCCATGAGCGATGCCGATCAGCTGACGCATCGCGGTTTCGAAACCGGGCGGATTGCGGCCGGGAACAAGGTCTCGCAGTTCGACGCCATACCGCAGGAACAGATCGCGCGGCAGCCAGCAGGCGCCGCGTGCCTGGTCGGCCCAGATGTCCTTGAGAATGTTGGTCATCTGCAAGCCTTGCCCAAAGGAAATGGCCAGCGGCAGCAACGTCGCCCGCCGGGCACCGATGTCCGGCGCGTGCAGACAGAACAATTCGGTCAGCATCTCGCCGACGACACCGGCGACGAAGTAACAGTACCGATCCATCGCCGCCTGGTCGGCAACGCCCTCCCGGCTGCCGGTGCGCTGATAGTGGATCATGCCGCGCGCCATGATCGCGACACAGCGCGTCAGCGCCTCCCGCTGCGCCACCGGCAACGAATGCGTGATGCGCAGCACGGCGGCGGTGTGAGCAATCAGGTCATGTTCCGCCGCGGTGGCGTTGGGCGACAGCACCGCAAGCAGGTCGTGGCCGAAGCTTGCGGCATCTTCGAGGCCGTTGACCACACGGACGAAACGCGTCGCATGACGCTCCTTGTCATCCAGCGCCAGCCGCGCGTCGTCTTCGATCGTGTCCGCGATGCGGCACAGCAGATAGGCATTGCCGACGGCACGCGCCAGCGGGGGCGGCAGCTGCGGTATCGTCAACGCGAACGTGCGCGACACACCTTGCAGAATCTCGGTCTGATAGCCTTCGTCGTCTCGGCAGGGCGCAATCGTCATGATCGCCGATCTTAACCCGGAGGAGTGGTCGCCGCGCCCCGCGGCGCCGGCGCGGCGGGTCGCCCGGCCTGGGTCGAACTGCTAACATACGCGCCCGCATGGCAGGACGGACGGCACTGCCCCACGGGCGTTCGCCCGATGAGGATCGTCTCTGACGGACCTTGGCGATGCCTCGGTTTTCATTGGATAGTAAAGAACTTGGGATTGGATTGATGAGTAAGAATTTCGTTTTTACTTCCGAATCGGTGTCCGAAGGGCATCCGGACAAGATGGCCGATCAGATTTCGGACGCGATCCTGGATGCGCTGCTGGCGCACGATCCGCGCAGCCGCGTTGCCTGCGAGACGCTGACCACGACGGGCCTGGTGTTGCTCGCCGGGGAGATCACGACGCACGCCAACATCGATTATTCGGCGATCGTGCGCGAGACCGTACGCAACATCGGCTATATCGGTTCCGATACCGGTTTCGATGCCGACACCTGCGCGGTCCAGATCGCGCTCGGCAAGCAGTCGCCCGACATCGCGCTGGGCGTCGACGAGAAAGACAATAAAGATCAGGGCGCCGGCGACCAGGGTCTGATGTTCGGTTACGCGGTCGATGAGACCGCCACGCTGATGCCGGCACCGATCGACTACGCGCACCGGCTGGTGCGGCGCCAGGCCGAGGTCCGCAAGTACGGCCGGCTGCCCTGGCTGCGACCGGATGCGAAAAGTCAGATCACCTTCCGTTATGAAAACGGCCGCCCGGCCGGCATCGAGGCGGTCGTGCTGTCGACGCAACATGCCCCGGAGATCACCATCGGCACGCTGCGCGAAGCGGTGATGGAGGAGATCATCAAGCCGGTGCTGCCGCCGCAATGGCTGTCGGACCGGACCAAGTTTCACATCAATCCGACCGGCCGCTTCGTCATCGGGGGACCGCTGGGCGATTGCGGTCTGACCGGTCGCAAGATCATCGTCGACACCTACGGCGGCATGGCCCGGCACGGGGGTGGTGCGTTTTCCGGCAAGGACCCGTCGAAGGTCGATCGCTCGGCCGCCTATGCCTGCCGTTATGTCGCGAAGAACATCGTTGCCGCTGGCCTGGCGAAGCGTTGCGAATTGCAGGTCTCCTATGCCATCGGCGTCGCCGAGCCAACCTCGATTGCGGTGGATACCTTTGGGACCGGCACGCTCGATGACGGCCGGCTGGCCAAACTGGTCCGTGAAGTGTTCGACCTGCGGCCGAAGGGCATCATCGAAATGCTTGATCTGCTGCGACCGATTTATCGTGTCACCGCGGCCTATGGCCACTTCGGCCGTACCGATGTCGATCTGCCGTGGGAGCGCACCGATCGCGCCGAGGCACTGCGCGACCTGGCCGCTGCCTAGCACATGCGCCGCCGGGCCCGCGCCCGGTGCTTGTCCGTAACCTGAGGAGTCGTCCGATATGCCAGAATCCACCGCGGTACGCACCGCAGCCCCTGCCGATTACGTCGTCGCCGATATCGGTCTGGCAGCGTTCGGCCGGCGCGAGATCACGCTCGCTGAACACGAAATGCCAGGCTTGATGGCGACCCGCGAGGCCTATGCCGCCAGTCAGCCGCTGCGTGGCGCGCGCATCAGTGGCTCGTTGCACATGACCATTCAGACCGCGGTGCTGATCGAGACGCTGCGTGCGCTCGGCGCCGAAGTGCGCTGGGCCAGCTGCAACATCTTTTCGACGCAGGATCATGCCGCCGCGGCGATCGCGGCAGCAGGTGTTCCGGTCTTTGCCTACAAGGGGGAGACGCTCGAAGAGTATTGGGAATACACCGATCGGCTGCTCGATTGGGGCAATGGTCGCGGGCCGAACATGATTCTCGACGACGGCGGTGACGCGACCATGCTCGTTCACGTCGGCTATCAAGCCGAGCAGGATCCCTCGGTCCTGGATCGCCCCGCGGAGAGCGATGAGCAACGCATCTTCTTCGCCCAGGTCAGGAAATCGCTGGCCCGTGATCCGCATCGCTTCCAGCGCATGCTGAAGGAGATCCGCGGTGTCACCGAGGAGACTACGACCGGCGTGCATCGGTTGTATCGGATGCACGAACGCGGCGAGCTGCTGTTCCCGGCGATCAACGTCAACGACTCCGTGACCAAGTCGAAGTTCGACAACCTCTATGGCTGCCGGCATTCGCTGGTGGACGGCATCATGCGCGCCACCGACGTGATGCTGTCCGGCAAGGTTGCGGTCGTCGCTGGTTACGGTGACGTCGGCAAGGGTTGCGCCCAGTCGCTGCGTGGACAGGGCGCGCGCGTCCTCATCACCGAGATTGATCCGATCTGTGCGCTGCAGGCAGCGATGGAAGGATATCAGGTGATGACGATGGAACAGGCCTGCACCATCGGTGACGTCTTCGTGACCACCACCGGCTGCTGCGATGTGATTCGCATCGAACACATGCAGCGGATGAAAGACCTCGCCATCGTCTGCAACATCGGCCACTTCGACAACGAAATCCAGGTGGCTCCGCTGCGCCAGTACCGCTGGGACAACATCAAGCCGCAAGTCGATCAGATCACATTCCCCGATGGCCACCGCATCCTGCTGCTTGCCGAGGGCCGGTTGATCAATCTTGGCTGCGCGACCGGTCATCCGAGCTTCGTCATGTCGAACAGCTTCACCAACCAGACCGAAGCGCAAATCGAACTGTTCAATCATCCGGAGCGCTATCCGGTCGGCGTCTACACGCTGCCGAAGCTGCTGGACGAGAAGGTGGCCCGGTTGCACCTCGCCAAGCTCGGCGTCGAACTCGAGGTGTTGAGCAAGCAGCAAGCGAGTTATCTCGGCATTGCGGTCACGGGACCGTACAAACCGGAACACTATCGTTACTGACCTGGCGCCACGACGCGCGAGTCCATCACAACCTGGGACGACACATGAGCAATATCATCGACGGCAAGAAGAAAGCGGAACAAGTGCGGGCGGATATCGCACGCGAAGTGGCGGCATTGCTCGCCGCGGGCAAACCGAGGCCTGGGCTCGCGGTCGTGCTGGTGGGAGAAGATCCGGCCAGTCAGGTCTATGTCCGCAACAAGGTCAGGCAGTCGGAAGAGGTCGGTTTCCATTCAATCGAGCACCGCCTGCCGGCGGATGCCTCGCAGCAGCAAGTGCTGGAACTGGTACAGCATTTGAACCGCGATCCCGCGGTCAACGGCATATTGGTGCAGTTGCCGCTGCCGAAGCACATCGATCAGGCACCGATCATCGAGGCGATCCATCCGGCCAAGGACGTCGATGGTCTGACCACGGTGAACGCCGGGTTGCTGACCAATGGCCAACAGGGCCTGGTGCCGTGCACGCCGCTCGGCTGCATCCTGCTGCTGCGCGACGTCGTGCCCAGCTTCGCTGGATTGAACGCAGTCGTGCTCGGCCGCTCGATCCTGGTTGGCAAACCGGTCGCGAGTCTGTTGCTCGCGGAGAATTGCACCGTGACGATTGCCCATTCGCGGACGAGAGAACTGGCCGAAGTCTGCCGCGCGGCGGACATCCTGGTCGCCGCGGTGGGTCGGCCGAAAATGGTTCAGGGCGATTGGGTCAAGCCTGGCGCCATCGTGATCGACGTCGGCATCAATCGCGTGCAGGACGGCGACAAGTCCCGCCTCGTCGGCGACGTCGATTTTGAAGCCGCGGCCAAGGTCGCGGGCGCCATCACGCCGGTACCCGGCGGAGTCGGACCGATGACCATCGCCTGTCTGCTGGCGAACACGCTGACTGCGGCGAAACGGCAGTTCGGCGGCAACTGACACCGGTGGACAAGCTGGTCATCGCGGTGCTCGGCCGGGATCGTCCTGGGATTCTGGCCGCGGCGTCGCGGGTACTGGTCGAGCAGAACTGCAACATCGAGGACGTCAGCCAGACCATTCTGCAAGCGCTGTTCGGTGCCTTGTTCGTTGTCTCCGTGGCGGACGGGACCGACCCCGAGGAACTGCGCGCCCGGCTGCTCTCGGGTGTGCGTGACTTCAACCTCGAGGTCTATGTTTCTCCCTATTCCGGCGGCGGGCAGGCAAATGCAATCGCTGGATTGCCGTACGTGGTCACGGCACTCGGGCCGGATCGGCATGGTCTGGTCGCGGCAATCGCGGCGGTGCTCGCGGGCGGCGCAATCAACATCACCAATCTGAAGGCCGTGTTCAAGGGCGGCGACGATCCGCGCGACAACATCATGATCTTTGAAGTGGATGTGCCGGCCGGCAGCGACTTGCGGGTGCTGCGGGCACGCCTGCAGGAGGTCGCGCACAGCCTGCATCTCGAAATCAACCTGCAGCATCGTGCCATTTTCGAACGGATGAACCGGATATGAATCGCTACGGACAGAGGCCATGCTGAGCGAGCGCGAAATCATCTCCACGCTGGAGATGCTCAAGTACGAGAATCTCGACCTGCGTACCGTCACCATCGGCATCAATCTGGCAGATTGCGTCAGCGACGACCTTGGCCGTTTCATCGCCGCGATCACCAACCGGATCAACCAGCAGGCGGGCCGGTTGGTCGAAACCTGCGAACGGATCAGCGGCAAGTATGGCATCCCGGTCGTCAACAAACGCATCGCGATCAGCCCCATTGCCGTGGTCGGCGCACCGTTCAACGCGGCGCAACTGGTCGAGGTGGCGCGTGCGCTTGACGTGGCGGCGGCGACGGTCGGTGTCGATTTCATCGGCGGCTTCAGTGCCCTGGTGGAGAAGGGCATGGCGGCTGGTGATCGCGCACTGCTGGCAGCGATTCCGGAAGCGCTGGCAGTCACCGGACGCTTGTGCGCGTCGGTGAACGTTGCCTCGACCCGGGCCGGCGTCAACATGGATGCCGTGCTGCAACTGGGACAGACAATCAAGGAGGCCGCCGAACGCACCCGCGCTGCCGATGGAGTCGGCGCAGCCAAGCTGGTGGTCTTCGCGAACATTCCCCAGGACATTCCGTTCATGGCCGGTGCGTACCTGGGCATTGGCGAACCGGATACCGTGATCAATGTCGGGGTCAGCGGGCCGGGTGTCGTCAAGCGTGCGATCGAACGCGCCCTGGCGGACGAGCCGGGAATCGATCTCGGCCGCATCTCGGAAGTGATCAAGCAGACCGCGGCGAAGGTCACCCGTGCCGGAGAGTTGATTGGTCGCGAGGTGGCCGCCGCGCTCGGCGTGCCGTTCGGCGTCGTTGACCTGTCGCTCGCGCCGACACCGAATCGGGGTGACAGCGTCGGTGAAATCTTCCAGGCGCTCGGCCTGCGCGCGATCGGCGCGCCGGGCAGCACCGCCGCATTGGCGCTGCTGAACGATGCGGTCAAGAAGGGCGGGGCCTTCGCCAGTTCGCATGTCGGCGGCCTGAGCGGGGCCTTCATCCCGGTCAGCGAGGACCAGGCGATCGCCGAAGCGGCGGCGTCGGGGGAATTGACGCTCGACAAGCTCGAAGCATTGACCAGCGTTTGCTCGGTGGGCCTCGACATGGTGCCCCTGCCGGGCGACACGTCGGCGGCAACCCTGGCCGCGATCATCGCCGACGAAATGGCGATCGGCGTCGTCAATCGCAAGACGACGGCGGCGCGGCTGATCCCGGTACCCGGCAAGCGGGCAGGGGACAGCGTGCAGTTTGGGGGGCTGCTCGGCGCCGCAATCATCGTTCCGGTTCGCGGTGGCGCGGCCGATAATCGCTTTGTCCGCTACGGTGGTCGAATCCCGGCACCAACCCAGAGTCTGAACAATTGAGAACTGCAATGCGCCTGAAGAAGACCAAGATCGTTGCGACCATCGGCCCGGCGTGTGACGACGAGGCGGTGATGCGGGAAATGATGCTGGCGGGCGTCGATGTGGTGCGGCTGAATCTCTCGCATGGCCAGTTCGACGAGCACGTGGCGCGGATAGAAAAAATTCGTGCCGCAGCCACGGCGACCGGCGCCAAAATAGCGATCATGGCCGATACCCGCGGTCGCGAAATTCGCACGGGGGAACTGGATGGTGGCTCGGTGTTGCTCGAACGCGGCCAGGAGTTTGCGCTGTTGACGACGCTCGGTGTTGGCAACGCGGCTGGCGTGTCGATATCACACGCGACGCTGCATCAGTACGTGCAGCCGGGGCAACGGGTACTGCTCGACGATGGCCGCATCGAACTGCGCGTCTTGCGTGTGGCCGGTGACGTGATCCTGTGCCGTGTCGAGGATGGCGGCATGCTGCGCAATCGCAAGGGGGTCAATCTGCCGGACACGAGTGGCGTTTTCGAAGCGATGGACTCGGATGTCGCTGGCGACCTCGAGTTCGCCGCCGCCAATGGCGTCGATTATGTCGCGGCATCATTCATCAACACCGCGGCGGACATCGTGACCATGCGCGATCGGTTGCGCCGGCTCGGTGCGGACACGCCAATCATTGCCAAGATCGAAAGCCGCGGCGGCGTCGAGAATCTGGCATCAATCATCGAGGTTGCCGACGGCGCGATGGTGGCGCGTGGCGACCTCGGCGTCGAGATCGACCTGGCGCAGGGGCCGATCATCCAGAAAAGAATCATTCGGATGACCGTGACAAATGGCAAACCGGTCATCACCGCGACGCAGATGCTCGATTCGATGGAGCGCAATCCCCGCCCGACACGCGCCGAAGTCAGCGACGTCGCCAACGCCATCCTGGATGGCAGTTCCGCGGTGATGTTGTCGGGGGAGACGGCAGTGGGCGCCTATCCGATCCAGGCAGTCAAGACCATGGTTCGGCTTGCGCTGGAGGCGGAAGCAGGGTTGCGCGATTACGGCTTTCTGCAACAGATACTGCCGCACCCGGCGAATGTAGTGACCGAGGCGATTGCTCAGGCTTCGATCACGATGGCGAATCATCTGAAGGCGGGTGCAATCATCGCGCTGACCGAAACCGGGTTCACGTCACGGCAGATTTCGAAATACCGGCCCGATTGCCACATCCTTGCCGTGACTTCATCCCCCACCGTGGAGCGGCGGCTGGCGCTGAATTGGGGGGTGTTGCCGATCCATTTTCCGGGAGAACGCGACGGTGATGATGAAGCCAAGATCGCCTTCGCCATCGCGCACGCCCGCAGTGCAGGTTATCTGCGACTCGGCGACATCGTCGTCGTTACTGCCGGTAGCCACCGCCAATCCGGTAGCACCGATCTGATACGCGTGCTGACAGTGAAGTAACGACCAGCAAAAAGGATTGGTCGGGGTGACACGATTTGAACGTGCGACTCCTGCCTCCCGAAGGCAGTGCTCTACCAGGCTGAGCTACACCCCGAAGTACGACAAGCGTGTTCCGGACGGTTTGTTGGAGTAACGGCGCCGATTCCTTCGAGTGCTAGGATGTTCGCTCCACCGCGAAGACGGTAAGGGCGTTCAGCGCGTCGCGGTACCGAGATCCGGGAATCGTCGCGAGTGCTTCCGTCGCAAGCGCGGCCTCCTGTCGCGCAACGCGCAAAGTGTATGCGATGGCCCCGGTCGATTCAATCGCGCGTGTGATATCAGCGATGCGTTCGCGTCCTCCCTGTTCGATCGCTTCGCGGACCAGTTGCTTAATGTCTGGGGTGCCGTGCCACATCGAATACAGCAACGGCAATGTCGGCTTGCCTTCGGCAAGGTCGTCGCCGATGTTCTTGCCGAGCGCCTCGGTGGAAGCGCTGTAATCGAGCGCGTCGTCGACCAGTTGGAAGGCGGTGCCGAGATGACGTCCATAGGCGGCCATGGTGAGCTCGTGCGCCTCGTCGCGCCCGGCGAGCACGACCCCCAATTCCGCGGCGGCTTCAAACAACTTCGCGGTCTTCTGGCGGATGGTCTCCAGGTATCGCTGTTCGCTGATGGACGGATCGTGGCAGTTCAACAACTGCAGTACCTCACCCTCGGCTATGACATTGGTGGCGTTGGCCAGTACCTCAAGCACACGCAGGTTGCCGACATCGACCATCATCTGGAAGGCGCGGGAATAGAGGAAATCACCGACCAGCACGCTCGCCGCGTTGCCCCAGATTCGGTTGGCGGTAGCGCGTCCGCGGCGGCGATCCGAGTCATCGACCACATCGTCATGCAGCAGCGTCGCCGTATGGATCAACTCGACGATGACCGCGACATCAACGTGTCTGCTGCCGCCATAGCCGGCGGCACGCGCGCTGAGTATCGCCAACATCGGCCGCAGGCGCTTGCCACCGCTGGCAATGACATAGCGACCCAGCTGGTCGATCAACGCGATATCCGAATGCAAACGCCGCAGCAACATCGCATCGGCTGCTGCCATGTCCGTGGCAATCAGGTCCCGGACATCATCGATGTTTGGCGCGTCGATTTGGTCGTTCACGTAGGAGTCTTGTCGGGTAGCAGGGGTTCTTGATGAACACACGGGATCTTGCCAATTCCACGGCGAAATTACCAAACTGGCATCAACTCGATGGCGTGTTTGTTTTGCGATCCGGCAAGCGCGCATCGGTGTCTCGAATCTCGACCCCCGGCGGTTCGCGGCCCTGGAACGCCGTTGACTTAACGGATCCAGCCATTGTTCTTGTATGGCCGAGGGTATTTCCGTAAAATCGCGCGCTGCCAAGGGCTTGGCGGCGACGATAGGCCGCTTCTGGGCCCTGCCTCGATCGAAGGCGCGTTGCATTACAAGCAAATTGAAATCTGAATAACAGGATATCCGGACAGGAGACAGTGCAGATGTATGCGGTAATACGAACTGGCGGCAAGCAGTATCGAGTTTCGGAAGGTGACAAACTCGATATCGAGACACTGGCTGCAGCCCCGGGCAGCGATGTTGAACTGTCGGAAGTCCTGATGCTTGGTCATGGTGAAACGGTCGATATCGGCAGTCCGCTGCTGGAAGGTGCAAGTGTCACGGTTCGGGTCATCGAACACGGCCGCCATCCCAAGATCAAGATCGTGAAGTTCAAGCGGCGCAAGCATTACAGGCGGCAGATGGGACACCGTCAGAATTTCACGCGAATCGAGATCACGCGAATCAACAAGGGGAACTAGGCCATGGCACACAAGAAAGCAGGCGGCAGTACACGCAATGGCCGCGACTCCGAATCGAAGCGACTCGGGGTCAAGCGTTTCGGGGGCGAGCAGGTTCGCGCCGGCAACATCATCGTGCGCCAACGCGGCACGCAGTTTCACGCCGGTGACAACGTTGGCATTGGTCGCGATCACACCCTTTTTGCCATTGCGGACGGGCGAGTCGTTTTTTCGGTCGCCGGGCCAAAGCAGCGGACGTTCGTCCACGTCATCTCGAACCGCTGAGGAATTGCTTCGGCTTCGCGAACGGGGCCGAAATCGAACACTCAACGGCGGTAGGCGATTCGGTCGTATGCCTGTCGCGGTTGCCTCTCGGCCGCGGCGTGGATTGCCATTCCTCACGCTGCGCTGGAACAAACCCAGTCCGACAGACCGCAAGTCTTGAGTCCGGTACGCGATCATGCGATTTGTCGATGAAGCCAAGATTCGCGTGGAAGCAGGCAACGGCGGTGCCGGATGCATGAGCTTCCGCCGCGAGAAGTACATCGAATTCGGCGGACCCAATGGCGGGGATGGCGGCAATGGCGGCAATGTCTATCTACTTGCCGACCCACAACTCAATACCCTGATCGATTTCCGTTATCGTCGCCTTTTTCGCGCCCAGCACGGCCAACCGGGTATGGGCCGGGATCGCAGTGGCAAGAGCGGGGAGGACCTCGAGATCCGCGTGCCGGTGGGCACGGTGGTGTACGATTTGGAGACGGAAGAACTCCTCGGCGAACTCCTGAAACCCAATGAAAGATTGCACGTGGCGAAGGGTGGTCGTCACGGCTTCGGCAATACCCAGTACAAAAGCAGCACCAACCGGGCGCCCCGGAAAACAACACCTGGAACTCCTGGCGAACACCGGGATCTGCGTCTGGAAATGCGCCTGCTCGCCGACGTTGGTCTCCTCGGTTTGCCGAATGCAGGCAAATCCACGCTGTTGCGACAGATCTCGGCGGCTCGCCCCAAGGTCGGTGATTATCCCTTTACGACGCTTTATCCGTCGCTGGGGGTCGTGTCGACCGGCCCGGATCAGAGCTTCGTCCTGGCCGACATTCCGGGAATCATCGAAGGTGCCGCGGACGGTGCAGGGCTTGGGTTGCAGTTCCTGCGCCATGTTGCGCGTACAGGCCTGTTGCTTCATGTCGCGGACATTCTCAGCGAGCATCTGGTGGAAGACATCCGTACGATTGAGGCGGAACTGGAACAGTTTGATTCAACTTTGTTGATGAAGCCGCGCTGGTTGGTGTTGAACAAGGTCGATGCCTGCACCGACCCCACTACCGCGATTATTGTCGCCAACGTACGTCGGGACCTCGATTGGCAAGGACCAATCCACGCAGTCTCAGCCGTTTCTGGACTGGGTTGTCGTGAGTTGGTTACCGCGGTACAAGCCCATCTCGACCGACAGCGGCAAGAGCGCGCAACAGAGTCCTCCCGATGAGCGACCGGCATCGCGACACTCCGCGTGGCCGGCTGGGCAAGCCGGGATGTTGGGTCGTGAAGATCGGCAGCGCACTCGCGACCAACGAGGGCAGGGGCCTCAATATCGAAGCCATCAACGGTTGGGCGGATCAGTTCGTGGCGTTGCGGTCGGCGGGCATCAATGTTGCCGTAGTCGCATCCGGCGCGGTTGCCGAAGGAATTGCCCGCCTCGGCTGGAGTCGATCACGCCGCAGTCTGCATGAATCACAGGTCGCTGCAGCCGTTGGGCAGATGGGCCTGGTGCGTGCGTACGAACTGGCCTTTCAGCGACACAATCTTCACGCGGCCCAGATCCTGCTGACCCACGACGACCTGGCTAATCGCGAACGCTACCTGAACGCGCGCAGCACGCTGCTTGCGTTGATGCGGCTGGGCGTGTTTCCGGTTGTGAATGAAAACGACACGGTAGCCACCGAGGAGATCCGCTTCGGGGACAACGACACATTGGCCGGTCTGGTCTGCAATCTGCTCGATGCCGATCTGCTGTTGATCCTGACCGACCAGGAAGGATTGTTCACCGCGGATCCTCGGCACAACCCGCAGGCCACCCTGGTGCACGAAGGACGCGCCGGTGACGAAGTCCTCGATGAAATGGCCGGCGGCAGCGGCATCTGGGGACGTGGCGGCATGCTGACCAAGCTTCGGGCGGCACGGCTCGCCGCGCGCTCGGGCGGAGCCACATTGATCGCCAGTGGCAGGGATCCGGCGATCATTGCGCGGATTGCGGCTGGTGAGGACGTTGGCACCCTGCTGCTGCCGCAGCACGGCACCGGCAAGCTCGCAGCGCGTAAGCAGTGGCTGGCCGGAACCGGCAAGGTTCGCGGTCAGCTCCATCTTGATGAAGGCGCGGCGCGAGTAATTCGGCAGGACGGCCGCAGCCTCTTGGCGGTCGGCGTGCTGCGCGTCAATGGCAAGTTCGAACGAGGTGCGCTGGTCGGTTGCGTCGACCCGGAAGGGCGCGAGATCGCGCGCGGCTTATGCAACTACTCTTCGGAAGATACGGAAAAGATCCTTGGGCTCGCGAGCACCAGCATCGAACAGGTGCTCGGATACAGCCACGAGCCGGAACTTGTCCATCGCGACAATCTCGTGGTTTTGACCAGCGCTTGAACCAGCGATGAAGGCGACAACGACGCCTTCGCCCGGAGTTGACGGTCGAAGGCGAGGTGTTGCGAAGCTCTATTTGTGGCTATTCAGGAAAGCGCCCGGATTCGGGTATTCAGCCGTGATTTGTATCGGGCCGCGGCGTTGCGGTGAATGATCTTGTGCCCAATCATGCGATCGACCACCGGTACGGCCTCCTTGTAAGCGGCTGTCGCGGCGTCCTTGTCGCTGCGCAGAATGGCTCGCAGCACCTTGCGGATCCGGGTGCGCAGCTCGGAACGCTGCTGCATGTTGCGCTCGCGCCGGCTATCCGCCTGCCGCGCACGTTTGCGCGCTTGATTCGTGTTGGCCAAGATTCGAACTCCAGGGTGTCTTGAAAGGCGCGACAATATGCGACGATACGCCAGTCTTGTCAATGTCGGAGGGTGGTCCTGAAAACCGGTTTGTTGCGCTCGATTGCGACCGTCGGGCAGATGACGATGGTGTCCCGGGTTCTGGGATTGGTACGGGATGTCGTGATTGCGCGAACGTTCGGTTCAACGCTGGCGGCAGACGCGTTCTTCGTTGCTTTCAAGATCCCGAACCTGTTTCGACGGCTGGTCGCCGAAGGCGCGTTTGCACAGGCGTTCGTCCCAGTATTGGCGGAGAGTCGCGCCCGGCAGGAACATGCCGCGGTAAGAGAGCTGGTCAGTGCCGTATCGTATCGGCTGCTGGCAGTGCTTGGCGCGTTGACACTGCTTGGGGTGATCGCCGCTCCGGTATTCATCGCGGTCGTTGCTTTCGGTTTTATCGACGAGCCGGAAAAGTTCAACCTCGCCGCGGCGATGTTGCGGATTACGTTTCCGTATCTCGCATTGATATCGCTTGCCTCACTGGCGGGCGGAATATTGAACACCTATCGCCAGTTTGCGGTGCCGGCATTCACGCCGGTGCTGCTGAACGTCGCCCTGATTGCCGCTGCGACGCTGCTGGCACCGCGGCTGGAGCAACCGGTGATGGCGCTCGCCTGGGGCGTGTTGCTCGGCGGCGCGGCGCAGCTTGCGTTTCAATTGCCATACGTCGCGCGCCTCGGTTTGCTGGTGTGGCCGCGCTGGCGGTCCGGTCACGAAGGAGTGCGACGCATCCTGCGGCTGATGCTGCCGGCGGTATTCGGTGCTTCGGTCGCGCAGATCAACATGCTGATCGATACCGTACTTGCCTCGCTGCTGGTCACCGGCAGCATCTCTTGGTTGTACTACTCGGATCGGCTGATGGAACTGCCGCTCGCGGTGCTCGGGATTGCGTTCGGCACCGTCATTCTGCCGAGTCTGTCGGACAAACACAGTAATGGTGAAACCGAGGCGTTTTCGCACACGCTGGATTGGGCGCTGCGCCTGGCATTCATTCTTGGTGTGCCAGCGACGTTGGGTTTGATCCTGCTGGCGGAGCCGATCCTGATTACCGTGTTTCAGTATGGTGCGATGTCCGCGCATGATGTGCACCAGTCCAGCCATAGCCTGCGTGCCTATGCCTTCGGCCTGATGGGTTTGATCGCCATCAAGGTGCTCGCGCCCGGCTTCTACTCGCGGCAGGACACGCGGACACCGGTCAAGGTTGGGCTTGGTGCACTGGCGATCAATTTACTGCTGAATGTCGCGTTGATGGTGCCGTTACGACATGCAGGCCTCGCTCTGGCGACCTCGCTTGCCGCATATTTCAACGCCGTGATGCTTGGCCGAATCCTGCTCCGTCAGGGTGTGTACCGTCCGGAACCGGGCTGGATGAAGTTGCTGGCGCGGTTGTTCGTCGCCGGGGTGGCGATGTCGTTGCCGCTCGCATTCAGTGGTGACGCGGAAACCATCTGGCTGGCACGCACGATGCCGAGCCGTGTCATTTGGCTTGGTGTCTGGATCGGCGCCGCCGCTGGTGTCTATTTCGTGGTTCTGGCACTGCTCGGTGTTCGCTTCAGCGAGCTGCGTGCGCCGCGCTCCGTGAGCGTCACAAATCCGCGTGCCAGCCACAGATGAGGCAGGCTCTATAATTGCAGTCGCTATGGAACTGATTCGAGGACAGCACAATATTCGCCCGCGACATCGCGGCTGCGTCTGCACGATTGGCAATTTTGATGGTGTCCACCTCGGGCATCAGAGTCTGCTCGCACAGGTTCGGGAACTCGCCGCGCATCACGGTAAGCCGTCTCTGGTGATTCTGTTTGAGCCGCAATCGGCGGAGTATTTCCGGGCTGCCGCGGCACCGGCGCGCCTGACCCGTTTGCGCGATAAGGTCGAGTTGCTGCGGGCGCAGGCAATCGATCGGGTGCTTGTGCTGCATTTCAACGACGCGCTGGTCGACCTGACCGCGGATGCGTTTGTCACGGATTTGTTGCTGGCCCGTTTGGAGGTTCGCGCGCTTGTGGTCGGCGACAATTTCCGTTTTGGCCGTGCGCGAGGAGGTGACATTGACCTGTTGCGCCGATACGCCAAGGTCGGAGGATTCGATATCGTTCAAGCCGCACGGTTTGAATACGGAGGCGAGCGGGTATCAAGCACGAGGGTCCGGGCTCGCCTCCAGGCGGGTGAACTCGACCAAGCGGCGGCTTTACTCGGCCGGCCTTACACCATGAGTGGACGCATCGTCGCGGGTCAGCAGCGCGGCCGGCATATCGGCTTTCCGACGATCAATCTGGCATTGCATCGACGCAATACGCCGCTCGAAGGGATTTTCGCGGCGCGGGTGCGCGGCTTGCGCCCCAATCCGGTATCGGGTGCCGCCTATATTGGCCGCCGCCCAACAGTGGCAGGTGAGGATGTGGTCCTGGAGGTGCATCTGTTCGATTTTGCGGAGGAATGCTATGGGCGTTTCGTCGAAGTCGAGTTCGTCGCAAAACTGCGCGATGACATGAAGTTCGAATCGATCGAATCGCTGCGGCGCCAGATCAGCGCCGATACGGTGCGTGCCCGCGAGGTGTTGTGTGAAGCTTGAACGGCAGTGGCGGTATTTCGGCTGGCTCGGGCTGGCCGCGATTTGTCTGCTGCTGGATAGACTCTCCAAGTCCATCGCGATTGCGGCATTGGCACCGAATGAAGCCATGGCCGTGGTTCCGGGATTCAATTTCACCCTGACTTTCAACACGGGTGCATCGTTCAGCATGCTGAGCGATGCGGGCGGCTGGCAGCGCTGGCTGTTATCGGCGCTCGCAATCGGTTTCAGTTGTTTCGCGGTGTACTGGATTCGTGCCAGTGCCGGAAAACAGCTTCTGGTCCCGGCTGGCCTGTCGCTGATACTTGGCGGCGCGCTCGGGAACTTGTGGGACCGTTTGACGCTTGGTCATGTCATCGATTTTATTCAGGTCTATTACAAGACATGGTATTTCCCGGTGTTCAACCTCGCCGATACGGTGATCACGCTGGGTGCGACACTGTTGTTGCTTGATGCACTGCAGGACTTTCAAGCACAACGGCGTGGGTCCGCGCCATCCGGATCGTGACGAAGCGCTTGGCGGAATTGCGCCGGGATCGGAAAATGCGAGCGCACGTATAGCCGCAAGCGAAATTGCGCATTTGATTCCAATTTGATTACGAGGTGCGACTCACGCAGATCCGTGAGCACGGCCTGGAGAATGGCAATGGAAATACACCTGGCCAACCCCCGCGGATTTTGCGCGGGCGTCGATCGGGCCATCGGCATCGTCGAACGGGCGCTGGAGATTTTCGGCGCACCGGTCTACGTCCGGCATGAGGTCGTACACAATCGGTACGTGGTCGATGGTTTGCGTGGCAAAGGCGCCATCTTCGTCGACGAATTGCACCAGGTTCCGGATGGAGCGGTTGTGATCTTCAGCGCTCATGGCGTCTCCAAGGCCGTACGCGAGGAAGCAGCGGGGCGGAATGTGCGAGTGTTCGATGCCATCTGTCCGCTGGTGACCAAGGTGCATATGGAGGTCGGCCGGTATCAGGAGGAAGGTCGCGAGTGCGTATTGATTGGTCATGCCGGACACCCGGAGGTGGAGGGTACGCTTGGGCAGTACCGCACGCCGGATGGTCTGGGCGGAATGTATCTGATCGAATCGGTCGAAGATGTCTCCCGCTTGGAGGTACGACATCCGGAGTCGCTTGCATTCGTGACGCAGACCACGCTGTCAATGGATGACACTGCCGAGGTGATTGCGGCATTGCGCAAACGTTTTCCGAAAATCATCGGGCCAAAGAAGGAAGACATCTGCTATGCGACGCAGAACCGCCAGGACGCGGTGAAGCGGTTGGTGGCGGAGTGTGACTTGATCCTTGTGGTCGGCTCGCAGAACAGCTCGAACTCGACCCGTCTGAAAGAAGCCGCCGAGAAGAAGGGAATCCCGGCTTACCTGATCGACAGTGCCGACGAAATCGAGCGGGAATGGCTGCGAGACAAAAAGAGTATCGGGGTGACTGCCGGAGCGTCCGCTCCAGAAATTCTTGTTTCGCAGGTCGTTGCGAGGCTGCAGGATTGGGGTGGCCACACCGTGAACGAGGTGCCGGGCATCAGGGAGGAAACAGTCTTCTCGTTGCCCAAGGAATTGCTCAAAGCCGAACGACGTGGGTCGAGTTGACGCCGCGTGTCGGGAGGCTCTGCATAGGTCGGATCGGCCAGACGAGGGCTGGCGCCCTCACAGATCATACCGGTGGCTGCTTTGCATGCCGGAGCCAGCTTCAAACTGGGCTGGACGGAAAGGACAGGGAGTCACTTGCAGTTGGTCTCCGCGATTGCGCGCAGCTTGGCGATGTCTTCCTGACGTTGTTGCTCATCGATCCTGATTCGTGCTCCGGATTGGTCGACGTGAAATACGCGGGTACTGGTTTCCAGACCGGCTAGATTCGCGCGAGCCCGCGAGCACAATTGCTCGCGTTCTGCAGCCGCAGCCAACTGTGCCGCTTGCTCCTGAGCACGGTCGAGGCGTTGCTGGCGTGCCTTGTCTGCCGCGGCAACCAAGTCTCGCGTCGATACCGGGGCTGCGGGGGTCGAGCGTTCTGGACGGATTTCCAGCTGCTGGATATCGCGCCCCTGCGGTTTGGTGGAGGAATAGGTCACGGTGCCGTTTTCATCGACCCACCGGTAGACCTCCGCGGAACGAGCATCGTGCATCGTCACAACGAGCGCCAACGTTAGAAGCGGCAATCGATAGTCGAGCGGACCGCGGCGAACCATAAGGCTACCAGCAGGCATCCACGGCAGCTCGCTCATCGGCCACATTGCTACAGGAGGCTCCATCCTGAATGCACTTCACCCCGGCATTGTCGAGGCTGAGTACGGCGCAGCCGGCATCATGGTCGGCCTGAGAGCCGATCGGTGTCGCAACCACGCGGAATGTGGTTGCCGTGAGGTTGTCGACCGACAGGTTGTAGGCTGGTGTTGGATCCTCCTGTGGGGACGATGCGAATGGCAGCGCGACACGAAGATCCCCATCGTTTTCGTTTGGCGAATCATCATAGGCGCCGGTTGCGGTGAATTCCCGCTCCATCCACTGAGACAGCATGGCCAGATCGGCAGTGGCGGCGGCACGGTTGGTACGAACGCCGTATTGACGGTAACTGGGATAGGCAATCGCCGCGAGAATGCCGACGACGACTACGACTATCATCAACTCGATCAACGTGAAGCCGGATTGGCCGCGCATTTTCATCGGCGCGCTCCTTCGATATCTTGCGCGAGCTTATCCTGAAGCCAGATCTCGCTGGTAAAAGGGCGTCTCTCCCGCAACGATTCGACGCAGCGAACTTTGATGCCTGAATGTAATGCGGCAAACCCGTTCTCGACGATTTTACCGGCGCGGTCACGGACGACGAGCTTTTCGTCATATTCGATGGCGCGCTCATTGATCACCAAAATCATTGCTTCGGTATCGATACTGTCGATCATCCCAACTACGGACTGAGGCAGTCGAGAACTGCTCGGTTCCTGGCCAATGGCCTCGCCAGAAAGCACGACGACCATCGCCAGCAGCACCGAGTAAATATGCATCATTTTGTTCATGGCTGCTTCTCCTTGGATTTGCGCTAGCGCACCTGACGCCAGGATTGCCGGCCGATGGAATCCTGTGGCGGCCGCAAGCGATACACCCCCGGGTCGTCCGCGTCGATCTCGCCGCCTTCTTCGTCGTTTGTCGTACCGCCGCCACTGTCCAACTCGGTCGTCAAGCCAAACATCACATTGCCGTCCTCCGATGCCACCAGAGTGACGGGAGCGACCGTCGTGCCGATACGAATCATGCTGACGACTTCCGTGGTGCCGTCGCCCAAGTCCGCCCGATCCTGTTCATCGAAAGCGTCGTCCCGATTGATATCAAAGATGGAAAATGTCGTCCGGCCTCCGGTCGTGGCGTCGACCGCGACCAATGCCGAGGTAAATCCGCCCGCCGCACAATCTGATTTTGGCGCGTAGGTTGTAAATACCACCGCACTTCCCAGCACGATCGGACTCTGTATCACACGTTCGCCAACGGGACCGGTTGCCGGAGAGACGATATCGAGATACCAGCCAAATTGTTGCCCGGGGCCGGGGGAATAGTTAACCGCGTTTCCGGATATCACACCCACGGGTTGGTCAAAGCCATCGAAATCCTGCACATCTTCGATCAACATTTGTTGCGGCTGCAACAAATCGGAAGGCTGCGTTCCTTCGCCAGGCGTCGGCCGGGCTCCGACCGAATCGAGGATTGCGGCACCCTGGTCGCGGATACCGTAGAACGAATCGACAGTCGGGGGATCGCCGAGGATGTCGTCGCCGGTCGCCAGGTAGCGGCCGGTCCCGAACAGTATCTGGTAGCCGCCGGCGCTGTTCACCGCGACCGTAGGTGTCGTGGTAATCGCCTGTGGCTCGCCATCAGGTCCAACGGCACGATAAAGCGGACGCGGTGTGCCGCCATCATTGCTGAATTCGGCAATACCCCAGTCACTGGGATCGTTGCTGCTCAGATCGAATTTCCACAGGTTTCCGAGCAGGTCCCCTGCGTAGACGGTATCGACATTGATATCGAGGTTCGGGTCGAGCAACAGTGGTCCAGCGAGTCCATTCGGGTGGTCGGCATCGCCTGCGCCGGTGTCAATCTGCTTGAGCACAGTACCCGTTGCCAGGTCGACGATGAACAGTTGCGCGCGGTTGCTGGCACTGTTGTAGCCATTGCCGAAGATCGCAACCCATTTGCCATTGTTCGCCCGCATTATCAACGGCCGATGGGTGATATTGCCCAGTTCAGCGGCAGAGAACTCCCACAGGACGCTGCCTTCATCGAAGGCCGTCGGTACCGACACGTCGAGTGCAAATACTGCGGAAGCGCCGCGGCCGGTCGACCCCACCAGCACCGATTTCCAGGCGCCACCGAGGTAGGCATCGCCGGCATTCACTTCGCCGTCGACGTAGTAGCGGTGTTCATAGTTCGGAGCGGTCAACAAACCCAATGTCGAGAACACGGATCTGGGGACATAGGCCAGAACTTCTTCGCCGGAATCGGTCCGGAAACCATGCAACATGCCGTCGTTGGCACCGACATAAACCATATCCAACCGCGCCAGCTTGCTGCGTTGGAAGGCGAGGTAAGTGGAACCCTCGGAACCGGGTAACCGATCGTAGGGCCGAGGCGATTGATCCTTGGTCACCGCGGCCGGTGATGACGCACTGATGTCGCCGAGCAACGATGCTCGGGATCGGAAGGGGCCGCCGGACGACAATTCAAGCGTCCGGTCGCCGCGGATGTAGTCAAGAATGTCTTCCGAGCCGATGGCAGCCTGCTGTGTGGTTGTAAGGTTTGCCCAGAGGAATGCGGTGCCCGACCCCAATTCATCGTCCCAGGTGAGGATGTTGCGTTCCGCGCTATCCGGGATCAATTCGGACGCCTCCCAGAGTGTTTCGCCGACGACACCACCGCTGAGGAAGCGTTGGGCGTACAGCTTGCCGCTCCAGGTCGCTGTCTCGAACACCGGCGAGAAAATCAACGTGCCTATGCGCAGCGACGTCGAGGTCGCTGAAACCGCGGCGGCTGTCCCGAGGCGAGCGCTGATGTCGGCGAACGCATCGTTGAGCGTACGAATCAGTTCCTCTGGATCCTGACCTGGCAAATACTTGCCACGAGCGTTATAGGCGGCATGGCGCATGTCGTCAGCGGTCGTCACCGCATCTGACGAGGGGGTCGGCCACGGAGGAGACGGAGTCGCTGCATCGTAGTCGGAAGGTACTGCGGAGAGGGTGCCTTCCAGACCAAACGAAACCGTGTATGTGACGAGGTGTTGGGCACTGTTTTCGTCGACGCCGGAAATCGTGGGTACCGTATTCGCGAGCGTCGGCGCAAGGTCGCGTTCGTAGTAGTGCATCGCGACATCGGCCAATGTGTTTTCCACCGCGTCGGCAGTTGGCCCGCCATCGAAGTCCGTATCGTCATCGCCATCGGCGTTGCCGATATCTGGAATCGTTTCGGCGGCATTCCAGTAACCGTCCGATAACAGGATGGCGAAATTCTGCTGGCATTCCCCCACATCGCCAGAGGCCAGAATGGGCGAAGGGTCGGAGAATCCGATTGCCGAATGGTCGGCGGACCCAGAGTCGGTCTGGTCAAAATAGTGCCCGACCAGGTCAAGCGCACGTTGCAGCGGAGTCGCACCGTTTGGATAAACTCTGAACATATTCGACATCAACGTCGATTTCGCCGATGGGTCGGTCATGAAGGCGATCGGCGTGGCGACATTATTATTGTTCCACAACGTAGCCAAACCCATCCTTTGTTGCGATGTGGACACGAGTTCGGAAATGGCGCGCTTCAACACGTAGATTCGT
Organism: Gammaproteobacteria bacterium; assembly: GCA_020845935.1. Classification (GTDB taxonomy): domain Bacteria; phylum Pseudomonadota; class Gammaproteobacteria; genus JADLEV01. Next base: position 24,968 of record JADLEV010000019.1, read on the forward strand.
TTTCTATAATACGTGTACCAGTTCGCGAAATTCGTTTGTTGCGTAGCAGTTAGCGTATTGACAAAAACGAATCTTGGATTACTGAACGCGCCGCCATTGACACGGGCGGCATAACTGAAAAAACCGGTCGTGCCGATCGGACATTCGCCGCTTTGATACAGGTTGTCACCGTTGGTGTCCGTCCACTGGCCGAAGAGCGTGGGCTTTCCGGAACCATCGACCGATAGCAAATTGGTCACGCCAGCGTCCGGGTCGTAAGGGTCGTTTCGCGCGGCACTGATGGACTGGTTTGCGTAGGGAACCCCATCCTCGTCGACGCCAACCCAGGGCGTATAAGTGACATTGGGATTGTAGGCCATCGTGTTGTAGCCAACGCACAACAACAAATCGCGGGTAATCGATGCCGAAGCGCTGAATGAATGTGGTGAAAAATCCAGCCACCCCGAACCCTGCGCGTTCGGCCTTCGCCCCAGCACCTCCCAATCCATCGACCCGGAGTCATCGAGCATCAGGAAAATGTTCGCCGGAACATCATTGCCGATGAACAGCGGTACATTCGGAATCGGAATTCCGGCGCCGGCGGATGACCAGGCACCGAGCAAGACACCGGTGATAGTCGCCCGCACTGCGGGGCTACGTAGCAGGGAAGGCATCGTGCTCATCGTGAATCACCTCGGCAAAGCCATTGAAATGCGGCCAGCTCACAAGCCATGTTTCTCCCCTCAGTCCCGATCCGAGTACATCGTTTGAATCACGGATACGGCATTGGTATTGGCGCCCCAGCCACGCGCAGTGACGCGATAGGCATACCGCTCGCAGTCCTGCGGCTGACCCTGGGTAATCGCGCAATTGATATCCCGATAGAATGGAGCAACATATTCAATGATGTAGTCAGGTTGTGCCGCGATACCGGGTATATCCGGCCCGGCCCGTACCTGCCATTTCGTATCCGGCGTCAGATCATGGTCGGGATCCCACCACAGGTCTCTTTGCCACCATTCGCTCAGATCCGGATCGGTTTCCGGCTGATGCAAACCCGGATGGGTCATGCCGTCCTTGGGCTCCACGATGAACAGGAAACAGCCCTCACAACTGATGTTGGCTTCGCCATCGCGGACGCCGGCTTCGGCCGCATCGAACGACAACTGTTTGTTCCGCAGATTGCCTGCCATCCGCTCCTCGACGACGCTCGTGTTCATTGCCGACAACCCGAGCATCGTCATGATCACGAGCATGATCAGGGCGACAATCAATGCTGCGCCGCGTTGCTTGATGGAAATAGTCTTCATGGATCTATCTTCAGGGCATGTGATTACGAAGCGTGACGGTCGTCGTATAGGTCAATCGCAGCCTGCGGTCGGCCGCTTCACCGGTATTGACGGCGACTGTCCCCGGCACACCCGCGGCACTCGTGCCATCGAAGAAATTGATCGGTGCCGCGACATCGACCACGTTGTCCGCATTGCTTCGGATCAACAGGCTGATGCGGACCGTAGTGACGTCATTCCAGTTCTCGACGTTGGCCGGATCCCGATAGACGTCGGCGAAGGAATCGTCGTTGGTATCCTCGCCGAGCATGATCTGCATTCCTTCGACGCCGGTTGCGATTGGCAGAGCATCGGGGAATGCACCATTGTCGGACAGAGGGAGTCGGTACAGCATGGGATCTCCGCTGGGGCTGAGCGCGACGAAATATATCGATCCGGTCAATGGCATGATCATCGATGATTGCCCGTAGGCCTGCTGCAGCGGCGCATCGGGCGTGATGTTCGTGGTCGACCCGGCAACGGCAGCGGTACCGCGAAACAGATCACCACGAAGACAATCAGTGATGAGAAACAGATCATCGTCTCCGTTGAAGGTCGCGAATTCGGTTGAACGCACCGGTATCGCCCCAGCGGCGCTCGCCATGTTGGCAAGCGTCAATGCATAGGTTTCTGAACCACGCACCACCGATATCGCGTCACTGACCAGACAGGCGCCGCCAGCACCATCGGCGTCACAGACCGTAACGTCTTCACCGCCATCGGTCGGCGTTTCCGGTCCATTCCAGTCTTCCGTGTTGTCGAACACTTGAACAGGATTGGATGCGGCGAAGGTCGGATCGAAATCGGGTGGTTGGCTCCCCGCATCGACCGAAGACCGGAACTGATAGACGAGCGCATCGTTCAACATCACCCGGCGACTACCACAACCGATCTGCCCGATCATCCGGAGATCCCGGGTTATCACCTGCATTGCCGAGCGGCCGTTCTCCTGAACCTGAGCCAGGCCTTCAGCAACCCGATAGGTTTGTCGATTGCCCTGGAACACCGAAATCGCGGAGATCAGCAGAATCGAGCCAAGCACCAGCGACACCAGCAATTCAATCAGTGTCATGCCGCACTGGCCGGCGCGAATCGACGGGGCTAGCGTGTTTTTCGGTCGCAACATGACTGTCACTCTAGATCTGCGACGAAAATGAGAAGGATGTGGCATCTGAACCTCCAGCACGGCTGTCATCCCACTGCACCGTAACCGTGCAATTGCCAATGCCGTCACAGACGACCGCGCCATCGGCGGCGGGTAACAGCATTTGCAGCGTCGTCACCCAGTTGATGACCTCTTCGCTTGGAATACTGCCGGCGTCGGGCAATTCGTCGCCAATGTCACGGTTATAGGCACCCGCAATCGCGTTGCGGAAATCTGCTCGCAGACGCTCCATCATGTCGTTGGCGAGAGCGACCGCTTGCGAGCGCTGCTGCGCGCTGCCGTTGGCGCGCAGACCGTTCGCCTGCAGAGCGGAAAGTCCGAGCAGGCCGATGGCAAGCACCAGCACCGCGATCATGATCTCCAGCAGAGAAAAACCGTACTGGGCCGTCGGGCGCCGTGGCAAGGTCTTTCGGTACGGAGTGGTCATGGACATGGCGCGCGTTGCAGTGTTACGAGACCGGAAAGGCCAACCGTGATGATGCGTTGCGGATTGGCCACGGTGCAGCGATGCGGGTCGAACGTGAAACTCTGAGCCGCAGCAAGACCACCGTGTGGCTGGAATACAATCGTACCGGGCTGCGCGCTGAAGCTGCTTGCGCGAATTTCGTCATAGACGCGAATTGTTATCTCTCCGGCATCAGCGGATGAACCGTTGCAATTGATATCGGTACCCAGCATCCAGCCTCCCGTCCAATCGTTATCTGTCAACGGCACTACCGCGATACAGAGTCCGCGGCTGATTGCTTCACTGCGAGCGAGGCTCAAGGCACTCATGAGGTTGTTGATTTCATTTGAATTGCGGTTACTGCCCATCACGGCGCGGAAACTCGGCACGCCAACAGACAGAATCACCGCCGCGAGTGCCACGGTGATGATCAATTCGAGTGCAGTAAAACCAGCCTGAGTTTTCATCAAGCGAGAGTATCGGCCGAGGACCCGGAGCGATCATGCCCAAAGCGGGTGAGCGGTAGTTGGTAGCGGATAAGCGGCAGTTTTGAAGTCGGTGCAGAAGAGAACCGCGCGTCTTGCCTTAGAGGCAGTCTGCCGCCGCTCCGATCCGGCAAGTCAGCTGCCGATACATCTGATGGCCGTGACGGGTATCTCGAACCCAATTGGCGCTGACGCTTCAGAGGGAGACAGCGCCCCGGCTTATCGGGTCCGAGCTAAAAAAACCATTAGAGAATTCTTGTAATCATGGACAAGGTCTAAAAGGCGGTGCTAATCTTGCCCACAGTGCAATAGCTGGGATGTAACGCCATGCCGGAATATTCCAATTCGTCCGAAGTATCTGTACCAGAGATGTTGGCCAGGTTTGGGATTGCGCCGACTTCGCAGCGCTTGCGGATCGGCGAAATCCTGTTGACCGAGAAGCAGCACTTGTCCGCCGATCAGATCATCGCGAAGTTGCGCGAGGTTGGGGCCTCGGTTTCCAAGGCGACGGTGTACAACACGCTCGGCCTGTTTGCGCGCCGTGGGCTGGTTCGAGAAATCATTGTTGACCCTACCCGGATTTTCTACGACAGCAACACCGTCGATCACCATCATTTTTACGATGTCGACAACGGCGTCCTGCTCGATATCGATACGGAGGGTCTGCGGTTGGCGGGATTGCCGACGCCTCCGGAGGGCACGACGCTGGACGGTGTTGACGTGATCGTCCGAATCAGGCGCAATCCGGCCGCTCACGCGGCAATCACCTGAACAAATATACAATTCGCGAGCGGCGGAACGGTGGCGCTGCCCGGGCTTGCCCGTATAAAATGCGCGCCGCTTCCAGTTTCGCAGATCCGCTTCGGCCGCCAGTGCGCGCCGGGGTCCCTCGCGCCGGGGTAGCTCAGTTGGTAGAGCAATCGATTCGTAATCGATAGGTCGCAGGTTCGACTCCTGTTCCCGGCACCATTCCCATCATCCCAAGTCAACAGCGATTTCGCGACAACGAAACAGGAGACTTTCCGTGATCAAGCTCTACGGTGCGGCACTCAGCAACTACTTCAATATCGTCAAACACAATTTGCTGGAAAAAGGAGTTGCCTTCGAAGAGGTGATGGTTCGGCCGAACAAGGAGCCGGCAACCCTGGCCAAGAGTCCGATGGGCAAGATTCCGTTCATCGAAACGGAACAGGGGTCACTCGCCGAGTCGGCCGCAATCCTCGACTATCTCGAGGAACGTTTTCCGCAGCCGGCCATGTATCCGAACGATCCGTTCCAGCGCGCCAAGGCACGCGAGCTGATGCGCATGGTGGAGCTGTATATCGCCGGGCCGTCGCATCGTCACGCGATGGAGGTATTTTTCGGGGCACCGCGATCGCAGTCCGCCTACGCTGAGGTCAAACCTCAAGTGGAACTCGGCGTCCAGGCGCTGGCGAGGCTGGTGCACTTTGGTCCCTTTGTACAGGGTGCAACGTTTGGCAACGCAGACATCTGCCTGTTCCACAACATCAATTCGGCGCGTGCGATCATGCTGGCAGTTTATCAATGGGACATCTTGTCCGCCGTGCCGGGGTTGGAGCAGTGTCTGGCGGCCATCGGGGCGCGACCGACGACCAAGACTCTGGTTGCGGCGATGGAGGCGGCACGTGCGGCGATGCTGGCGCAACAACATTAGGCAGCGGCCATGATCATCGATTGCCACGGCCATTACACGACCGCGCCCGAGGCGCTCGGGCGCTACCGCGAGCAGCAACTGGCGGAATTGAAAAAGGATCCGAAACCGTCCTCCAGCAAGGGATCGCTGATCATCAGTGATGACGAGATCCGCGTCAGCCTCGAAAACGCCCAACTCAAATTGCAGCGGCAGCGTGGCACGGACCTGACCATCTTTTCGCCGCGGGCGAGTGCGATGGGCCATCACCTCGGCGATGCCGCGACCAGTCGTTTCTGGACCGAGCACTGCAACGAGCTGATCCATCGCGTCGTGGCCCTTTATCCTGACAACTTCGTCGGTGTCTGCCAATTGCCGCAGAGTCCCGGCGTACCTCCGGCACAGGACTGTGTCCGGGAACTCGAGCGCTGTGTCAACGAATTCGGTTTCATCGGCTGCAATCTCAACCCGGATCCCTCGGGCGGGTACTGGACCGATCCGCCGCTCAGCGATCGCTACTGGTATCCGCTCTACGAGAAGATGTGTGAGTTGGACGTGCCAGCGATGATCCACGTGAGTGCCGCCTGCAATCCCTGTTTCCATACGACCGGGTCACACTATCTCGGCGCCGACACGACGGCGTTCATGCAGATGTTGACTTCGAACCTGTTCCGCGACTTCCCGTCGCTCCGGTTCATCATTCCGCATGGCGGCGGCGCCGTGCCGTATCACTGGGGCCGCTTCCGCGGCATCGCCCAGGACTTGGGCAAACCACCATTGACGGAACTGCTGTTGCAGAACGTGTACTTCGATACCTGCGTCTATCATCAACCGGGCATCGATTTGCTGCTGCAGGTGATTCCGGCGGAGAACATCCTGTTCGCGTCGGAGATGGTCGGTGCGGTTCGGGGCATCGATCCGGAAACCGGCCATTATTACGACGACACCAAGCGCTACATCGATGGCAACGATGCCCTGACCGCGGAGCAACGCCGCTGGATCTTCGAGAGCAATACACGTCGCGTGTTTCCCCGATTGCGCTGCTGATACACTGAGGCCCGGTTCCGCCGACAACAATTCTGGAGGCTCTCTCATGCAGAGGTCCTGGGATAAAGACAAGCTCATCCGCGTGAACATGACGGAGCAGACGGTAGCCGTCGAACCGTTCCCGGATGAATGGAAGTTGCTCGGCGGTCGAGCTTTGTCGGCGAAGATTCTGTTGCGGGATTGCGACCCGACCTGTGACCCGCTGGGTCCGGGAAACGTCCTGACGCTGCTGCCGGGCGTTCTGTCCGGCACCGCGGCGCCAACCTCCGGCCGGCTGTCGGTCGGCTGCAAGAGTCCTTTGACCGGTGGCATCAAGGAAGCAAGCGCCGGTGGAGAGCCTGCCCAGGATCTGATGAAGCTTGGCTATCGCGGCATCATCGTCACCGGGCAGCCGGCGGATCGCTCCAAATTGTGGGGGCTCGAAGTCGATGTCAATGGCGTTCGGTTGATCGCGGCCGATTCCTATCGCGGCATGCTGAACTACGCGATGTGCGCACGCTTGCTCGCCAATTATTCCAGCGATGCCTCGGTCATCTCGATCGGCCCGGCCGGAGAAATGCTGTTGTCGGGCGCTTCGGTAGCCTGCACGGATCGAAGCAAGGATCGCCGTCCGGCACGGCATGCGGCACGCGGCGGGGTCGGCGCGGTGATGGGGTCGAAATGCCTGAAATGGGTGGTGGTCGATGCGGGCAAGGCACCGGTTCGACAGCCAGCCGATCGCCCGGGCTTCGCGAAGTTCGCCAAGGCATTCAGCAACGACTACCTGACCAAGGGGCGCCACGAGACGTTCAAGTGGGGCACCAGTGCGGTCGTGCCGATCGCCAACATGCTGAACACGTTTCCCTACCGAAATCGCACCGAAGGTCAGAATCCGCATTTCGAGAGACTGGACGGTGCCCGCATCCGCGAGTCATTCGCGACCCGAGGCGGTGAAATGCATGCGTGCATGAATGGCTGCATCGTTCGCTGTTCGAATGTCGTACATGATGCCAGCGGCGATTACCTGACTTCGGCACTGGAGTTTGAAACGCTGACACTGCTGGGCTCCTGTTGCGACATCAACCATTGGGAGGATGTCGCGGAACTTGATCGGCTGTGCGACGAACTGGGTGTCGATACGATCGAAACCGGCGCGGCAATAGCGGTAATGATGGACTCCGGCGGTATTCCCTGGGGCGACGCAGAACGAGTCAAGACATTGCTCCGTGACGATGTTCGGCAGGGGACCGAACTGGGCCGTTTGATTGGCAATGGAGCGGTCGCCGTGGGCAAGGCGCGCCATCATCCTCGCGTGCCGGTCAGCAAAGGTCAGGCCATCCCGGCCTGGGACCCACGTTCGATGAAGGTCGTCGGGGTCACCTATGCGACGAGCGCGCAAGGTGCCGATCACACCGCCGGCCTCATCGTGGATCCGGTGATTTCCGGTCGCGACGCGGTCATCAAGTCGCAGGAAGTACAGATCGTCAATGCCGCGACGGATTCATCCGGCATGTGCACTTTTCTAGCGGTGTCTCTCGACGAACTGCGCGCGTTTTACGGGCACTTCTACGGCCATGAGGTCTCGCGCGAAACCGTCGCCGACATGGGCTGGAACTGCCTCGCTGATGAATGGGAATTCAATGAACGCGCGGGTTTCACCGCGGCTGACGATGTACTGCCGGCCTGCATGGTCGAGGAAGGCATTGGCCCGGAGCATTCGATCAAGTTCGATATCGCACCGGAACTGACGGCCCTGGCGAAGGTTCGGCAGCAGCACGGCGAAAGCCTGTATCGCGGCGGCGCCGCCGGATAGGAAGGTTGGCCCCGGTTCGGTCTCGCGCCGAACCGGGGGTCGCGATTCACAGATCGCGTATGTCGTCGAGATAGACCAGGCCAGCCTGCTCCAGCTTCGGCCGCATGTTGTAGATATCGAGCCCCAATTCCCCCGCGGCCAATCGCGCTCGTTTTGCTGTTTCGTTTTCTTCCCGCTTGCGTGCCGCCTGTGCGACCGCGACCACGTCACGCCGCGGCACGATAACGACGCCATCGTCGTCGGCGATCACGACGTCACCCGGATCGACCAGTTGACCCGCGCAGACGATCGGCACATTGACCGCGCCAAGCGTTTCCTTGACCGTGCCCTTGGCGCTGACTGCACGCGACCAGACCGGGAATCCCATCTCGTGCATCGTCCGGATATCGCGCACGCCGGCGTCGATCACGAGGCCGACGACACCGCGAGCCAATGAAGACTGCGCCAGCAGATCGCCGAACATGCCATCGGTATTGTCCGCGGTGACCGCGACGACCAGCACATCGCCCGGTTTGACCAGTTCGAGGGCGACATGCAGCATCCAGTTGTCGCCCGGCTGCGCCAGCACGGTCGTCGCGCTGCCGACGATGTCTCTGCCGGGGAAGGTCGGCCGCATATACGGTTTGAGCAGCCCGACGCGGCCTTGCGCCTCGTGTATCGTGGCGACGCCAAGCCCCTTGAGTGCATCGATTTCCGCGGCGCTGGCGCGCGGGAAGTTTCTTACGGCAACAGTTTTCATCTCGCCCCTTTCTTCATTGCGTCATGGATCCAGCCCGATCCATGAAGCTCCCGTGACATGTTGTTGCCCTTCACTCCGGCAAGCGTTCCGGCACGTAGACCTCGCCGCGAAACAGTAATCGTGCCGAACGCAGCAAACCGGCTCCGTTGATGGTCGGGATGCCGTCCGCGCCGGGTGGGCCGAGTGCAATGCGTACATCAAGCGCGCCGGACGGATGCTCGACGCGCAGCGTCTTGCTGGCACCGGCCGGTATCCGCGTGATTCCGGTCGCGACCGAACCCGGCAACACACACGCGGTCGCAACCGAGACGGCGCCGAAGACGCCGATCGTTTCGTGGCAGATATGCGGAATGAAGGTACGTGTGTGGACGTGCCCGCCATCGCGTGCCGGCGCCAGCAGCGTCATCTTCGGCACCGTGAGCTTCGCGACATCGCCGAGTCGCATGCGCGGGCCGGCCTCGAGGCGAATCGCCTCGAGGCGTTGCTTTAAATCCTTGTTGCCGTCGAGTTCGGCCGGTGACTCGTAGCCGGTCACACCAAAATCCGCCGCGCGCAGCAACACGACCGGCATGCCGTTGTCGATGCAGGTGGCGAGGATGTCGTCGAACCGGTCGACCACTGCGCCGGTCGGCAACAGGGCACCGCAGCTCGATCCGGCGACATCGAGAAAATCACAGACGATGGGGGCGCTGGACCCCGGCACGCCGTCAAGTGTGCAATCGCCGTCATAACGTACCCGGCCGTTGGGCGTCTGGACGATGAGTCGGCAGAGCTTACCGGTGTTGAGCATGTTGACCGTGATCGTCGTCTCATCTCCGGTTGGCATGACCAGCCCGGTCTCAAGGGCGAACGGTCCGACGGCGGCAAGGATGTTGCCGCAGTTCTGCGCGCTGGTGGCGCGGCGCTCGCCCGGGATGACTTGCAGGAACAGGTAATCGACATCGGCATCGGGGATGGACGCCGGGCCTATCACCGCCACCTTGTTGTTCAGCGGGTGGCCGCCACCGATGCCGTCCACCTGGATCGCATCGGGACCGCCCATCACCGCGGCGAGCAAGGTGGACAACTGATCCGGATCCTGCGGCAGATCGCGGCGCAGGAAATAGGCGCCGCGTGAGGTGCCGCCGCGCATCAACAGACAGGGTATGGCGTGTTGCATGGGTGGCTATGATACCGTGCCCAAATGACTCGGGACATCCAACAAACAGCAGCGATTCCGGTCGCCGATCCACTTCCGGAACACACGTTGACGCCAGCGCGCGCGGCCTGGCTGGTGACGCTGGTCATGCTCGTCTGGGCCAGCAGCAGCGTAGTCGTGCGTGCCGTGTATCAGGAGATTCCGCCGGTCGGTCTGTCGTTCTGGCGCTGGCTGGTCGCCGGGTTGGTTCTGACACCATTCGTCGTGCGGCGTATCTGGCGCGATCGGGCGCGCCTTTGCCGTGGCGCCGGGCGATTTTTGTTACTCGGGATCTTCATGGTCGGCGGCGGGACCGTGCTGTTCTATGCGCTGCAATTCACGACCGCGACCAATGCCTCGCTGGTCAATGCCACACAACCGGCCCTTACCGGCATCGCGGTATGGTTGTTACTCGGCGAGCGACCGTCGGTCCGACAACTGTTCGGCATCGGTATCGCCACCGGCGGCGTATTGATCACGGTGGCGCAGGGCAATCCCATGGTGCTGCTGTATCTGAGCTTCAATCCCGGCGATCTGCTGGTGCTCGGTTCGGTCGCGGTCTACGCCCTGTACGCGGTGTACCTGCCGCGCTGGGCGCACGGCTTCGATCCGTTGACGGTGATCTTTCTGGTCTGCCTTGCCGGTGTCGCAGCGTTGCTGCCGTGGTATCTCGCCGAAACACTCGGCGGCAAACCGGTGCCGGTTACCCGCGCGACACTGCTTGCGGTGGGTTATCTCGCGGCCTTTCCTTCGGTGCTTGCGGTGTATCTGTGGAACCGCAGCATCGCGGTACTCGGCGCGAACCGAACCGCGATATTCGCCAATCTGTTACCGATCTTTGGGGCGCTGCTCGCGGTCGTGTTTCTGCGTGAGCGGCTGTATCTCTATCACGGTCTCAGTCTGCTGCTGATCCTTGTTGGTATCTCGCTGGTGGTACGCGGTGCCGGCGAGGTGGTCAGACGCGCTCGATGATGGTCGTGATGCCCTGACCGACACCAATGCACATCGTGCACAGCGCATAACGCGCGCGGCGCTGTTCGAGTTCGATGACCGCGGCGGTCAGCAACCGCGCGCCGCTCATACCGAGCGGATGACCCAGCGCGATCGCGCCGCCATTCGGATTGATGTGCGGCGCATCATCGGGCAGACCAAGCTCGCGCAACACGGCCAGGCCTTGCGCCGCGAACGCCTCGTTCAGCTCGATGACGTCCATCTGCTCAAGCCGCAGCCCGGCGCGCGCCAGCGCCTTGCGCGTTGCCGGCGCCGGGCCGATGCCCATGATGCGCGGCTCCACACCGGCGGTGGCGGCGGTGACGATCCGCGCCCGTGGCGTCAGGCCGTGGGCCGCAACGGCAGCCTCCGAGGCGAGCAACAAGGCGCAGGCGCCGTCATTGACACCGGATGAATTGCCGGCGGTGACGCTGCCGCCGCTGCGGAAGGGAGCGGGCAGTTTGGCGAGTGATTCGAATGTGGTATCGGGGCGCGGATGTTCGTCCTGTTCAACGCGCAGTGGTTCGCCCTTGCGCTGCGCGATCAGCACCGGCGTGATTTCCAGAGCAAGGCGGCCGGAGCGCTGCGCCGCCCCGGCGCGTTGCTGGCTGCGGATCGCGAAGGCATCCTGATCGGCGCGTGCAATCTGGTATTGCTCGGCGAGATTCTCGGCGGTCTCACCCATCGAATCGACGCCGTAGAGCTTCTTCATCAGCGGATTGATGAAACGCCAGCCGATGGTGGTATCGAAGATTTCATGGTTGCGATCGAACGCGCTCTGACTCTTGTTGAACACGAACGGCGCCCGTGACATCGACTCGACGCCGCCGGCGATGATCAGTTCGGCTTCGCCGGTGCGGATCGTGCGCGCACCGGTCGCGACCGCATCCATGCCCGAGCCGCACAGCCGGTTGATCGTCGCCGCGGCGGTGCTGACCGGCAGCCCGGCAAGCAGGGCGCTCATGCGTGCGACGTTGCGATTGTCCTCACCCGCCTGATTGGCGCAGCCGAGCAGCACTTCATCGAGCCGCGACCAATCCACCTTGCCGTTGCGTTCCCGCAGGGCGCGGATCGGAATGGCGGCGAGATCGTCAGTACGAACACCGGACAGGGCGCCGGCATAACGGCCGATGGGCGTACGGATCGCGTCACAGATAAATGCTTCGGGCATGGCTGAGTCCTTGGTGGCAATCGTTGTTGACGGAGGTTACCGCGAACTTGTCAGTAACGGCATGTGGGCGAGGGCGCGGCGGCGCAGCAGTGGCGAGGCGCGATAGCGCGGGTCGCGATAAAAGTCGTTCAGGGCATCGAGCACGTGCACGACCTGGGCCAGGCCCAGTTGCTCGGCCCAGGCCAGTGGTCCGCGCGGATAGTTGACTCCGGCCTGCATCGCGGCATCGACGCCCGCGGCGGTACAGATGTGCTGGTGCACGGCCTCGGCACCTTCGTTGGCAAGCATGCAGACGGTACGCAGCAGCAACAACCCGGGGAAATCGTCGATCACGGAAACGGCCTTGCCGAGTGCCTGCCAGAAGCCGATGACCGGATCGAGGCTCACGGTGGCCTGATCGGCGCGGCATATCGCGATGCGCTCGGCACTTGTGAAATCGAGTGCAATGTCATGCAGCGCGACATTCGGGTTTCCGGTCGCGGCGGCGAGTTGCGTCGCGCAACGACCATCGCTCAACAGCAGCAGCCAGGCGCCGACGCGCCAGCCGTTATCCGGCAAGGAAGGGTCGGTAGTTACCTCGATGCCCGCCGCGCGTGCCATGGTCGCGAGCGGCGCGGTCACGGATCCGAGCGAGCCATGGGCCACGCTCCGTGGTGCGGCCGCGGCCGCTGCGCTGACCGGCTCGGAATTGACCGCACCGGCGCCATAGCGGTAATGGCCGCGCTGGGACTTGCGCCCGAGGAACCCGGCATCGTTGAGTTCCTTCTGCAACAAGGACGGTTGATAACGTGGGTCCTGATAGTAGGCGGCGAATACCGAACAGGTCACCGCGTAATTGATGTCGTTGCCGATCAGATCCATCAGCTCGAACGGGCCCATGCGAAAGCCGCCCGCCTGTTTCAGCACGGCATCGATCGTCGCGCGATCGGCCGCCCCTTCCTGGGCCGCGCGCAAGGCTTCGCCATAGAACGGCCGCGCGACCCGGTTGACGATGAACCCGGGTGTCGAGCGGACATGCACCGGACGTTTGCCCCAGGAGGCGGCGAGTGTGAACACTTGGTCCGAGACGTCGCGGTCGGTGGCGAGGCCGCTGATGATCTCGACCAGTTGCATCAGGGGCGCCGGATTGAAGAAATGCATGCCGAGGAACCGTTCCGGGCGGCGCAGCGCCGCGGCGATCGCGGTGATCGAGATTGACGAACTGTTGCTCGCGAGCACGGCGTCGTCGGCACAGATCTCTTCGAGTTCCCGGAATAACTGTTGCTTGGCCGCGAGGTCCTCGATGATGGCCTCGATCACCAGCGTGGCGTCCTTGAGTTCGGCCAGCGCGGTGCAGGGCGTGATCCGGCCGAGCAGGGCATCGCGCGCCGACGCATCGAGCTTGCCGCGTTCCACCAACCGCGCCAGGCTCGCGCCGATCTGTTCGAGTGCGCGCGCCGCGGCACCGGCAAAGGTATCGAACAACAGCACACGATGGCCGGCTTGGGCGGCGACTTGGGCGATGCCGGCGCCCATGGTGCCGGCACCGACGACCGCGACCAGCGCGGGCGAAGACGATTCAGACATCGGCTTGGTTTCTCCTGTGGCAGGCGCGCGACGGACGACGCGCGCGGCGGATTATACGGGATCGGTTCCGCAGTCATGGCCGGGTCACGCCAGCGCAAAAGATTTCGCGATGGACATGTACGGAGCTTTCTTTAGAATGGCGCTCCGGCGGCTGCTCCGGCCCCCTCGCGACGCGAAGCCGCAAACCCCGTCAGGTCCGGAAGGAAGCAGCGGTAGCGGTGGGTGCGGGTGCCGTGGTCCGGCTGGTGTGGCCGCCTTTCCCGATGCAATAATGCCCGCCAGATCATTTTCCAGCGCGTGGCACTTCCCCGATGAGCTACCTCGTTCTGGCGCGCAAATGGCGCCCCAGAAAATTCAGCGATATGATTGGCCAGGCGCACGTCATCCGGGCATTGTGCAACGCGCTCGACAGCAATCGCCTGCATCATGCCTATCTCTTCACCGGCACCCGCGGTGTCGGCAAGACCACGATTGCCCGGCTGTTCGCCAAGTCGGTCAATTGCGAGCAGGGCATCGGCAGCCAGCCGTGCGGCACCTGCTCGGCTTGCCGCGAGATCGATGAGGGCCGCTTCGTCGATCTGATTGAAGTCGATGCAGCGTCGCGCGCGCGGGTCGATGAAACCCGGGACTTGATGGACAACGTGCAGTACGCACCGGCGCGCGGCCGGTACAAGGTGTATCTCATCGACGAAGTGCACATGTTTTCGAATCATTCCTTCAACGCGTTGTTGAAGACGCTGGAGGAACCTCCGCCGCACGTGAAGTTCCTGCTGGCGACGACCGATCCGAAGAAATTGCCCATCACCGTGCTGTCCCGTTGCCTGCAATTCAATCTGTCACGTATCCCGGCAACGGAAATCGAGGCGCAGTTGCAGCGCATCCTCGACGCCGAAGGTATCGGCTACGACCTGGCCTCGGTGCGAGCGATCGCCAAGGCGGCGGACGGCAGTGACCGGGACGCGCTGAGTCTGCTCGATCAGGCCATCTCGTATTCCGGTGGCACGCTGACCGGTGAGCAGGTGGTGACGATGCTGGGCAGCATTCGCGTCGAGGACGTCCATGCGCTGATCGAAGCGCTCGCCGCCGATGAGGCACGCCCGCTGATCGATCGTGCCCGGCGGCTCGCCGAGTATCAGCCGGACTATGCCGGCGTGTTGGGCGAACTGTTATCGACGTTGCAGCGCATCGCGGTGTGTCAGGTGCTTGGCGCCGCAGCAGCAGAGGAGGTCGAGGACGATCCGGTGGTGCGGCAGCTCGCCGGCAAGATATCGCCACAGGACTGCCAGTTGTATTACCAGATTGGTCTGCTCGGCTTGCGTGATCTGCCGTTCGCGCCCGACCCTCGCGTCGGCTTTGAAATGACGCTGCTGCGGATGCTCGCCTTCCGGCCCGTGACGCAGTTTCCGTCCGCGGGTGGCACGCCGGGAGCGAAGCAGCCACAAGCAACGTCGCCACCGGCGAACGGTTCGCAGTCGGCCGCCGGAAAAATCAGCGTGGCGAAGGCGGCGCCAGTGGCATCGGCTGTTCCGAAGACAGCGCCCGTGCCGGCACCCGCGACCACGCTCGCCACGACGGCAATTGAACCGACGGCCGAACATTGGCCGGCACTGATAGAAAAAATGGGATTGACGGGGCTCGTCCGTGAACTCGCCAAGCGCTGCGCCTGGACTTCGTTCGGTGCGGGTGAACTGTGTCTGGCGGTCGATCCGCAGTTTGTCTACAGCAAGGCGACGGAAACCCGCCTGGCCGATGCCTTGCGCGCGCAGCTCGGTGCATCGGTGCGTGTGCAGTTCCGGATTTCGGCCGAAGCCGCACCGGACACGCCAATTGCCCGCGATGCCGCGGAGCGACGCGAACGGTTGCGGCAAGCGGAACAGGCGCTGGAGCAGGATGAAGTCGTGCGGGCGTTGCAGGCAGATTTCGGCGCGAGCATCGAAGAAGTGACGGTCAAATAGCGAGGCAGAGTCATGAAGGGCACGATCGGCAACATGATGAAACAGGCACAGCAGATGCAGGCGGATATGCAAAAGGCACAGGAAGCCATTGCGCTGCTGGAAGTGACCGGCGAGTCCGGCGCGGGCATGGTAAACGTCGTGATGACCGGTCGGCATGATGTCAAACGCGTGCGGATCGATCCGCAACTGCTGCGTGAAGACATCTCTATGCTCGAAGATCTGGTCGCGGCCGCGGTCAACGATGCCAATCGCCGCGTCGAACGGTTGACGCAGGAAAAAATGGCTTCCGTCACCTCCGGCATCAAGCTGCCGCCGGGTTTCAAACTACCTTTTTAGACGCTTTCCCCAACGAATCAGGAGTCTGCCCGGACATGAGCGGTACGCTGCTGGAACAACTCGTGGATGCCTTGCGCTGCCTGCCAGGTGTCGGACCAAAATCGGCGCAGCGCATCGCGTTTCATGTGCTCGACCGCAACCGTGCCGGAGCCAAGCACCTCGCCGAGACGATGTTGCAGGCCATCGAGCGCATCGGCCATTGTGAGGATTGCCGGACCTATACGGAAGACCGGCGCTGTCCAATCTGCGCGTCCGACAAACGGGATAACTCGGTGCTCTGTATCGTCGAGCGTCCCCAGGATGTGACGGCCATCGAACAGGCCGCCGAATATCGCGGCAAATATTTCGTGCTGCTTGGCCGGTTGTCGCCGCTCGACGGCGTCCGTCCCGAAGACATCGGCATGGATTTGTTGCGCCAGCGGCTGGCGTCCGGAGTCATCGCCGAAGTGATCCTCGCGGTCAGTACGACGATGGAAGGAGAGGCGACGGCGCACTACGTCGCCGAACTCGCCCGCGCCAGCAACGTGCGAGTCAGTCGTATCGCTTATGGTGTACCGCTCGGTGGAGAACTCGAATACATTGATCGCGGCACGCTGCGGCATGCGCTGACCAGCCGGCGCGATCTGTAATACCTCGACACGGGAGTTTGCGAGCGCATGAAATCACCGGAGACCGACCGGCTCATCTGGATCGACCTGGAAATGACCGGACTCGAACCGGAGCGCGACCTGATCATCGAAATCGCGACGCTGGTGACCGATGCGGAATTGAATCTGATCGCCGAGGGTCCGGTATTCGCGATCCGGCAATCGGACGACGTCCTGGCGGCGATGGACGACTGGAACCGGGAACACCACGGCAAGTCCGGCCTGCTCGACCGGGTTCGCGCCAGCAGCATGGATTGCCGCGGCGCCGAGCTGGCGACGCTCGAATTTCTGCGGCGCCACGTGCCGGCGGGTGCATCGCCGATGTGCGGCAACAGCATCTGCCAGGACCGACGGTTCCTCTATCGCTACATGCCGGAACTGGCGACGCACTTCCATTACCGCAATCTCGATGTCAGCACGGTCAAGGAGCTGGCGCGGCGCTGGCGACCGGATCTCGCGGCATTCACCAAGGAATCGAGCCACCTCGCGCTCGCCGACATCCACGACTCGATTGCCGAACTGCGCCACTATCGGGTGCGGCTGTTCGGCTTGCCCGCCTGACCCGATGCACCTGCCCGCCGGTTCGTTACCGGCCGCGTTGTACGACGCCAGCGCGGCGCGCGCGCTCGACGCGGCGGCCATCGATCTCGCGGGCATCCCGGCGCTCGAACTGATGCGCCGCGCCGGCGCCGTGGTGTGGCGCGCACTGTCCGATCACTGGCCCCGTGCCGGCAACATCGCCGTCGTTTGCGGCGGCGGCAACAATGCCGGCGATGGTTATGTCATTGCGCGGTTGGCCGCCGTGGCGGGGAAGGGAGTGCAACTGATCCAGATCGGAGACACGTCGCGGCTCGGTCCTGCGGCACGCCTCTGTCGTTCGGAGTTGCCGGCGAATATCCCGGTATCGAGCGAGGCCAGCGTCGCGCAGCTTGCACGGGCCGACGTGATTGTCGACGCCCTGTTCGGCGTTGGCCTCGACCGACCGGCCAGCGGTATCTATGCATCGGCGATTGAGGCCATCAATGCGGCACACCGGCCGGTGCTGGCGGTCGATGTCCCGTCCGGGCTGAATGCGTCGACTGGAGCCGCGCCGGGTGCCGCGGTCAAGGCCGATCTCACGGTGACCTTTATCGGTTGCAAGCAGGGACTGCTGACCGGCGTCGGACCAGACCTGGCCGGCGAGATTCGGTTCGAGGATCTGGGTGTGCCCGAGTCGGTCGCGGCGACCGTGCCAGCGACCGCGAGTCGAATCGACGAGAGGCAGGCACGTCGGCTGTTGTCGCCTCGGACCCGGACCGCCCACAAGGGCGCCTATGGCCATGTGCTGGTCGTCGGCGGTGCACCGGGATTTGCCGGCGCGGCGCTATTGGCGGCCGAAGCGGCCGCTCGCGTCGGTGCTGGCTTGATTACCGTTGCGACGCATCTCAACCACGCGGCGCAGGTAGTCGCGGTGCGGCCGGAATTGATGTGTCATGGCGTCGCGATGCCTGGGGAACTATCGTCCCTCATCGCTCGGGCCAGTGTGGTCGCGATCGGTCCCGGTCTCGGACAGGAGGCCTGGGGACGCGGCCTGTTCGCAACGATTCTTGAAACGAAGCTCCCGCTCGTGATTGATGCGGATGCCTTGAACCTGCTTGCGGTGGACCCGGTCGCGCGCGGCAACTGGATTCTGACGCCGCATCCGGGTGAGGCGGCTCGGTTGCTGCGGTGCGATACCAATGCGGTGCAGCAAGATCGCTTTGCCGCGGTAAGGCGATTGCAACAACAGTACGGAGGCGTCTGCGTGTTGAAAGGTGCCGGGACGTTGCTCGCGGCGGCAGCCGATGCATCAGTTCAGCTGTGCACCGCCGGTAATCCGGGCATGGCGAGCGGCGGCATGGGAGATGTTCTGACCGGTGTGATCGCTGGGTTGCTGGCGCAGGGAGCGTCGTTGCCGGAGGCAGCGGCCTCCGGCGTCTGGCTGCACGCAAACGCCGCCGATCGCGCCGCGGCCGGCGGTGAACGCGGCCTGCTCGCGCGGGATCTGATGCCACATCTGCGGACCTTGGTGAATCCGGGCGCGTCTGGTGCCACCCGGGATTCGAGCGACGAATGAGGAAACCGCGTACTGGCAATCCGGCATCGTGCTTCTGCTGTCCCACAGCCGAGGACCTCGAGGCCCTTGGTGCCCGTATCGCCAGCCGGGCACAACCACCGTTGACGATTTTTCTGTGTGGGGAGCTTGGCGTCGGCAAGACGACCTTCGCGAGAGGATTCATTCGCGGTTGTGGCCACCAAGGCCAGGTGAAAAGCCCGACCTTTACGCTGGTCGAGCCCTACGACACCCCGTGTGGAATCATTTATCACTTCGATCTGTTTCGCGTTAGCGACCCGGATGAGCTCGAACTGGCTGGCCTGCGTGAATACTTCGCGAGCGATTCGATCCGCCTGATTGAATGGCCGGAACGGGCCGCTGGCTGGCTGCGAATTCCTGACCTCACCCTTGAAATCCTTGCGACTCCGGGCGGTCGGACAGTCGATGCCCATGCCGCAAGTGACAACGGCACCCGGCTGTTGGCATACAGTTGACGATCGTTCGTGCGAGTCCGAATAAAAACGGTCGCAGGACGCCAGACGGGATGCTAGAATCCGCTGCGAAATCAGACGCATACCAGAGTAAATGCGTCCAATACTTGAAATCCCGTGCATTTCGAACTATTGCTATACGGGGTCGGGTTCTCAGATATGACTGGCCGGCTACGGCCAAAATCAAAAAAATATGGTTACGGACTGCATGGCTTTGTTGCGCCGCGTCGCGAATCTTCTGTTGCTGTCCGCCGAGAGGCGGGTGGGCGGTTGGCTGTTGTTGTGGCTGCTCCCGGTTGCTGTCGGCGCGACCGAGATCAGCAACCTGCGGATGTGGCCGGAGCCTGGCAGCACGCGCCTCGTCTTCGATCTGACCGAGCCAGACGGCTGCAAAGTGTTCTCGGTCAGTGGGCCGGATCGCATCGTCATCGACTTCGAGACCGCCAAGACGGCTCGGCCGTTGCAGTTGCCCATGGCCGACCCGGACATCATTGCCAGCTTGCGTCATGCACCACGCGAATCCGGAACACGCATCGTGATCGACGTGCGCACGGATGTCGAAGTCAGTCACCGCCTGCTCGAACCGCGCGCCCCATATGGACACCGTTTGGTGGTGGATCTGCGAGCCAGCAAACCGGCGAAGACCGCAATGCCGGAATCGGCCGCCGAACGAGCAGCCGCGCCGACTGTGGTCGCCACCCCTTCGCGAATCGCTTCCGCCACGCCTGCCGCACTGCCGGACCTGTCTCGCGGTAAAGCCGACAGATTTGCCGGGAGGGACGTGATTGTTGCCATCGATGCCGGCCATGGCGGCGAGGATGTCGGCGCCATCGGCCCGGGTGGCAGCTATGAGAAGAACATCACGCATCAGGTTGCGCGTGAACTGGCGAAGCTGATCGACAGCCAGCGCGGCATGAAAGCGGTGTTGACACGCAATGGCGATTACTACGTTGGCTTGCGCCAGCGTACCGAAATCGCGCGGGCTCAAAAGGCAGATCTCTTCGTTTCGATCCACGCCGATGCATTTCGCGACCGCCGTGTCGCCGGAGGGTCGGTTTATGTGGTTTCTTCCAAGGGCGCCAGCAGCACGGCGGCACAATGGCTGGCGGACAGCGAGAATGCGTCGGACCTCGTTGGCGGCGTTACCCTGAGCAACAAGGACGGCACCTTGCAGTCTGTGCTGCTACGCATGTCGCAAAGCGCAACACTGGATGGCAGCATCGATGTCGCGCAATCGATCCTGGCGTCACTGCGTCGGGTCGGTACCGTGCACAAGAACTACGTCGAGCGCGCCGGATTCGTCGTGTTGAAGTCGCCGGATATCCCTTCGGTACTGGTGGAATTGGCCTTCATTTCCAATCCGGCCGAGGAGAAAAAGCTCAACGATCCGGTGCACCGCCAGAAGTTGGCGCGGGCGGTTCTGTCCGGAGTCTCGGGCTATTTCGATCGCCATGCCGCGCCTGGAACGCTGCTGGCAGAATTGCGGCGTTCCGGTCAGGGTTCCGATCCGATCCTCGCTTTGGTGGGTACCCCCGAGAAGGGATCGATGCGGTCGGTCGGTATCACCGCATCGCTGCCGTAACAAGCGACTCGTCGCACCGCGACCGCGTGTTGACGCGGCCGGACTGATCAGCGATACCTACGGCGCATGTCTGAACCGCGCCCAATCCGACCGCTCCCCGACCACGTCATCAATCAGATTGCCGCTGGGGAGGTCATCGAACGCCCGGCCTCGGTGGTCAAGGAACTCGTGGAAAACAGTCTCGATGCCGGGGCGCGCAGGATCCTCGTGGAATTGAGCGAAGGAGGTTTGCAGACGATCCGCGTTACCGATGATGGCTACGGCATCCCCGGTTCCGAACTTCCCCATGCTGTTACTCGCCACTACACCAGCAAGCTGAGTCGGGCCGAAGATCTGGCGGCCATCGCCACGCTTGGCTTCCGTGGTGAAGCCTTGGCCAGCATTGCCTCGGTGGCGAGAATCAGCGTGACCTCGGCGATTGCCAACGCCGCATCCGGCTATCGGCTCGATGCGACACCTTCCCAACCACGCGAGGTCCATCCGGCAGCTCATCCTGTGGGGACGACCATTGAAATCAGTGAATTGTTTTTCAACACGCCGCCGCGACGCCGCTTTCTGAAGCGACCACGCACGGAATTTCTGCTGATCCAGCAGTTGCTGCGCCAGATCGCTTTTACCCAGCCTGCTCTCGATCTCGAACTGCGCCACGATGGTGACCGCGTGTTTCGCCTCATCCCTGCCGCCCTAATCGCCGACAAGGTCCGGATCGGGGCGCTGCTCGGCCGGTCGTTTCTGCGTCAGGCCGTGGCCATCGATACGACCTTCGATGACATCCATGTGGTCGGCTGGGTCGGCCTTGCCGGCGCGGCGCGTTCGCTGCGCGATCAGCAGTATCTGAGCGTCAACGGCAGAGTGATCAGCGATCGTCGACTCGGCCATGCGTTGCGTCTGGCGTTCGCCGATGAGATTCCCGCCGGCCGTCATCCCTGTTACGCCCTGGCGATCGAACTGCCGCTCGACCAGGTCGATGTCAACGTGCATCCATGCAAGGCGGAGGTGCGATTCCAGGAGCCGAGACTGGTCCATGATGCGCTGTATCTCGCAGCATCGCGTGCCTTGCGCGCGAAGGAAGCGGCAACCGAGCCACCGGAATCCGTGGAGCGCGAGGTTCAAGAATCGCGCCTTTGGCCGGGTTATCAAGGAAATGCGTTCGACCTGATGACGACTTTACCCAACAAGTCGAATGCGGCGATGCGGCACGAACGGATCCTTTATGTGGTCGCGCGACGCTGGCTTGTCACGAACGATCGCAACCGCCTGTTCGTGATCGATGGCAAGCTTTTGATCGAGGGGATTGTTCGTTCGCGCTTGCGGCAGGACCCGGATGGCTCGCGCCGCCGGCCACTGTTGCTGCCGGTGCCCCTGAGTGAGTGCGACCCGCTGCTTGCCCATGCGCGAGAACTTGAGTCTCTTGGTTTCGGCTTGCGGCACGGCGCGCTGCATGAGGTTCCGGTTTGCCTGCCGGAGTTCGATGCCGCGATGTTTGTGAACACATTGCGCACAGCACCGGCGTCCGATTTGTCGGGGACGATCGCACGATCGGTCGCGGCCGGCTGGGTCGCGCCAACGCAGTCGGAGATGGTTGCGACGCTGCTGGCCGAGTTCGCAACGATTGCCCCGCTGTCCGCCTGTGCCGTCGAACTCGACACCGCGGCTTGCGAGGAACTGTTCACCTCGGCCAAGGTGGCGCGAGATGGATGATCGCTTGATTTGCCTGATGGGCCCGACCGGTGTCGGCAAGACCGATCTCGCCGTGCAACTGTGTGCGCTCGGTCCGTTCGCGATCATCAGTGTCGATTCCGGCATGGTCTATCGCGGGCTCGATATCGGCAGTGCCAAGCCGTCGCCGGCGGTGCTCGCGCAGGTCCCGCATCGGCTGGTCGATGTCTGCAACCCGGACGAGCGCTACAGCGCGGCGCGTTTCCGCAACGATGCGCTCGCCGCAATCGACGAGATTCGCGCGCGCAGGCAGATTCCATTGCTGGTCGGTGGCACCGGGTTGTATTTCCGCGCCCTGCTCGAAGGTTTATCCTCACTGCCGGAGGCGGATGCGGCGGTACGGGCGCGACTGGAGCGCGAACTCGCGGCACAGGGCAGCATCGGCTTGCACCAGCGTCTTGGCGCCATCGATCCGGAAGCGGCGGCGCGGATCCATCCACACGATCCTCAACGCATCCTGCGGGCGCTCGAAGTCCATGAACTGACCGGTGTGCCGCTGTCGCGGTTGCAGCGACGACGCGGGCAACCTGCGGCCAGTGGCCAGGTGATCAAGATTGCGCTAGCACCGACGACACGTGAGCTATTGCATCGCCGTATCGAACGGCGGTTCCACCAGATGCTGGATCGGGGCCTATGCAACGAGGTGCGCGCCGTGCGCGAGCGCTTTGGCGCGGCGACGCCGCTGCCGGGCTTGAAACTGGTTGGCTACCGGGAGATCGACGCCTATATCCGCGGCGCGCTCGACCGGGACAGCGCGGCGCAACGGGCGATCACGGCGACCCGGCAGTTGGCGCGACGCCAGTTCACCTGGCTGAGGGGTGATGGTTCGGTGGAATGGTTCACAAGTGATACCATGCCATCGGCGGCTCGGTTGCGGGATTACCTCGCCGAACGCAGCGGAAGCTGAGGTCGCGGGAGCCGAGTCTGGGCGATAGGCACACCACAATAACAACAGCCGTAAGGCGAAGAATAATTACAAGGAGCATACGATGAGCAAGGGGCAGTCATTGCAGGAGCCTTATCTGAATGCTTTGCGCAAGGAGCGCGTGCCGGTTTCGATTTACCTAGTCAATGGCATCAAGTTGCAAGGGCAGATCGAATCGTTTGATCAATTTGTCATTCTGCTGCGCAATTCCGTCAGCCAGATGGTCTACAAACATGCCGTTTCCACGGTCGTCCCCGCACGCACCGTCAAGGTGCCGCGCAGCGACGATGACGTCACCGAAGAAGAGACTTGATCGACGTCGCGCCGCAAGATAAAGGGGAGCGCGCCATCATCGTCCAGGTCCAGGACAGTGGCCAGGACGATGCGGAGCAAAGAGCGGAATTCAAGGATCTGGTCGGCGCGGCCGGCGTCGCGGTCGCCGCGACGATCGATGCGCCGCAGAAGGTTCCGCATGCCCGGTTCCTGATCGGCAGCGGCAAGGCGGAACAGGTCCGGGACGCGGTCAGCGCCACTCAGGCGGATGTCGTTGTCGTCAATCAATCCCTGACTCCGGCACAGGTCCGGAATCTCGAACGTCTGGTCGGTTGTCGGGTCATCGATCGCATCGACCTGATTCTCGATATCTTTGCGCAACGGGCGTCCTCGTTCGAGGGCAAGTTGCAGGTTGAACTTGCCCAACTCGAACGGATGTCGACACGGCTCGTGCGCGGTTGGACCCATCTCGAACGGCAGAAAGGCGGCATCGGCTTGCGCGGTCCCGGCGAGACCCAGTTGGAGACGGACCGGCGCCTGATTGGCCGCCGCATCCGTCAGATTCACGAGCGGCTGGATCGGGTTCGCCGGCAGCGCGAAGACACCACGCGGGCACGGCGCCTGGCGCATGTCGCGACGGTGTCCCTGGTCGGATACACCAACGCCGGCAAATCGACGTTGTTCAATGCCCTGACCGGTGCCGGCGCCTACGTCGCGGACCAGTTGTTCGCCACGCTCGATACCACCTCCCGCCGGTTTCACGTCCCGGGCGAACGCCCGGTGTTGCTGAGCGATACCGTCGGCTTCATTCGCGAGTTGCCACACGAACTGATTGCCGCGTTTCATGCCACGCTCGAGGAAACACGCGAGGCGGATCTGTTGCTGCACGTCATCGACGCATCCGCATCGGATCGGGAACAGCGCATGCAGGACGTGCGAGAGGTACTGCAACAGATCGGCGCCGCTGCGGTGCCGCTGCTGGAGGTCTACAACAAGATCGATCGCTGCGAGGGCCTCGCGCCGGCGCTGGAACGGGACGGGCAGGGCTTGCCGGCCGCCGTCTGGATCTCGGCGGTCACCGGCAGCGGTTTGCCATTGCTGGCCGCGGCAATCGCGGAACATATGAATCGCCACAAATCGCAGTTCCGCATTCGCCTGCCGGCGAGCGCGGGCAGATTACGCGCCCGGTTGTACGAGATCGGTGCGGTGGTCACCGAGGTCACCGATGCGAATGACTCGGTGCTGGTGGTCGCCATCGATGCCGCACGCCTCAAAGCAATGTGCGTCGCGGCCGGCTTGTCGGTGTCCGACGCCGTCGAACCACTTGAGCATGCGAATGCATCGGTGCAACGTGCCGAAGCCGGTCCGGTTGCAGCACCCAACGCCTGACCTTACAATCCGGCGTAACGGCGAAATTCGAATTTATTTACAGGAATCAACGGCTTTGGCGTGGAACGAACCAGACGAGGATAACCGCGACCCGTGGCGCGGGCGCAAGAATCCAGCAGGACCGCCGGACCTCGACGAAGTGCTCCGCAAGATGCAGGAGAAACTTGGCCGTCTGTTCAACGCCCGCCATCGCAAGGGTGGTCGTGGCGGCGCCGGTGAGGCGCCGCGAAACAGCGGCGCGGCTTGGGGCATTGCGCTGGTGTTGTTGATCAGCTGGCTCGTGGCAGATGCGTTCTATCGAATCGAACCGGCTGAGCGCGGCATCGTGCGCAGGTTCGGCTCGTTCGTGGATGTGCTGGATCCGGGGCCACATTTCCGCTTGCCGCGACCAATCGAATACGTCACCAAGGTCAACGTCGATGCGGTCAAGGATCACCGTGTCATGGCGACGATGCTGACGGGCGACGAGAATATCGTCGATGTCGAGGTGGCGTGCCAGTACCGGGTCCGGGATCCGGACAAATATCTGTTCATGTCCGCCGATCCGGACGACACCGTCCGGCAACTGACCGAAAGTTCGATCCGCGAAATCATCGGCATGAGCGCATTCGATTTCGTCATCACCGAAGGTCGCGCCGAAATTGCGATTCAGGCACAGCGTCGGATTCAGGGCATCATTGACCAGTACGATGCCGGCATCGAGATCACCAGCGTGAACATGCAACCGGTCAAGCCACCCGAGGAAGTCCAGGCGTCCTTCGACGACGCCATCAAGTCGCGTGAGGAC
>JADLEV010000020.1 GCA_020845935.1 Gammaproteobacteria bacterium
CAACATCGCCGACGTTCGGCCATTGTTCGAATCGATGCCGCTGCTGCTGATCTTTCTGGTCGGTGCAATCACGATGCGTTCCTGGGCCGAGGAGCGCCGCACCGGCACGCTGGAATTGCTTTTGACCGCGCCAGTCGGCAGCTGGCAGCTGGTATTCGGCAAGTTCCTCTCCTGTCTCGCGCTGGTGGCGGTCGCCCTGTTGCTGACGCTGCCGCTGCCGCTGACGGTCAGCATGATCGGGCCGCTCGACTGGGGCCCGGTGTTCGGCGGCTATCTCGCGACGCTGTGCCTCGCCGCGGCTTATGTGGCGATCGGTCTGTTCGTCAGCGCGCGCTCGGTGAATCAGATCGTCAGCCTGATTCTGACGGCGCTGGTCTTCGGCTTCTTCTATCTGCTCGGTTCGGACGCACTGACCGGCCTGTTCGGCAACCAGGCGGCGGAACTGCTGAAGCTGCTCGGTTCCGGATCGCGCTTCGATTCGATCACCCGCGGCGTCATCGACCTGCGCGATCTGTACTACTACCTCAGCCTGGTCGGCGTGTTCCTGGCACTGAACGTGTTCGTGCTGGAGTGGCTGCGCTGGGCAGGCAATCCGCGCAATGCCGAGCATCGCCGTTGGGGTCTCGCTACCGCATTGCTCGCTGGCAACTTCCTTGCCGCGAATCTGTGGCTCGCACCGATCGGCGCCATTCGCACCGACGTCACCGCCGGCAACATCTATTCGATCTCCGACACCACGCGCGGCTATCTCGCGCAGTTGCGCGAGCCGATGCTGATCCGCGGCTACTTCAGCGCGCAGACTCATCCCCTGCTGGCACCGCTGGTGCCGCGCTTGCGCGATCTGCTCAAGGAGTACGCGATTGCCGGTGGCGACAAGCTGCGGATCGAAATCATCGATCCGCGCGATCATCCGGAGCTGGAACAGGAGGCGAACGAGAAGTTCGGCATCGAGCCGGTGCCGTTCCAGTTCGCGAGCAAGTATCAGGCGTCGGTCGTCAATTCGTATTTCAATGTGCTGATTCAATATGGCGATCAATACGAGGTGCTCGGCTTTCGCGATCTCATCGACGTCAAGGCCGAGAGCGAAACGGATCTCCAGGTCGATCTGCGCAATCCCGAATACGACCTGACCCAGGCGATCAAGAAGGTCCTGTACGCGTACCAGGGCGGCGGCAATCTGTATGAAGGAATCCCGCAGCCGGTGGTATTGAAGGGCTATCTGTCGCCGGAGGAAAAGCTGCCGGAGCAACTGCGCGCGTTGCGGCACGAGCTTGAAGCACTGCTCGACGAACAGGTGCGCAAGGCCAATGGCAAGCTGACCGTCGAGATACAGGACCCGGAGGCGGGCAATGGCGAACTGGCGACTCGGCTCGCGTCCGAGTACGGCTTCCGGCCGATGGCGACCAGCCTGCTCGATACCGAAACCTTCTGGTTCTACCTGACGCTGGAAAGCGGCGGTCGGGTGGTGCAGTTGCCGCTGCCGGAGCGGTTCGAACGAGCCGACCTCGAGCGCTCGTTCCAGTCCGGTTTGAAGCGCTTTTCGCGCGGCTTCCTGAAGACGGTCGCGCTGCATGCGCCGCAGGCGACTCCGGCGATGGCGCAGTACGGCATTCCGGGCGGTGGCAAGCGCATCACCTGGCTGCGGGATCTGCTGGCGGAAGACCACAGCATCGTTCCGGCCGATCTGACCAATGGCACAGTGCCGGCCGAAGCCGATCTGCTGCTGCTGGTGGCGCCGGAAGCGCTGAACGAGAAACAACTGTTCGCGGTCGATCAGTTCCTGATGCACGGCGGCACGGTGGTGCTCGCCAGTTCCCCGTTCGACATCACCAGCGAAGGTGCCTTGTCGGCACGAAGCTACAACTCGGGTCTGGAACCATGGCTCGCGCACCATGGCATCACGCCAGAGCAGCAGATGGTGCTCGATCCGCGTAATGCCGCGTTCCCGATCCCGGTCGAACGCCGCATCGGCGGCTTCGCCGTGCAGGAGACGCAACTGGTCGATTACCCATACTTCATCGACGTGCGTGGCGATGGCATGCCGGCCACCGCGGGCGTCACGTCAGGTCTGGAACAGGTGACGCTGACCTGGGCCTCGCCGATCGCGCTCGATGCCGAGAAGAACCGCGCGCGGCGCGTGACGCGCTTGCTGGAAAGCTCGGACCAGGCCTGGCTATCGGACAGTCTCGACATCCAACCGGACTTTGCCGCCCATGATCGGCTCGGTTTCGCGCGCGGCGAGACCAAGGGCAGGCAGTTGCTCGCGGTCGCCGTCGATGGCCGCTTCGAGTCCTACTTCCGCGATCGCCCCTCGCCCCTCGCGACCGACAGCAACGAAGCGGCGCCGGCGGCCGAGGAAGAGCCGGCCGAACCGAAACCACCGGCGGTGAACCGCATCGTCGAACATTCGCCTGATTCGGCGCGGCTGGTGCTGTTTGCGTCGAATACATTCGTCACCGACGACATGCTGAACCTCGCCTCGTCCGGACTCGGCACGCGCTACCTGAAGCCGGTGCAACTGCTCGAGAACACGATCGACTGGTCGCTCGAGGAAGAGGGGCTGCTGGCGATCCGCGCGCGCGCCCAGTTTTCGCGCGTGCTCGATCCGCTGGCACAGGAGACGCGGATGTTCTGGGAGTATCTCAATTACGGTTTGGCGCTGGCCGGGCTGCTGCTGATTGCGCTGATCCGCGCCCGGATCAATGCGCGGGCGCGGCGGCGCCATGCCGAGCTGTTGGCGACCGCTGCCACCGGCAACTGATTGTTGGAGGGAAAGATGAAACGTTGGATTCCGATCCTGGGCGTGCTGCTGGTGGTGCAACTTGCGTTGGCCATCGTCGTCTATCAGACACGGCCGAACTATGGTGCGTTCGAGCCGCGCGCCAAGCTGCTGGCGTTCACCGCGAGCGACATCGACGGGCTGCAAATCGATGACGGCAAGGGCAGCGTGCAGTTGCGACGCAAGGAGGGCAGATGGGTCCTGGCCGAGCCGGCCGATGCGCCCGCGGATTCCGGCCGCATCACCCGCCTGCTGGAACAGTTGGCGAAGCTCGACAAGGGCTGGCCGGTCGCGACGACCGCAGCCGCGGCGCCACGCTTCAAGGTGACGGACGATGCCTTCGAACGCCGGCTGACCTTGCTCACCGGCACGCAGCAGGTCGCGCGCCTCTATCTCGGCACCTCGCCGGGAATTCGCAAGGTGCACGCGCGCCCCGCCGGCGACGATGCCGTCTATGCGGTCGCATTGGAGACGTTCGAATTCGGCACGGGAGCCGACGACTGGATCGACCGCCGCATCGTCGCGCTCGTGGCGGATGACCTCGTGCGCATTGCGTTACCGGGCTTCATGCTGGAACGCGCGGACCAGGACTGGCGCCTGAGCGGACTGGCGGCAGGTGAGCGCACCGATAGCGAGGAAGCGCACGTGCTGGCGAGCAAGATCGCTGACCTCGAAGTACAGTCGCTGCTCGGCAGCGAAGAGCAGCCCTCCTACCGTCAGGCGACGCCGGCGCTGGAGCTGACGGTCGCGAAGCGTGATGGCACCGAACTCACCTACAGGTTCTCGCAACCGGAGCACGAGAACTTTTGGGTATTGCGCCGCTCTGATTTACCGTACTTCTTCAAGGTCGCCGACTACGCGGTCAAGCCGCTCAAGGAGGCGACCCGCGAGCAGTTGATATCGCAGCACGATGGAGCGGGCGGAACGGCGGAGGCGGCAGCGCCTTCACCTTCCGCGCCGCCCGCCACAACCCCGGAGGAAAATGTCGATGGGTAGAGTTCGCAACGCAATGGCCGTACTGGCCTGTATCGGTCTGTTGACGATGGAATCGTTTGGCGCCGCGCAGGCGCGCGATGGCGTCGAGAGCCTGCGCGAGACCGGCAAGGCGTTTGCCGCGGTGGCGAAACAAGTCGCACCTTCGGTCGTGAATATCCAGGTCGAGAGCACGCGCCCGACGATGTCGGGCATGCCGGAAGGCTGGCCGTTCGGCGAGGATCTGTTTCGCCGTTTCTTCGGCGAACCCGGACCGCAGGGCCCCCAGGGGCCGCAAGGCCAGCAGCCGCGCAACCGGCCGCGGGCGATTGGTCAGGGGACCGGCTTCGTGTTCCGGATCAACGGCAGCTCCAGTGGCGAGACCTACATCGTCACCAACAACCATGTTGTCGATGGCGCCGACAAGATCCGCGTGAAGTTCCAGGACGGCCGCAGCTTCGATGCCAAAATCAAGGGCGCCGACCCGAAGTCCGACGTCGCCGTAATTTCGATCGAGGCCGGCGACGTGCCGGCACTCGCGCTCGCCGACTCGGCGAAACTCGAGGTCGGCGAATGGGTGGTCGCGATGGGCAACCCGTTCGGCCTGAGTCATACGCTGACGGTCGGCGTGGTCAGCGCCACCGGCCGCACCAGCCTCGGCATCAGCGATTATGAGGACTTCATTCAGACCGATGCCGCGATTAATCCCGGCAACTCCGGCGGTCCACTGGTCAACCTGGACGGCGAAATCGTCGGCATGAATACCGCCATCTTCAGCCAGAGCGGCGGCTACATGGGCGTCGGCTTCGCCATCCCGTCGAACCTGATCCGCAACATCGCCGCACAGCTGATCGAGACCGGCGCGGTGACGCGCGGCTTCCTCGGCATCATGATTCAGGAGCTGACGCCGGAGCTGGCCGAGACCTTCAATCTCAAGGAGACGCAAGGGATCCTGATCGCGCAGGTCAACGACGGTTCGCCGGCGCAGGAAGCCGGCTTGCAGCAGGAGGATATCGTCATCGCGCTGAACGGCCAGCCGGTCACCGAGGTCGGCGATTTCCGCAACCGCGTCTCGCTGACCAAGCCGGGCAGCCGCGTGCAGCTGACCATTCTGCGCGATGGCAAACGGCGCAACGTCGATGTCCGCATCGGCGAACTCGAGGACGATCAGGCCGCGGCATCCGAACCGGAAACCGGCAATACCGATCTGGGTCTATCGGTGCAGACACTGACGCCGCAACTGGCCGAGCAGTTCGGCGTGAAGCCGGGCGAGGGCGTCGTGATCACTTCGGTTGAGCCGGGTTCGATCGCCGCGGAAGCGGGTCTGCAACCGGGCGTCGTCATTGCCCAGGTCGATCGCAAGCCGGTGAAGAACGCCGCGGAGTTTCGCCGCGCCGTCGAGGCCAGTCGGGCCGCCGGCCGCGTGCTGCTGCTGGTACGCGCCGGTGACGGGCAACGGTTCGTCGTCCTGAACTGGGAGTAACTGGCGCGCCGGCATGGAGTTCAAGGACTACTACGCCATCATGGGGGTCGCCCGGGATGCGACCCAGGACGAGATCAAGCGCGCCTATCGCCGCCTGGCGCGCAAATATCACCCGGACGTCAGCAAGGAACGCGATGCCGAAGCGCGCTTCAAGGAAGTCGGCGAAGCCTATGAGGTATTGAAGGATCCGGAAAAGCGCGCTGCCTACGATCAGCTTGGCGCGAACTGGAAGGCCGGACAGGACTTCCGGCCGCCGCCGGACTGGGATCAGGGCTTCGCATTTCATGGCGGCGGCTTCACCCGCGACGGCGCCAGCCAGTTCAGCGACTTCTTCGAATCGCTGTTCGGCCGCGGTTTCTCGACGGCCGGCCATGGCCATGGTGGCTTCCGCGCCCGCGGCGAGGATGTCCACGCCAAGGTCGTGATCGACCTCGACGATGCCTTCCGCGGCGCAACCCGTGCACTGACCTTGAAGGCGACCGAACTCGGCGCCGATGGCCGCCCCAGGGTTCGTGAGCGGACCTTGAACGTACGCATCCCGAAGGGTGTCCGCGAGGGCCAGCAGATCCGTCTCACCGGCCAGGGGGACCCCGGCCGTGCCGGTGGCGATGCCGGAGATCTGTATCTCGAAGTCGCGTTCCGGGCGCACCCGTTCTATCACGCCGAGGGCCGCGATGTGTACATCGATCTGCCGGTCGCGCCTTGGGAACTGGCACTTGGCGCCAGCGTCACCGCGCCGACGCCCGCTGGCCCGGTCAGTCTGCGCATCCCGGAGAATTCGAAGGAAGGCGGCAAGCTGCGGCTCAAGGGCCGGGGCATTCCCGGCACGCCTCCGGGCGATCTGTACGCAGTGCTGAAGGTGACGTTGCCGCCGGCCGACAGCGAGGCCGCGCGTGTGGCCTATCGCGAATTGCAACGCCAGCTCGATTTCAACCCGCGGGCGCGGCTCGGGGTCTGATGCGATGGCCGGCGATCGACCAGACCCGCCCGAGGTCGCGACCGTCACGGTCGAGGTCGAACTCGAAGTCGATGGCGAACTCGAGCTGACGCTGGCGGAACTGTGCCGGGCCTGTCAGGTGACGGCCGAGCAACTGCTCGAACTGGTCAGCGAGGGCATCGTCGAGCCGCTCGATCGCGCGCCGGAAAGCCATTGGCGCTTCGCCGCAAGCAGTGTCTGGCGGGTCCGCAGCGCGCTGCACCTTGCACGCGATCTTGGCGTCAACTGGGCCGGCGCCGCGCTGGCGCTCGACCTGATCGAAGAATTGCGCAGCGTGCGATCACGCCTGCGCCGTTACGACGACTAGCCCGTGACTCTGACACCATCAAGTCGGCCGCGGCATATCAAGCCGCTTTGAATGCAGGCTAGCGCGCCACCTCTGTCACGACATAGGCGGTCACATCCCGAATCTGTTGCGGCGTCAACGCGGCGCCGAGTGCGGGCATCGCGCCGCGGCCGTTGGCGACAACCTGTGCCGCGGCGTTTTGGTCGGTCACAACGTGCAGCGATTTGCCGCCGCCATGACCACCCTCGCCGTCGGCGCCGTGGCAGGGTAGACAGGACTGCTGGTACAGCGTGCGACCGACGGCGAGATCGGGCGTGCCGCCCGGCAGCGTGAATCCACCGGCTTGGGTTGCGGTGTCGGCGCTCACCGGACCGAGCGTGCCGTCCAGCGCGAACAGCCAGACGCTGTCACCATGGGCGCTGCGGCCGAGCAGATTGCCCGCCGAGAGCACGACGACATACTGCTTGCCCTGGTATTCGAACACGCTGGCGGGTGCGTTGACGCCGGCGCCGGTCTGAAACTCCCAGAGCGTCCTGCCGGTGTCGCTGTCGAGCGCGGTCAGGCGACCGTCGTTGCGACCGACGAACAGCAGATCGCCCGCGGTCGCGGTGATGCCGCTGTAGCACTGCTCTTTCCAGCGCTGGCGCCAGACGAGCCTGTTGGTGGTCAGGTCGACGGCGGCAAAGATGCCGGTGCGCGGCAGATCGGCGAAGCCGACCACGCCACCGAAATACTGTTTGCCCGGCGCGGCGGGTTCGAAATCGCGATCGCCGCCGACGAAGTTGCCGAGCACGTGCGAGGCGCAGACAAATAGCTGCCGGCGCTTCGGATCGAAGGCGCTCGGCGGCCAGTTGGCGCCGCCGAACAGCGACGGGGCGATGATCGTGCCCTCGGTGCCGAAGAACGGCGTGAAGATCCGGCCCTGGTTCACGAGGCCGAAACCTTCCGGCGGGATGTCCACCGCTTGCGGCACGATCGGATCGCCTACGGGATACGGTTGGGTCAGTGCGGTCGCCTGGCGCGCCTCTTGTACGACGGGCCGCTCGTCGATGCCGAGCAGCGGCTTGCCGGTGACCCGATCGAGGATATAGACCCAGCCTGTCTTGCTGACCTGCGCGATCGCCTGACGTGGCGCGCCCGCGATCGGCGCGTCGAACAGGACGACCGGATTGGCCGAGTCGTAATCCCAGAGGTCGTGATGCACCTGCTGGTAATGCCAGCGGTACTTTCCGGTGGCGGCATCGATGGCGACGATAGAGGCCGTGTACAGGTTGTCCCCGCGTCGCACCGCACCGTTGAAATCGGGCGCCGCGTTGCCGGTCGAGAAATAGATCAGGCCGAGTGCGGGATCGACCGCGGGCGTTTGCCAGACGGTGCCGCCGCCTTTCTTCCAGGTCTCGTTGTCACTCGGCCAGGTTTCATGGCCGGGCTCGCCAGGGCCGGGGACCGTGTAGAACGTCCACAGCGGTGCGCCGTCCGCGGCGCGGTACGCCTTGACCCGGCCACGCACGCCGTACTCACCGCCGGACAGCCCGACGACCACCATGCCGTCGTAATACAGTGGCGCGGCGGTGATGCTGAAGCCTTCCTGCCAGCGCTCCGCCTGCACGCTCCAGAGTTCCTTGCCGCTCTGTTGATCGAGTGCGACCACGCGGCCATCGAGCCGGCCCATGAACACCTTGCCATCGCCAAGCGCGACGCCGCGGCTGATCCAGCCACAGCACAGCGAGTCGATCGCCGGATCGAGCGCTGCCGCATGGCTCCAGATAATGTCGCCGGTGGCGACGCTCAACGCGAACACATCGTTGGCGCCGGTGCTGAGGTAGATGACGCCGTCATGGACGATCGGTTGCGCCTCGCCGGAGAAATGCGACGCGACACCGGAGCCGTTCAGATGTGTGCGCCAGAGGGCCTTGAGGTCCTTGACGTTGTTCCGATCGATCCGGGCAAGCGGCGAGTAACGTTGGTTGAAGATGGTTCCGCCGTTGGTCAGCCAGCCAGCAACCGGTGGTGCCACCAGTTCCTTCGCCGAGAACGCCGGCGCGCGGCTGATCGCACCTCCGGAGCCGTTCTCGGCCGCCGCCACCAGACCGCACGCGGCCAGCAAGACGCATACCGTGGAGCGATGGTGCGACAACCGAAGACATGATGCTGCCATGGGATCCCCCTGTAGCTGCAAATCGAGTTGTTGGTCTGGCGCTGCCGCGGAGCATGCCAGACTTCAGCGCCGGCAACCTCTGCGTTCAGGCGATCGAGGAGAGCGCGCGTCGCGACGCGAATCTGTCCCCGCATAGAAAGGCTGCACGGCATCGATCGTCGAGCGAGATCGCCCTGGCGCAAATCCACAGCACGGATTATCCGGGACGGATTGGCCGGCCTGCCAGCACCAGATCCAGGTCTGGCTGTGCCATGGGGAATGACCCATGAATAGCACGTTAAGAGTTACCTTCACGTACCAACTCGGTCACACGAGCAAGATCGAATCCTTAGTTGTTCGAGTCTGGAACCGTTACTTATGGGGACGAATAGGGTGAAGGAGCGGAAGACCACGGTCCACACACTCTGGGGTACGACCCAGCCGTTTTGTTCGGGCTATGGGACAACCGCCCGAAGCCATCCACTTCATTTCCGTCAAAGGTCATCCGGGTGGCGCGCCGGTTTATGCGCTCGGACCACCACGAACGCACCGGTACCGTAGCCCGCGCGGATCGGGTTCGGCTCGGTCAATTGGTCCTCGGGCGCGAACAACGTTTGTACAATCCCGAAGTCCCTGAAGCCGGCCGCGGTCAGCCAGGTGAGCACTTCGTCGACCGCGTGGAACCGCGCTTCCTCATAGAATTCGTCATCGCCCGGTTCGGGTTCGCGGCTCCGGACCAGAACACTATCCTTGTCGATCAGCGCGACGACGATCGTGCCGCCCGGACGCAGCACGCGGTATGCCTCGGCATAGGCCCGTGGTGGGTCGTCGAGGAAACAATCGATCGTCACCATCAACAGCGTGTCGAAACGAGCATCTCCGAATGGCAGGGCTTCGGCAACGCCATCTTCGACCGCGAGGCCACGCGCCGCGGCCAGAGCACGCATCGCGGCTGAAGGCTCGATGCCGCGCGTGACACAAAGCGGCAGCGAGAACCGGCCGCTGCCGGCGCCGACTTCGACACTGTCGCCTGCTTCCTCCGGCCACAGCGAACGGATGGCGGCCAATTCCGATTCATAGACGGCAGGATGCTGATCGAACCATGCGTCATAGACGGCGGCGTGGCGATCGAATGCCTTGGTTCTGGTCATGAGTGTGCGGTCCCGTCGGCAGGTTCGTTCCGGCGGAACGCCGACGCGACCGTGCTGGTGTCAGCGACGCCGCGCGCGCTCGGCACGGGCCGCGGTGATCTCCGCGGCCATGGCGTCCTCGGTGAACAGACCGACAGTGCGAAAAACCTGCCGACCCGGCACTTTTTCATCGCTTCGTGCAGGATCGTGGCGAAGGCGTTTTGGGGTTGGCGTGCCAGCTCATCAGGGAGCGAGACGGCGACATCGGTCATCGTGGTTTTCATGGCTGAATCGAGGCGCGACATGATAAAGATTACGGCCATCTCCGGCAACGGCGTGACCGGACCTCAAACCAACCTCTCGGCTTGCGCTAAGTAATCGCTGAACAAGTCCGCCCTGAACTCGTTCAGACCTTCCTCAGGGACCGGCGATTACTCGTCAACGCCAGCTACCGAACCGCCCTCGAACAGCCCAGGCAGGCGTGGCGCCAGTTCCGCCGCCAGCGGCTCTGCCAGCATGCGGTTGAAAGCGGCGGTCATGTGGCTGTGGTCGCGGTAGATGACCTTGCCGTCGCGTACAGGTGAACACGGAGGGGAAGCGCAGACCAGATCGTGCGTGGGACCGAACGTAACCTGCATGAAGCGCTGCACGATCCGTCGCGCGTTGGCGTCGTCGTCGGGTCGGTTGCGCGCAGGTGACTCAAACGGGCATGCGGTATCGAGCTCGTGACCGCGCCAGGCCTCGCGCGACAGGCAACGGGGCACGTCGAACCCCGGCCAAGGGGTGTCTCCCAGAATGAGCGTCGGAATGCCTTCCCTGTCGAGTGATGCAAGCGTTCGTTCGAGGCCGGCCCACCACTTGGCCGGATCGACACCATCCGCACTCGGATCACGCACATAGCTTTCGGCATTCGCCAGGATGACAAGATCCGGGTGCATCTTGCGCAGACGATCCATGATCGCTTCGCGCCAGGTCGCGCATTCGCGATAGGTACGCCCGAGGTTCTTCAGGTAAGTGGATACGTCGATCGATGGGCACGCGGATTTGGTCCAGGTATGGATCGTCCACTCGTGCTCATGCGCGAGCCTTTCGAAGGCGGGAAACCAATGGCGCGCATGCGAATCACCAAAGAGCACGAGGGTTCGCTTGCCATGCTTGGCGCCGTAACGGCATTCCGGCTGGTCGGTCTCGCGGAATTGCAGGTGGCACGCGCCGTCGGCGATCGACAGGTCCTCGCGGGCGCGGCGTATCTCGATTTGTCCAGGCGTCGACAACTCGGTGAGCGCGACATGCATCACGGCACCGGCGCATGCAGCAGTGCCCGCGGTCGCCGCGAGGCCCGCCAGGATCGAACGGCCGGGCGACAACGGCAAGACGCGATTGCTCCGGAACGGGTTTTCGATCGTCACCAGCGTCAACCAGGCGAGCGCGAACGAAAGGATGGAGCACACGATACCGCCGCCGAACGCGAGGTCTGGCAGCAAGATCCTTGCATAGACCAGCACCGGCCAATGCCACAGGTACCACGAGTACGACAGATCGCCACACAGCCGCAGCGGCGCGCTGCGCAGGACCCGTGTGACGAGGCCGCCGGTACCAAGCGCTGGCCCGATGATGAGCGCGAAGGCGCCGAGCGTCGGAACGAGCGCCGCGGTTCCAGGAAAGCGTGTGTGTTCATCGAAAGTGAACGCCGCGTACAGGACCGCTGCCAGGCCGCCCAGCGTCAACCCGCTCGACAGCAGGTTCGATCGCTGAGCAAGTACGATAGCCATGCAACAGCCAATCGCGCCGAGCGCAAACTCCCAGGCCCGCGTCCATGGGCTGAAGAATCCCCACGGCTGGTTGTAGGACGTGAGGTAATCGCTTGCGAGCAAGGACAGGGTGCCGAGCAGGGCGCAGCCGATCGCGACCCAGAGCAGGCGCCCGCGTTGTGGCGCTAACCGAAACAGCAGCAGGAACACCAGGGGCCAGACGAGGTAGAACTGCTCTTCGACGCCGAGCGACCAGGTATGCAGAAATGGATCGGATTCCGCCGATTCCGCGAGGTAGTCGGTCGCGGCCTGCGCGAAACGCAGATTGCTGACATACAGCGTCGTAAACAATGCCGACGTCGCGTGGGTAAGAAACTCCAGCGGCGAGCCGAGCAGCAGGCTCGCGGCGAGTGTCGCAGCGGTGACGACGGTGACCGCCGGCAGCAGACGCCGCATCCGTCTC
Source organism: Gammaproteobacteria bacterium (assembly GCA_020845935.1). Taxonomy (GTDB): domain Bacteria; phylum Pseudomonadota; class Gammaproteobacteria; genus JADLEV01. The sequence goes on from JADLEV010000020.1 coordinate 11,999, forward strand.
GCATAGAAAGACCTGAGGTCCAGGCGCGGCGGAGCCGGGTGCGGCTTCAGCAACTCGCGCAACAGCAGCCCGCTGATCACGAAGCCCGAGATCACGAAGAACACATCGACGCCGATGTAGCCACCGGTCAGCTGCGGCATCCCGGCGTGGTAGGCGACGACGAGCAACACAGCGATGCCGCGCAGGCCTTGAATGTCGTCGCGATGCACGGTGCTCACGGCCGAAGTATAAGGGGGTGCATGCTACGATCCGCCGCCGTTCAAACCTTGTGCTGACCTTTGTTAACGAGGAGATACACGATGAACAGATTGATGAAACATGTCGTCGCATTCGGGGCCATGCTGCTGTCAGGCACTGCGGCGCAGGCAGCGGGCGTCACGCTGAACGCGGCGCGCGTCGGCGGTCAGGATGTCGCAGCGCTGGCGAAGTTCTATCAGGCGGCGTTCGGCATGCACGAGGTCAACCGGCTCGAATTCCCGGGCATGCTGGAAATCATGTTGAACTTCGGCGATACGGTCGATGCGGCGAAGGCCAACAAGAGCGCGCAGGTCGTCATCATGCATCGCGATTCCGATGCGTTGCAGGATGCCGTGCCGCACATCATCTTCAACGTCGCCGACATCACCGCGACCGCGGCGGCGGTCAAGGCTGCCGGCGGTTCAATGGATGGCGAGCCGCGTGCGTTCGGCAATACCGGTATGAAGATCGGCTTCGGCAAGGATCCGGCCGGCAACCGGTTCGAGCTGATTCAGGCCAAATAATCGGGTTCGTGCCAGGGCGGCTGACGCAGCAGGGAGCCGCCTCGGCTCGTCCGAACGCGACCGCCGCGGTGCGCTCGGGACCTCACCACGCGGCCAACGCGCCGGCGAACAGCTGGCAAAGGATCCCGCCCACGACGGTCATCGCCAGACCCCAGCCCAGCAGTTGCAGGAACAGCCGCCGCGCGCCGGATTGATCCGGCAGCGCGGCGACGCAGAGCGCACCGAGCGTTGAAATCGGCGCGACATCGACCAGCGCCGAGCCGACGTTGATCGACAGCGCCAGCGCCAGCGGATCGCCGCCGCCCACGCGTTGCAGCAAATCCGGAATGGTTGGCAGGAACGCAGGCAGGACCACGCCCGAGGTGCTGCTGTACGCGGAGATCACGCCGGTGACCAAGGCCATCACGCCGTTCACGCTGTCGGCAGTCGCGAGCCGAGCGAGCAGTGCGGTGAACAGGTCCATGCCGCCAGTCTGCTCCAGCAGGGCGACCAGCGTCGCGACGCCGCACACCATCAGCAGCACTTGCCAGGGCATCTTGCGGATCACGTCCGCTTCCTCGGCCGTGCGCGCGAGCAGCAGGATGCAGGTCGCGGCGAAGGCGCTGAGGCCGACATCGAGCTTCAGGCCGATGACGCCGGCGATCCAGAGCACGAGTACCAGCGTCGTCGCGCGCTGGCGCGCGTCCAGCGCGGGCGGCGCGACCAGCTGGGTCGCGGGCAGGCGCGCCGCTTCGCGGTCCCGCAGCACGAAGATGAGATAGGCGATCGCGGTGACCAGCACGTGCGCCAGCAGATTCGCCAGCATCACCTTGAACTCCTCGCCCGAGATGCCGGCGATGGCCATCCGCGAATTGGCGATGATGCCGACTGCGCTGATGGGCGACAGGTTGCCGGCGTTGGCGCCGTTGGCGACCATCAGCGCGATCAGGAATGGCGGTAAGCGCATGCTGATGCCAATGCTCATCGCCACCGGGATCACCAGTGCGACACTCGAAATCGAGCCGGGTCCGGTCGCCGACAACAGGCAGGCAATCAGGAACAGTAGAAACGGCACGATGCGGCGATCGCCGCGGGCCAGATGCAGCGCCCGCTGTGCCAGGCCATGCAGCGTGCCATTGACCTCGGCGATGGCGAACAACAGCGTCACGCCGGTGAGCGTCAGGAACAGACTGCTGGGAAAACCTCCGAGCACTTTCGCCGCGCTCAGATCGGCCGCATAGACACCGATCACCCAGGCCAGTGCGACCGCGAGCAGGCCGACATTGATACGTGATCCCATCGAGACACCGATGGCAAGGAGCAAGGCAAGAAGGGACAGCACCGCGGGGTTGGCAAACATGGCGCCATGCTACACTCGGCCGCGATTTGCGACAAAGCAGGCAGCCATGACTTTCGACAGTACCGAACGCATCATCGAGGAGATCCGCCAGGGGCGGATGGTGATTCTGGTCGACGACGAGGATCGCGAAAACGAAGGGGATCTGGTGATGGCGGCAGGCGCCGTTACCCCGGAGCACATCAACTTCATGGCGACGTACGCGCGTGGCCTGATCTGTCTGACGTTGACCGAGGAGCGTTGCCAGCGGCTCGGTCTGAAGCACATGGTCGAGACCAACCGCTCGTCGCACGGGACCAATTTCACCTGCTCGGTCGACGCCGCCGAAGGTATCTCGACCGGCATCTCCGCGGCCGACCGCGCCCATACCGTGCAACTCGCGGTCGCGCCGCAAGCGTCGCCGCGCGATCTGGTGCAGCCAGGTCATATCTTTCCGATCATGGCGCAGCCGGGCGGCGTGCTGAGCCGTGCCGGTCACACCGAGGCCGGCTGCGATCTGGCGCGCCTGGCGGGTCTGGAACCGGCGGCGGTGATCGTCGAAATCATGAATCCGGATGGAACGATGGCACGGCGCGCGGATCTCGAACGGTTCTCGCAGGAACATGACCTGCGGATCGGCACCATCGAGGGGCTGATTCACTATCGGCTGGCCAATGAGACCACGGTTGTCTGCCACAAGATCCGGCGCGTACAGACCAGTTTCGGCGAGTTCGAATTGCGCACCTATCTGGATACCGCCCGCAACCAGATCCATCACGCGATGATCAAGGGTGAACTCAATGGCGACCGGCCGGTGTTGACACGCGTGCATGTGCCCTCGCCGCTGCGCGATATCTTTGCGCTCGTCGAACCCGGCCCGAAACAGGTCACGCGCTGGACCGTGCATGACGCGATGCGACGCATTGCCGCCGAAGGCAGTGGGGTCATCATCATCGTCAACGTCGATATGGCGCCGTCCGACATCGTCGAGCGCCAGCTCGAAATGCTGTTCGACAACCGCGATCGCGCGCCGCAGACGCGGCACAACGCGATCATCCAGGTTGGCGTCGGTGGTCAGATTCTGCGCGACCTCGGCGTGCGGCAGATGCGGTTGATGGGCGCACAGGTGAAGTACACCGGCATCGCGGGATTCGATCTGGAGGTGGTCGAGTTCGTCCCGCCGCCGGCGCATTGATCCGGACACGCCGTGTTCACCTATCTCGATCCCTCGATCCGGCAGCGCCTGATCGCGCAGGGCAAGTTGATTCGAATTGATGCGAAGGGTCGCGGCATCTCCGCGACCGAACCGCCGCCCGAGGATGAACTGGCGATCAATCTGCTGGGTCCCATTCCGCTGCCGGTGGCGCGCGGCGCGCAGCGCATGCTCGACTGGTACGCCGCGGTGCGGCATACCGAGCTCAGCAAGGTCGAGCAGTTCGCCGCGGACCTGACGCGCATCGGCCATCAGAGCGCGTTCGCGCCGTTGGTCTCGTCGATGGCGGTCAACAGCGTGCTCGTTTGTGGCGATCCGCGCCGTGCCGTCAACCCGCTGGTGCGGGTGCATTCCAGTTGTCTCACCGGCGACGTGTTCGGTTCCGAGCGCTGCGAGTGCGGCCCGCAACTGGAACAGGCGCTGCGCACGATCTCCGGTGACTCGGCGGGCGGCATGTTGATCTACATGGCCGGGCACGAAGGCCGCGGCATCGGCCTCTGGGCCAAGGCCGCGACCTATCTGTTGCAGGATGCCGGCGAGGACACCTATCAGGCCAACCGCTCGCTCGGCCTGCCGGATGATTCGCGCGACTTCAGCGATGCCGCGGCACTGCTGCATCACTTCGTCGGCGATCGTCCCTTCCGTTTGCTGACCAACAATCCGAAGAAGATCGCGGATCTGAATGCGCTGGGATTGTCAGCAGTGACCCCGGTCAAACACGTGATCGGCCTGAGCCCGTTCAACCGCCGTTACCTCACCGCCAAACGCGACTGGGGCCACCAGCTCGACGATGCCGATTTGAGTTGACGAAGCTCCGCCGGTGGCAGCTTCCCTAGCCGAACCAGACCGTCGCGCCACCGAGTGCAATACCCGCACCTGCCAGGGCCAGCGCGGTGATCGGGCGGATGGGCAGCAGCGGCAGTGCGCGTGCCAGCAGGAAGCCGCCCCCGGTGGTGGTTGCGAATGCCAGCAGGATCTCCATTGGCGATCCCTCGAGGATCAGCGCCGGGTTGTAGATCCACAGGAACGGCACGAGGTAGGCGACGATCGAAAGCTGCATCGCGATCAGACTGGTCCGCCAGAAACCCGCTTCGGCCAGCCCGGCGGCGACAAAGGTCGCGACCGCGACCGGTGGCGTGATCATGCTGAGCACGCCGAAGTAGAACAGGAACAGGTGCGAGGCGAGTGGCGGCACGCCAAAGTCCGCCAATGCCGGCGCGAGCACGACCGACAGCACCAGATACACCGCGGTGGTCGGCATGCCCATGCCGAGGATCACCGCGATCAGCGCGGCGAGGCAGAGCATCACGAACAGACCGGAATCGCGTCCCAGTTCGGCCAGCGCCAGCGTCAGTTGAAAGCCGAGTCCGCTGCTGTTCAACACGCCGATGACGATGCCGGCACCGCCGCCGATGAGGACGATCGGCAGCAGGTTTTCGCCGCTGCCGGTGAGCAATTCCCAGCACCGGCGCGGCGCGGGCAAGGCCCGGTGCTGGACGGTGATGAATACGAGTAACAGTGCCGCGGTCGCCAGCGCGGCCACGGCCGGATCCCAGTTGCGGATCAGCAGCAGATACAGCAGCAGGCCAAGCGGCAGCACGAACACCCAGTTCGCCGCGACGATCCGCCAGGCCGAAGGCAGGTCGGTCGTGGTTCCGGTCAGGCCAAGCCGCGCGGCGATGCGATCGACCTGAACGAAGACGACAAAGTAATAAAGCACTGCCGGAATCGCCGCCGCCGCGGCCACACTCAGATAGTCGATTTGCAGATACTCGGCGATCAGGAATGCGGTCGCGCCCATCACCGGCGGCGCGATCTGACCACCGTTCGAGGCGACTGCTTCGATGGCGCCGGCATATGGCGCTGGAAAGCCGGAACGCTTCATCAGCGGGATGGTGACGATCCCGGTGCTCATGATGTTGCCGACGGTCGAGCCGCTGATCATGCCGAACGCGCCGCTGGCAAGGATCGCGACCTTGGCCGGGCCGCCGCGCCGATGCGCCACCAGCTTCAGCGCGAGGTCGGTGAAGAACCGCGTCGCGCCGCTGTCGTCCAGCAATTTGCCGAGCAGGATGAAGGCCAGCACCAGCGTGATCACGACGCGGATGATGAAGCCCGGCACGCCTTCCGAATCGGCATACAGATAAAGCACCAGCGCGCTCGGCTCCTGCCGCGCCGCGGTGAGCGCACCGCCCAGGTGTTGGCCGAACAGGCCATACAGCAGCGCGATCCCGACCAGCACCGTGATCGCGGTGCCGCAGCTCTTGCGCATTGCCTCGAGCAGCAGGGCAAGTGCCACCGCGCCGGGCAGCCATTTGTCCGGGGTGCGGTCGGCGAGCGTCGTCAGCCAGGCGTCGTAATGCAATGACGGCCAGCACCAGGCGCCGAGCGCGACCAGCCCGAGCAGCCATTCGATCGGCCCGGCTGCACGCCGGTAGGGATGCTTCAGCAATGCCGCGGCGATAGCGAGGCCGAGGCAGGGCGGCAGCACTTCATCATCGACCAGCGTCAGGCCAACGAGGCGCGATAATTGCAAGATCCAGGCGATGCCGAGCAAGGCCAGCAGGCCGGTGTACAGCGCATACAGGCCGCGGTTGATGGTGGTGCCGGTAGATTGCGCCGAGGTCATTGTGCCGGCCACAGTCCGACTTCGCGGTAATAGCGGATGGCACCCGGATGGTATGGCACCGGACTGTCGGCGGTGACGAGCGCGTCGGCCGGCAGCGCGCGCAGCGCCGGATAGTCCTGCTGCAAAGCCTGCCAGTTCCGGTGCAGCGTCCTGGTGACGCGGTAGATCAACGCTTCGTCGCTGTGGCGGCTGGTATCCAGGTAGCCGTCGTAGGCGATGACGCGCATTGGCCGCTCGACTCCGGCCATGTTCGGCCCCGGGTTGGCGATGGCGACCCGTGTGCCGGGCATGTGCGCGGCGAGGAAGGCGTCATCGCCGAGCGCGCCGAGTTCGAGTGCGCGGATGCCGCCCGGGATCGATGCCTGCGCGCGTTGCGTGGCGGCAATGCCGAGCGCGCTGACGGCGACATCGACGCGACCCTCGATCAGCGCGTCGATGCTCTGCACGACGTGCGCGACGGCCAAGGGTTCGATGTCGCTGACCGTCAGTCCCGCCGTCGCGAGCGCCACGTCGTTGAGCGGCGTCTGCGAGGCGCTGCCGCGCAATTGATAGACGAAGCGCTTGCCCCGGACATCCTCCAGCCGCCGCAGGTCGGAACTGGCGCGAACGAGGTAGCCGTTCAGCATCGGCACGACCCGCGCAATCACGCGCAGATCCGTTGCCGCCTCGCGAAAGGGCGCAAGCCCCCGGGCGGCGCGCGCGATGTCGAGCGCGGAATTGAGCGCCAGCGGGATCTCGCCGTGCTCGACCAGCGGCAGGTAGCGCGAAGGAGTGCCGTAGGGCCGCGGCGCGATCCGCACATCGAGCTCGCGTTGCAGCAACCGCGCGAAGCCACTGCCGATGACGTAGAACAGCGTACCCGCGGCGTTGGTCGCGATGATCAGCGTATCGCCGGATTTGCCGTTCGCCGCGGCCTGTGGCGCGGCCGGCGATGGCGCCAGCAACAAGGCCGCGCCGAGCGCGACGATGGCGGCGCCGTAACGCCGCGACAGGTTGAGCAGTCGCGATCGATGCAAGTCAGGTCTCCGTTCGAATGCCGCGCCCGCGGGACTTGTCCCCGATGGCAGGATCGTTGCCACGATAGCACGGTGTTGGCTGATGCCTGATGCTTGTGGATTGGCGTACGACTGCTGTTTCCCATGGTCAAGAGCCCCGCCTATACTCGCCGCTCGCAGGGCACGAGACTGGTAACAATGAGGTGATGTCATGCAACGCTATCTGATTTCCGTACTCATTTGCTGCTCGCTCACGGGCCCGGTGCACGCCGATGATGCGGCCTGGGTTGCCGAAGCGCGCCAGGTCGCGACCTCGGTGCCGCCGAAACTGCTGGCCATGCTGTCCACCGAGATTGCCAAAGGCGGACCGGAAGGCGCCATCGCGGTCTGCAAGGAGCAGGCGCCGCGGCTGGCGCAGGAGGCCGCCGCCGCGAGTGGCTGGAACATTCGCCGCGTCAGTCTGCGCAACCGCAATCCGCAGGCGGTTCCGGATGCCTGGGAACGTGCCGCGCTCGAAGAGTTCGATCGGCGCGCCGCCGCCGGCGAGAACCCGGCCGCATTGGAGAAGGCCGAACTGGTCACCGAAGAGGGCAGGCAGATGATGCGCTACATGAAAGCGCTGCCAACGCAGGAACTGTGCCTTGCCTGTCACGGCCCGGCCGACAAGGTGACACCGGCGGTCAGCGCGCAACTCAAGTCCCTGTATCCGGATGATCGAGCGGTCGGCTTTGCGGTCGGCGAGATCCGCGGGGCGATGACGATCAGGAAAACCAGGTAGCGTCGGCAGCTCGATTCACGGCGCCGCGGCGTGTGGACGCCTTTGTCTGATTCACCTACCATCCGACCGCGTATCGGTGACCACGTAGGGGCCGCGGTCGGCGACATCCGCTATCGACTACATTGGGGAGAGACGACCATGGTGCGGCATGCAGTCAGCAAGTGTGCGGTTGGAATACTGGCGTTGTCGGCGTTGCTCGCGGGTTGTGGCTCGGGCGACGAGACGGCGCCGGCTACGGAATCCAAGGCCGAGGCGAAGCCC
>JADLEV010000021.1 GCA_020845935.1 Gammaproteobacteria bacterium
AACAGCTTGCTGCGCGGACTGACCGGCAAGCCGAGCTTGCGGCGCAGGTTGCGCGCCGGCCGGATTTCACTGACTTTGGCTTCTTCGAGGAGGGGAATGGAAAGCTGCTTGGCTGCCGCTTCGGCTGATGCGGCGTTACGGCGGTTGCGTTGTGATGAGCTACGTTGAGGAGGTTCCGCGGCGGGTTCCGCGGCCGTGATATTCGCCATGTGTTTGGACCTTTCGCACCCAGACTACAGTTGCAAAAAAACAGTGCTGCCAGACACTCGCGTTTTTTACGTCGGACGACCGTTCGTGAACTGAAGCGGCCGGTCAACCGGCGGATGTCGTTTCCGGCATCGCCGCGATCGCGCGAATAATAGTGCAAATCGATCGAATTGCAATGTCGTGGGAAAAAGATTTTCGCCGCCAGCGCGGGCACTGTCAGAGCAGAGCAGGCACAACCGATTCATCCTTGCTGACGCAGGTGCTTCGGCCAGATGCCGTACCGTCCCGGCGCGAGGATCCCGTTCGGATCGATCGCATCCTTGATCGTCTCGTGAAAGCGCAGCAGCGCATGTTCGTTGAACGAATAGGTCGCCATCACGGCATCCTGAAACGCCGGTGCCGTGCGGTATTCTCCCCAGCAGTGCTCGGCCGCGATCGCGACCAGCTTCCGATACGACTCGCGCATGCGGCGGTTCTGCTCGACATCGTGCGTGACGGCGAAACCAAAGATGTAGATGAATGCTCGGTTCCAGTAGGTCGCCGCGACCGACAGCGGCACGGCCAGCAGGCCGAGTTCGCGCGCCGCCTGTTCGAACACCTGCTGCGCCTTGAAGATCTCGGCGCCGGAGCGCGGGATGATCGGGGCGAACCAGATGTGTCCCTGAGTCGGTTGTGGGATGTGTTCCGAACGTGCCCCGATGAAGAAGATGTTCAGGTTCGGAATGCCGAACGTGACCTTGTGCGACTTGTCCGCCTGTGCGTCGGTCAGCGGCAGGTCATAGTAGGCGTCATCGGTGAACCAGGCACCGGCGATGGCGGCCAATTTCTTCTGGGCATGACGCCATTGCGCGCGGATCACTTCCTCGGGGCCATAGAACTGCAAGCGGCAGGCCCACATCCCGACGCCGCGCTGGCGACACAAGGCTTCGAGATCGGCATGCGATGGCCCGCCGGGCTTGCCGAACACCGCGGCCACTTCGGCATCGAGCGGCTTGCGGACTTCCTCCGCCGGGACCAGCGTCGGATTGGTCAATGGGCAGCCGAACAGCGGCATGCCGTTGACGATGCCGGCATTCTCCAGGTGGCTGACGAGATCCACCAGTGGCATCAGATCGTCGAAGCGCCGCACCGAGACCGTTCCGGCCAAATAGGCCTCTGGCTCCGGCATCAGCCAGAAGCCCATCTTCGTGCAGATGCCGAAATTCGACTGTGAGAACATGCCATCGATCCAGGGACCGAAGCCTGCCTTGTACTGCTGCCAGGTCTGGGCATTCGGCATCGCGCCCATGCCGGTCCGCATCAGCTCACCATTCGGCAGCACCAGTTCCATGCCGCAATGCGCATCGAAGTGATTGCGGTAGCTTGCCGCGGTATAGCCGCCGCCGCGATCCATCGCATTGCCGATCAGACTGCCCCAGCCGGGATCCGGCGTATCGATCCACAGCTTGTGCCCGTGGGCGCGCAGGTGGCGGTACAGATCGAAGTAGCTGACACCCGGCTCGACCAGTGCATAGGCATTCGTTTCGTTGACTTCGAGGATGCGATTCATCCGCCGCAAATCCAGCACGACGCTGCCGGACAGGGTCGGCGCGGAACCGCCGTAGCCAAGGTTGCGGCCGGTGGAAATCGGATAGAGAGGGACCCGATGGTCATTGGCGATGCGGACGATCTCACGCACCTGCTCGACGCTGTCGGGCGCGAGTGCGGCCGAGGCGACCAGTTCCTCGTCCTCGCCGTGAAATGGCGAGTAGGCATCGCGATAGAGCTCGACATCCTCCTCGCTGGTGAACGTCCATTCGGCGCCGACGACCTGGCTGAAGCGCGCGATGGCGGCGTCGAATGCCGCCTGGCTGAGACCTCGTGGCAGTTTCATTGGCTTTCTCCCGGTCGCCTGGCTCGCGGTATTGTCAGAGCTTGTTGTCGGCGAGGCAATCGGTCCTGGCGGGTACGAATGCGTGGTGCTTGGTTATAATTTCCCGGCGCCGACGAAAATACGCAAGAACACGGGAGAAACGTCATGGCGGTTTCGATTCGCATGCGACGGGCGCACCACCTGCTGCTTGGTGGCGTCCTGCTCGGGGTTGGCACTGGCACGCCGGTCGCGCGTGCCGACAGCGTCGCCGTTACCGCGGGACACGGCTTCAGCCATAGCCCGAATCAGCTTTACCTGTCCTATCAGCGTGACTGGGAACGACGCTGGCTGGAACACGCCGGTTGGCATCTGTCGGGAGCCTGGGATTTCGGCATGGGCCTCCTGCACACCGGGGCCCACGCCGGGTTACTCGCGGAAAGTTCGATGCAATTGGGTGCCGCGCCGGTGCTGCGGATGCAGCGTGATTCGCGGGATGGCCTGTATTTCGAAGCGGGTGTTGGTCTGCATCTGCTGTCCAACTCGCGCATCGGCGACCTCGACCTGGGAACGAATTATCAGTTTGCCAGCCGGGTCGGCCTCGGTTTGCGCTTCGGTAGCGAGAGTACGTTCGACCTCAGCTACCACGTCCAGCACATGTCGAACGGCTCGCTGAAGAAGCCGAACGATGGTGCCGAGTTCCACCTGATACGTGCGCAGTACCATTTCTGAGGAAGCTCCGCCTCTCATGCCGCGGCAGGCCCGACCCGACCGGAGTGACGGTCAGATCGCGATCTGCCGCCCCAGCGTATGGCCGTAAAGCACGATCAGCGGTCCCTGAGCCAGCAGCAGCAAGCCCTGTCGCAGGATGGCTTGTGACCCTGACACCGATGCGGCTGCGTCGAGGCGTGCGCCGAGCCGCGCCGCGCCAATATTGGCGATGCGGTAGGAGGTGACGGCAAGAATGACCAGCAGCAGCAACTGCAACCATCCCGTCACCAGCAGTGCATTGGTGGCGCCGAGATAGTCCGCCAACCAGCTGAACAGCATCGCGGTCGCCAGGATGCCCTGCAGCGGCAACGCCAATGCAGGATGGCGCGAGATGACCGGGAGCGCCGACAGCACCAGCGTCAGCAGGAACAGCGCGCCGAGCAACAGGTTGACCCGGGCATGACCAAGCGCGATGAGACGGCCGAGCGTCGGCGCTTCGATCAAACCAAACAGCGCCGGATAGAGTGCCGCGACCAAGGCGCCGATCAGCGTGGCGCGGAGCAGCGGTGAGAGCAGCCGCTCCCAGCACCAGTCGAAGGCGCCATTGCCTCGCAACAGGCGCGTCAGCCAGCTTTCCAGCAAGGGCTCGCACATTGCGGCCGCGGCGAAAACCAGCACGGCGCCGACCACGCGGGGCAGCAACAGCGTCTCGAGCAGGCTCATGCGGGCTGGGCTCGAAGCAGTGACTCGAATGTCACCAGGTCGGTCACCGGCGTGGCGCAGCGCAAACCATTGCAGACGTACGCCGTCACGGCATCCGGGCTGGCACCCTTTGCGGCGAGCCTTGGCGGCAGCGCGGCGTCGGCTGGGATCGCGAAGCACAGGCGGCGCGGTATGTAGTCGGCGGCGCATCGCGCCCGCCAGGGCTCGAGCAGGTTTGGGGGACCGCGCAGGATGACGAGCTGTGGCGGCGCCAGATACTCGTCCAGCGCCAGCAGCATCGCGCAGTGCCCGAACGGATAGTGCCGGATGAAACTGCTGCCCGCGCGCAGGCAACGCTCGGCGGCATCCAGATAGCGGGTGTCGCCGAGCAGATAGCCAAGCCGTTGCAGGCTCGCCGCGGCGATGCCGTTGCCGGCCGGTGTTGCGTCGTCCTGAAAACTCTTGCTGCGCACCAGCAGCGGTTCGTGATCGTGCGCGACGAAGTAAAAGCCGCCGCGTTCGCGGTCTTCGAAGTGTTCGAGCAGTGCGTCGGCGAGCTGGATCGCGAAGCTCAGATCGGCGTCGCGCCACCGCGCCTGGAGTACATGCAGTACGGCGTCGAGCAGGAACGCGTAGTCGTCCAGATAGGCCGGCAGGCGCGCGTGGCCATCCTTCGCGGTCGCGAGCAGGCGCCCATCGCGCCACAGCGTCGCGCGGACCGCAGCGAGCGTCCGGCACGCGAGATCGATTGGCTGCGACTCGCGCAACGCGAGACCGGCAACGACCAGCCCCTTGATTGCCAGGGCGTTCCACGAAGTCAGGATCTTGTCGTCACGTGCCGGCGGGATACGGGCGCCGCGGGCCGTGAGCAGCTTTGTTCGTGCCGATGACAGCAATCGTTCGACCTCGTCAACCGTGCGGTCGAGCATCGAGGCAACCTCGTCGGCGTCACGATGCCGGACCAGGTGCCAGGCAGCTTCGAAGTTCGGTGGTGCGTCCAGGCCGAAGGTGAGGCGCACGCCTGCGGCTTCGGCCGGACTGAGGAGGGCCGCGATCTCATCGTCGCGCCAGACGTAGTACGCCCCTTCGTCGCCATCGCTGTCGGCATCGAGGCTGGAGCAGTACGCGCCGTCAGCGGAGCGCAGCTCGCGCTCGAGCCAGCCAATGGTGTCGCGCACGACGCGTTCGAACAGCACGTTTGGCTCGACGCGCAAGGCGTCGGCATATACCGCGAGGAGCAGGCCGTTGTCGTACAGCATCTTTTCGAAGTGCGGAATGCGCCAGGCGGCATCTACCGAATAGCGATAAAAGCCGCCTCCGATCTGATCGTGGAGGCCGCCGCGGGCCATCCGCTCCAGCGAGGTGCGGACGGCGTCCCAACACTGCGGTCCGGCGCCGTCGGCATGGTCGCGCAGCAGCCGTTCCAGGTTTGGCGCATGCGGGAATTTCGGTGCGCCGCCGAAACCGCCGTGGTCCTCGTCGAACGCCTGCAATGCGATCTCCCGCGCTTCGCGCAGCGGCGCGGCATCGAGGTTCGGCTCACCCCTTCCCTCAGGCTGTTGCAGCGCGGCAAGCGCATGGCGCAGGCGCTGGCTGCGCGCCGGGAGATCCGTGCGTCGCTCGGCATAGAACGCCGCGACCTGCTCCAGCACGTCGGCAAACGCCGGCATCTGATAGCGTGCCACCTTCGGAAAATAGGTACCGCCGAAGAATGGAGTCTGATCGACCGGCGACAGAAACATCGTCAGCGGCCAGCCGCCGGCGTTGCGGGTCAGCAGGTAATGGGCACTTTGGTAGATCCGATCGAGATCCGGCCGTTCCTCGCGGGCGACCTTGATGTTGATGAACCACCGGTTCATCAACGCCGCGGTCGCTTCATCCTCGAACGATTCATGCGCCATCACATGGCACCAGTGGCAGGCGGCGTAGCCGATCGACAGCAGGATCGGGCGATCGAGATCCCGTGCCAGTTGCAGCGCGGTGTCGCTCCACGGATACCAATGCACCGGATTCGAGGCATGCTGCAACAGGTAGGGGCTGGTTTCGCCGGACAGCGAGTTGCGGGTCACCGACATGACTCGATTCTACGGCCCGAGGTGTGGTTTGGCCACGACGCGGTACGGCTACACGGGCGCCGCTGATTTATGCCAACATGGCCGCTCGGAGCAAACGCACCTGGAAACCTGCGACATGACCACCAGCGACACCGAAAGCCCCCGTTGCGACGCCATCGCGTCCGCGGGCCGAGGCGACATGTTCGGCGCGTTGTCGTGGGATTGCGCGACACGCGCATGCAACCGTTCGTTGCGCGAGGATTCGGCCCGATGATCGCAGTTCAGAATCTCTGCAGGCGCTATGGCGAGGTGGTCGCCGTCGATGACATTTCGTTCGCGGTCCCGGCCGGGGAAATCTTTGCGTTCCTCGGACCCAACGGGGCCGGCAAGTCGACGACCATCAAGATCCTGACGACCCTGCTGCGGCCGACCGCGGGCACGGTGCGGGTCAATGGCCACGATGTCGTGACGGAACCGGACAAGGTGCGCCGTTCGTTCGGGATCGTGTTCCAGGACCCCAGCCTCGACAGTGAATTGACCGCTTGGGAGAACATGGAGATCCACGGCGTGTTGTATGACGTACCACGGAAACAGCGGCGCGAACGCATCGAGCGACTGCTGACGCTGGTCGAACTGTGGGACCGCAAGGACAGCCGCGTGCTTACCTTTTCCGGCGGCATGCGCCGGCGCCTGGAAATCGCGCGCGGCCTGCTGCATCACCCGAAGATCATCTTTCTCGACGAGCCGACCCTCGGGCTCGATCCACAGACCCGCAACCAGATGTGGAATTATCTGCGGGAGCTGAATCGCGCCGAGGGCACGACGGTGTTCTTCTCGACGCATTACATGGACGAAGCCGAGCGCATCGCGGCGCGCATCGCGATCATCGACCACGGTCGCATCGTCGCGCTCGGCACCGCCAGTGAACTGAAGCAGCAGACCGGAGGCGCCTCGCTCGAAGACGCGTTCCTTGCGCTCACCGGCAAACATATCCGTGAGGAAACGGCCGGCGGTGCGGATATGATGCGTGCCTTCATGCGCGGCCAGATGAAACGTTGACGATGAGCAAGATCTATATCCTGTGGTTGCGGCAACTGAAGCGCTATCTCCGCTCGCGCTCGCGGATCGTCGGCGCGCTGGCGCAGCCGATGCTGTATCTGGCGGCGCTCGGCTACGGCTTCGGCTCCGTGTTTCAACAGGCCGGGCAGGGCAGTTATCTGCTGTTTCTGACGCCGGGCGTGGTCGGCATGACGATCATCTTCACCTCGATGTTCTCCGGCATGGAAGTGATCTGGGATCGGCAGTTCGGCTTTCTCAAGGAGACGCTGGTCGCACCGATGCCGCGGTTCAACGTGATGCTGGGTCGAACGCTCGGTGGCGCCACGGTGGCGACCTTGCAGGCGCTGATCGTGCTGGTCGCGTCGCTGTTGTTTGGCTTTCGCCCGGGCAACTGGCTGATGCTGATCGCGGTCGTGCCCTGCATGTTCCTGCTGTCGCTGCTGTTCACCGCGCTCGGCACCGCGGTCGCATCGGCGCTCAGCGACATGCAGGGCTTTCAGATGATCATGAACTTCCTGGTGATGCCGCTGTTCTTCTTCTCCGGCGCGATCTACCCGCTGGCTGGATTGCCGCCGGCGCTGGCGGTGGTCGTCAGCGTCAATCCGCTGACCTATGGGGTCGATGCGCTGCGCGGCCTGCTGCTCGGCGCGAGTCATTACGGTTTCCTGGTCGACCTCGGGGTGATGCTCGGCGCGACCTTGCTGTGCCTGTGGTTCGGCAGTCGGATGTTCCAGCGGATCGAGGCGTAGCCCTTCGCATGCCGTTTCCCGACATCAATCCGATCGCGCTGCAACTCGGGCCGATCGCGATCCGCTGGTACGGCATCGCCTACCTCACGGCGATTGCCCTTGGCTGGTATCTGTTGCTGCGCGGTGCCCGCCGGCCCGGGTCTCTCTGGAGCGGCGAACAGATCTCCGACCTGATCTTCTATGCTGCGCTGGGCCTCATTCTCGGCGGCCGGGTCGGCTATATCCTGTTCTACAACTTCGCCGATTATCTGCGACAGCCGTGGGCGATCCTCGCGGTCTGGCAGGGAGGCATGTCGTTCCACGGCGGTCTGCTGGGCGGACTTGCCGCGTGTGGCTGGTATACGCGAAAAAACCAACGATCATTCTTCGCGGTCACCGATCTGCTCGCGCCGATCGTGCCGATCGGATTGTTCCTCGGGCGCGTCGCCAATTTCGTCAATGGCGAATTGTGGGGCGCGCCGACCGATCTGCCCTGGGGCGTGATCTTTCCCGGCGAACTGGCGGGCGGCGTGCCGCGCCATCCATCGCAGTTGTACGAAGCATTCCTCGAAGGCGTCGTGTTGTTCGCGGTGCTGTGGCCGCTGTCGCGCCGGCCGCAGCGGACGGGCCTTCTGTCGGCGGTATTGCTGGTGCTGTATGGCGTGTTCCGCTGCGCCATCGAGTTCGTCCGTGAACCGGACGTGCAGCTTGGCTACCTTGCCGGTGGCTGGTTGACGATGGGACAGGTGCTGTCGTTGCCGATGGTCCTGGCGGGGCTTGCGATCTACGTTTTTTACACCCGCCGGCAGCCAGCGCCATGAAACAGTATCTCGATCTGTTGCGTGCGGTGCGCGAGCAGGGCGCACGCAAGAGCGATCGGACCGGTGTCGGCACGCTGAGTCTGTTCGGGTACCAGATGCGGTTCGACCTGACCGATACGTTGCCGCTCGTGACGACCAAGAAGCTGCACCTGAAATCGATCATGCATGAGCTGCTGTGGTTCCTGCGCGGCGATACCAATGTGCGCTATCTGCGCGAGCAGGGCGTTTCGATCTGGGATGAATGGGCCGATGCCGATGGCAATCTCGGTCCGGTCTACGGCGCGCAATGGCGCAACTGGCCAACCGCCGACGGCAGGCACATCGATCAGATCAGCGAAGCGATCGCGCGACTGCGCGCCGATCCCGACTCGCGCCGGCACATCGTCAGCGCCTGGAACGTCGGTGAACTCGAGCAGATGGCGCTGATGCCGTGTCACGCGCTGTTCCAGTTCTACGTGCGCGATGGCGTGCTGTCCTGTCAGCTCTATCAGCGCAGCGCCGACGTGTTCCTCGGCGTGCCGTTCAACATCGCCTCGTACGCGCTGCTGACCTGCATGGTCGCGCATGTCACCGGCTATCGGCCAGGCGAATTCATCCATACCTTCGGCGACGTGCATCTGTATCTGAATCATCTCGACCAGGCCGACGCACAGTTGCGCCGCCAGCCGGGGCCGCTGCCGCGATTGCGCTTCCGGCGCCAGGTTCCTTCGATCTTCGAGTTCACCTACGACGACTTCGAAGTGCAGGATTACCACCCGCAGCCGGCGATCCCGGCGCCGATTGCGATCTGACGATGCCGGTCAGTCTGATCGTCGCGATCGCGCGCAACCGGGTCATCGGCCGCGACGGCGCGCTGCCATGGCACTTGCCGGATGAACTCAAGTATTTCCGCCGCATCACGCTTGGCAAGCCGGTGGTGATGGGCCGGCGCACCTACGAATCGATCGGCAAGCCACTCGGCGGACGGCACAACATCGTGGTGACGCGCAATCCGGAATTTAGGGCCGAGGGGTGTTCCGTCGCAACCTCGCTCGACGACGCCATCGCAATCGCCCGTGGCGCGGCAACCCCGGAGATCGAAGTGATGATCCTCGGCGGTGCCGACATCTTCGCCGCCGCCTTGCCACTCGCGACCCGGTTGTACCTGACCGAAGTCGACGCCGACATCGCCGGCGACGTGTTCTTCCCAGACCACGACGCAACCGCATGGCGCGAACTGTCGCGCGACCATCATGCCGCCGACGAGCGGCACGCGCATGCGTTCGACTTGGTCGTGCTGGAGCGGTGATCTGACGAACACGGCGCGGGCACCCATGCCGCGGTTCGTGAGACGGGGTATGCGACAGGGTCAGCGGTGGCGGTTGCTGCGTTCACTTCAGCGCCACCCGCGTTCGGACAGCCACCAGCAGAATCAGCAGCGTACCCCCTTGCCCACATCGGCATGATGGTGCTTGCGATTGCGCTGGGCCAAGTCGTTTCTCGCTGGTTCTCTGAACCGATCAACCGGGCGTTCCGGAAGCGGTTCCTTTCGAGTCGATTGATCTGTTGAAGGCGCGTAACAGCTTCAGCGGTAATCGGGTGGAACGGGGACGACTTCGCACCTGCCACCGATTGTCCGATATCCCGCTCCGTTGACCACCTGTCGGTTGCAGGGCGTCAACCCGCATCCGAGGATCGCTGTCGTCGCGTCAAGATGTCCTCGCGCTACCTATCGAACGAAACCGAAAACGTCGCGCCTGCGCCGGGGCGGGACGTGACGCTCAGGCCACCCTTTTGCAGCAGCATGATTTGCCGCGACACGCTGAGGCCGATACCGGTACCCTTGGGTTTGGTTGTAAAGAAGGGCACGAAGATCTTCTCCATATGTTCCGGAGCGATCCCTGGGCCGTTGTCCGCGACTTCGATCATCGCGGTCCCCGCTGCGTCGGGCACTACGCGCAGTTCGATACGCGGGTCGTCGCGGCCGTGCAGCGCTTCGCTCGCGTTGCGGACAAGATTCAGCAATACCTGTTCGATTTGCGCGCGATCGCAGCGCACCGTCGGCGAGTCATCGCACGCCGTGGTCAGTACGATGCCGTGCCGGGCGAGATCCGGCGCCACGGTCGATGTGATGTGTTCGACGACCTCGCGCAGGTCCACCCCGGTCAGGATCGGCGCCGGCACCTGCGCCACGCTCGCGTAGGCATGTACGAATTCGATCAACCGCCGGCTGCGTGTCTCGAGCGCGGCGAGGCTGCGTTCGATGATGTCACGTGACGGCTGGCGATCGGCTGCCATGCGCAAAGCCGTGCGGTAGTCCGCCGGCTCGCGCTGCGCGTTATCGTCCGCGGTCGATCCGATTTCGTCGCGCAGCACCGCGGTCAACGACACGATCGGCGTCAGCGAATTCATGATCTCGTGGGTCATCACCTGCAATAACCGCTGCCACGATTCGACTTCGAGCCGTTCCAGTTCATCGTGGATATCCTGTAACGAGACCAGCTTGTAGCGTTCACCGAGCAACTCGAAGGCCGTCGCCTGACAGACGAACTGGCGGGGCATTCCGGCGATCGTGGAGCGCACCAGCTGGCGCTCACCGCCGTGGATCGTGCGAACGGTCTGACCGAGTGTCACATCAATCTGATCGACGCCTGCCAGCGTGTGCAGCAGCGGCGTGCACAGCAGCGTCCGGGCCCTGGGATTGAACAGCCGGATCCGCTCCCGATCGTCGACACACAACAGCGCGACGCCGGCATGTTCGATGACGACCTCGAGATACTGGAGACTCGCCGCCTTGGCGGCGTTGAGCCGGCGGAACTCGTCGGTGATGTTGCGCATCGCCAAGGCCAGCTCCGCGTATCCCGGCGCTTGCGCGCTTACCGGCAGCGTTGTCCCGAAATCGTGGTGGCGGATGTAATTCAGATTGTCGGTGATGGCGCGGTACGAGCGTTCGAGAAAATGAATCAGCTCGATTGTCGCCAGCGCCAGCAGACCGGCCAGCACCAGGCGCGCGAACAGCAGATCGGGCGTCAGCAGTGCCCACGCGGTGCCGGCGCTGAGCGCCAGCAGAAGCAGCACGCGGCTGATCACCGTGCAGCGGAACGAGACCGCCGCGCGCAGACGATCGAACAACGACTCCTCACGTGTGCTAGGCGAGCCCATGTCGCGCCATCTTGCGGTACAACGTCGCCCGGCCGAGTCCGAGCGCCTTCGCGGCCTGGGTCAGGTTGCCCTGATACTGCGCGATCGCCCGGGCGATCGTCGCCTTCTCGACGGTTTCGAGATTGAGTTCCTCGCCGCCGGCCACCATCGGCGACGCACTGCCGACGACGAAATCGTCCGGCTGCAATTGTGCACGGTCCGCCATGATCACGGCGCGTTCGATCGCATGTTGCAGCTCGCGGACGTTGCCGGGCCAATGCCATTGTTCCAGCTTGCGCAATGCGCGCGGTTCGATCGTCAACCGCGGCTTGTGATACTTGCCGCCATAGAGCCGGCAAAAGTGCTCAGCCAATACGCGGATGTCCTCGCGGCGATCGCGCAGTGGCGGCAGCCGGATCTCGACGGTGTTGATCCGATACAGCAGGTCCCGGCGAAAGCGCTGCGACTCGACCAGCGGCGGCAGATCCGCATTGGTCGCGCATCTGATGCGCGGGTCGACCGGCAACTGCTGGTCGGCGCCGATGCGCGTCACCTGCCGCGACTGCAACACACCGAGCAGCTTGGCTTGCGCATTGAGGCTCAGGTTGCCGATCTCATCCAGGAATAGCGTGCCCTCGGCCGCCAGTTCGAAGCGGCCGGCGCGATCCTCGCGGGCATCGGTGAACGCGCCCTTGCGGTGCCCGAACATCTCGGCTTCGAACAGCGTCTCTGGAATGGCACCCAGATCCACAGCGATGAACGCTCGCTCCGCACGCGGCGAAGCACGGTGGATCGCGCGCGCGACCAGTTCCTTGCCAGTGCCGTTATCGCCGAGCAGCAGGACGTTCGCGTCGGTCGCCGCGACCTTGGGGATCGCGTCCAGCACCTTGCGCAGCGCCGGTGACGTGCCGAGCAGCGGTTCGCTCGATTCGCCGGTGATGCGGTTCAGCGATCGTTCTCGCGTCCGCAACGTGCGGACCTCGCGCACCGAGCGGCTGTGGCGCAGGGCCGCGAGCACGGTCGCGATCAGCTTCGAATTGTTCCACGGCTTGATGACGAAGTCCGCGGCGCCGGCCTTGATCGCGCGGATCGCTAGGTCGACGCCGGCATAGGCCGTCATCAGGATCACGCGCGTGTCCGGGGCGCAGCGGCCGATGTCGGCCAGCGCGTCGAGGCCGGCCTGCCCAGAGGTGTCTCCCGTCGAGAAGTTCATGTCGAGCAGAACCACGTCGCGCGGCTGCGCCGCCAGCAGCTCGGGTAGCCGGCGCACGTCGCTCGTGGTCTCGACGCGGGCGATCTGCCGGCGCAGCACCAGCTCTGCCGCAAGCAGCACTTCGGGGTCGTCGTCGACGATCAGTACGTTGCCGTCTTCAGCAGTCATCACCATTTGTCTCAGATTGGGACAGAGCGTGTCTCATTGCGAGACAGTATCCGCCGTCAAAATGCGCGCTGCCAAGCGGCATGCGTGAACTAATCGCTTGAATCACAAGCGATTTGGATCGTTCGCTGTCGCTGGCACGCATCTTGTTTCATCTCTCTTTGCCGGGATCCTGCAATAAGTGTCCCAGCGCGGCGGCCCGCGATCCCCCGGTGCGCGCGAGGCCGACGAGTAATGCGAGAGGAACCGCCGTATGAGTCGAGAACAACACGTAGCACACGCCCTGCTTTGGGCGAGCGCCATCGTCGTGTCCGCCGCCAGTGGCGCGCCGGCTGAACGATGGATCGCGTGATCGCCCAAAAAAGCGGAACCGCGAAGCATGTCGCGCTGACGATCGCGGCCGCAGGCGTGCTGCTGGCCGGGGTCTATCTGTTCAGTACCCCGCGCGAGCGCCGCGTGCTGAGCGTCGACCCGACGCGGCTCACATCCGCGACCGTGACGCTCGGCGAGTTTCAGGAATATTACCCGTTCACCGCGACGGTGGAGCCCGAAACCTCGGTTTATCTCGACGTGCAGGAAGGCGGTCGCGTCGAGGAGATCGCCGCCGAAGGCGGCCGACCCGTGAACAAGGGTGAGTTGATCCTGCGGATCTCGAACGCGGCATTGCAGCGGACCGCGATCGATACCGAAACCCGGCTGCTGCAAAACCTCGATCTGGTACGCAACACGCAGTTCGACCGCGCGCAGAGCCGGCTGATGCTGACCGACCAGCTGCTCGATCTCGACTATCGCATCCTGGAACTGGAGAAAAAGCACACGCGCTACCTGGCGCTGAAGAAGGTCGACGGCGTGCTCGCCGAGGAGACGTTCGAGACGGTGCGCGACGAGCTCGACTACCGGCGCCGCAAACGCACGCTGCTGCAGGAACGGATCCGGCAGGAGGAACTGCTGAATACGCAGCAACTGGCCCAGGCGGAGCAGTCGATTGCGCGGCTGGAGCGGGCGCTGGAGCTGCTCGGTCGCATCGTCGACAGCCTCGAGGTGCACGCGCCGATCTCCGGCCACCTGTCCAACATCAACGCGCAGCTCGGCGAAAACATCAGACCGGGCCAGCGCATCGGCCAGATCGATCTGCTCGATGCATTCAAGCTGCGCGTCGCGATCGATCAGTACTACATCAACCGCGTTTCGGTCGGCAGCACCGGACGGTGCGTGCTAGACGGCACGACGCACGACGTCGAGATCAGCAAGATCTATCCCGAAGTCGAAGGCAATCAGTTCACCGCCGACATGCGATTCACCGGTGCACTCCCGGAAGGCATCCGGCGCGGCCAGACGCTGACCGTCGAAATGAGCTTCGGCGCAACGACGCGCTCGCTGCAGGTACCGAAGGGCGGGTTCTACCAGAGCACTGGCGGCCGCTGGGTGTATCTGATCGCACCGGACGGCGACGCCGCATATCGCGCCAACGTCCGGCTCGGCCGCCAGAATCCGAAATACGTCGAGGTGCTCGAAGGCTTGCGCGAAGGCGATCGCATCGTCACTTCGAACTATGAACTATACGGCGACGCCGACGAACTTCGGTTTGCCACGCCGCTCGCCGCGTCACCATGAACCTCCGGAAACCTCCGCCATGTCGATGATAGAAACCACGAATCTCATCAAGCTCTACCGGACAGAGGCGATCGAGACCAGCGCCCTGAACGGCGTGTCGCTCCGCATCGACGACGGCGAGTTCGTCGCGATCATGGGCCCGTCCGGCTGCGGCAAGTCGACGTTGCTGCACGTGCTGGGCCTCATCGATGCGCCGACCGAAGGTGACTACCGCTTCCTCGACCATGCCGTCGCCGGCTGGAACGAACGCCGGCGCGCGCTGCTGCGCAAGGCGAACATCGGCTTCGTGTTCCAGAGTTTCAATCTGCTCGACGAGTTGACGGTCGCCGAGAACATCGAACTCGCGCTGCAATACAACGATGTGCCGGCGATCGAGCGCAAACCGCGCGTCGACGAGGTTCTGGAACGCATGAACATCGCGCACCGGCGCAATCATTTTCCGCAGCAGCTGTCCGGTGGGCAGCAGCAGCGGGTCGCGGTCGCGCGCGCGGTGGTCAACCGACCCCGCCTGATCCTCGCCGACGAGCCGACCGGCAATCTCGACACCGAGCATGGTACCGCGGTGATGAAACTGTTGAAGCAGTTGAACGAAGCGGGCACCACCATCGTCATGGTGACGCATTCGGAGGAGAACGCCGCCTGGGGCAGCCGCATCGTGCGCATGCTCGACGGCAAGGTGCTGTCGCACGATACACCAAAGGGCAGGTTCGCGAGCCTGCAATGACGGTTATGACATCGAGGAGACCTGACATGAAACGATTATCAATAGGTGCGGTACTGGTCATGGCGCTCGGCCTCATGCTGCCGTGGCGCGGCGCGAACGGGCAACAGGACGTCATCGGCACCTGGCAGGGCAAGCTCGCCGCGGCGCCCGGTACCGAGCTGACGATCCAGTTCATCATTACGCGCGCCGCCGATGGCGCGCTCAACATCGTGCTCAATTCTCCCGACATGGGCGGAGTCAAGAACGCGCCGGCGAGCGACGTGTCATTCGCGAACAATGCGCTGAAGCTGACGGTCGCGAGCCTGTCGGGCAGCTATTCGGGGACGTTGACGAACGGTGCGATCACCGGCCAGTGGCTGCAGCAGGGGCAGTCGCTGCCGCTGGTGTTGACGCCGGCACCGACGCTGAAAGACGCGGACGTCGATCGGCTGCTCGGATCGTGGGTCGGCAAGCTGACTGCCGCACCGGGTGCCGAACTGACTATCGTGTTTCGGTTCCAGCGCGATGCCGCGGGCAAGCTGCAAGCCGTGCTCGATTCGCCGGATCAAGCCGCCAGGGACATTCCGATCACCGACGTCGTTCTGACGGACGACAAACTATCGTTCAATGTTCCGGCGGTGCGCGGCAAGTACACCGCGACGCTGAGCGGCGACACGATGCAGGGTGAGTGGAATCAGTTGCAGCCAATGCCGCTGACGATGCAGCGTGGCGAGTATCAGACGCCGGTCGTCACGGTCGCGCTCGACGCCGCCGCGCTGGCGAAGCTCTCGGGACATTGGCGCGGCACGCTCGGCCCGCTGACCGTCGTCGTGCGCTTCCTGAAGAACGCCGACGGTCAGTCGCAAGCCTTCCTCGACAGCCCGAACCAGGGCGCGAAGGACATTCCGGTGACAGCAGCCTCGCTCGACGGCGACACGCTGAAGTTCGAGGTTAAGGCGATCGGCGGCGGCTTCAGCGGCCAACTTACAGGCAACACGCTCAGCGGGACCTGGACACAGCTCGGCCAGAGCAATCCGCTAACGCTGGCCAAGGAGTGACGGCCGCGCTGCGGCAGGGGGGGGGCCATGAACACGACGCTCAAGATCACGTTGCGGCGGCTGTATCGCGATCGGCTCTACGCCGCGATCAACGTCGCCGGCCTGAGCCTCGCGTTCGGCTGCTGCCTGATCCTCGCACTGTACCTGCACAGCGAACTCACCTACGACACGCATCACGTGAATCACCGGACAATCTTCCGCATCGTCAATGAGTTCAACGTCAACGGCAAGGTCGACGACTTCGCCGTAACGTCAGCCAGCCTGGGCCCGATGCTGCGCGAAAAAATGCCGGAGATCCGGGACGTCGTGCGCTTCCGGCGATTGTGGAATTCGCCGATGCTGCGCTACGAGGATCAGGGCTACTTCTGGGAGGACACCTATCTCGCCGACCCCAACGTCTTCACCGTCTTCACGCATGAAGTGATTTACGGCGACCCCGCCACGGCGCTACTCGAACCCGCCAGCATCGCGGTCAGCCAGACTTTTGCCCGGCGCTACTTCGGCGACGAGAATCCGATCGGTCGCGTGATGCAGCTGGATGGGCGCGAGCCGCGCAAGGTGACGCTGGTGTTCGCCGATCTGCCGGAGAACACGCATCTGCGCTACGACGTGTTGTTCGCCTACACTCATGAATCGCTGCGCGTGCCGGACAACGTGACCGCACGGCGCCAGTCGCTGTGGGGAATTTCCGAGTACACCTATCTGGTGCTGCCGGAGAATTATCCGATCGAGAACTTCCCAGCGATTGCGAGCCGGTTCTACGACGAGGAGATGAAACCGTTCGAACTGCCCGGCTGGAGCTGGCGCGCGTGGCTGCAGCCTCTGCGCGACATCCATCTGTATTCGGATGTCGGCAACGATCGGCCGGTCGGCAACCGCTTCTACGTCTACGGTTTCTTTGCGGTCGCGGTGTTTGTTCTGCTGGTCGCCAGCATCAACTATGTGAATCTCTCGACCGCTCGCACGGTCAAGCGCGCCCGCGAGGTCGGCATGCGCAAGATCCTGGGCGCGCGCCGCGGCTATCTCATGCTGCAATTTCTGACCGAATCGCTGCTATTCGCCGCACTGGCGCTGGTGTTCGGCGTCGCCACCGTCGAACTGGCGCTCAAGCTCACGCCGCTGAACCTGTGGCTCGGCAAGACCCTGTCGGGGCCCCTGCTGCAGCAGCCGTGGCTGCTCGCCGGACTCGCCGCGTTCGCGTTGCTGACCGGTGCCCTGTCCGGGTTATATCCCGCGTTCTATTTGTAGTCGGCGTCGCCGCTGACGGCGCTTGCCGGCGGCCACGCCCGGGGCACGCGTGGAGCGGCGTTTCGCCGGGTGCTGGTTCTGGTGCAGTTCACCGCGTCGATCGCGGTGATCGCGAGTACTCTGCTGATGGCCGCGCAGCTCAAATACGTCTCCGCCAAGGCGCTCGGTTTCGACAAGAACCAGCGTATCGTGATCACGTTGCACGGACAGGACGTGATCGACCAGGCGCCGGTGATCGGCAATGAATTGAAGCGGAATCCGCACGTGCTGGGTGTGACCACCGCGACGCAATTGATGGGTGGCGAATTCCCGACCAATGTGATGTTGATCGAAACGTCGACCGGGACCATGGAATCTTCGTCGATGGTGCATACCTCGGTCGAAAACAACTTCGTCGAGGTGCTGGGTCTCGAACTCATCGCGGGCCGCAGTCTGGCGCAGCGTTTCCTGACCGACGTCGGTCCGAGCTTCGTCGTCAATGAAGCACTGGTACGCCAACTCGGCTGGAACGATGCCATCGGCAAGAGAATGACGCTGGCCGGCAACCAGGGCCGCGTCGTCGGCGTCGTCAAGGACTTTCATTTTCTATCGCTGCACAATCGCATCACACCATTCGCGCTCTATGCGTACTTCGATACGCAGCAGGAGATCCCCGCGGCACAGCGACCGCTCGCAATGCGACAGATGGTGGTGCATGTCGCCGGAGAGAAGATCGCCGACACGCTCGCGTTCATCGCCGAGCAGTTTCGCGGCTTCGACCCGATCCACACGTTCGAGTACGAATTCCTCGACGACCGGCTGAACAAACTATACGTCTCGGAGCAGCGGTTGCTGCGACTGACCGCGCTGTTTGCCGGCATCTGCATCTTCATCGCCTGCCTCGGGCTGTTTGGTCTCGCCGCGTCGACCACCGAGCAGCGGACGCGGGAAATCGGCATCCGCAAGGTGCTCGGGGCAAGCGCCGCGCAGATCATCCTGCTGCTTGCGCAGGGCAGTCTCGTGCTGGTTCTGATCGGCGCCGTGATCGGCTCCGCGCTCGCGTATGTCGGGATCACGCAGTGGCTCGCGAGCTTCGCCTATCGAGCCGCGATCAATCCGCTGTATTTTCTCGGTGCGGCACTTCTCGCGCTCGCGGTTGCCTACACCACCGTGGCGCTGCAATGCCTGCGCACGGCGTTGGCGAATCCAGTGGAATCGTTGCGATACGAATAGCTCCGTCGCATCCCGTGTGTGCCGCGCGGATCATGCACCGCGTTGCCGATCAGACGCACCGCAACTCGTCGGCACAGGCGAACAACCGAGGACCCATCCCTTAACCGGATAAAGCCGAATCCATCGCTACTTGAAGAACGGTGCATCAGGATTCCTGCAATGCCGTTGCCGAAGAGTGTTTCGGGCCTGACCTGTACCGTCCTGCGGGCGCGGCATCAGCACGCCCTCCCGCGGGTCATGGCCGTCGTTTTACGTCCTTTGTCTGCGCCTGCAGGACAGTGTATCCGCTCCCCTTTCGGGGATTCCAAAATGAACGAATACTCGGTGCAAAACCCAGGGGGTCGCTGACGATCTCTCGCGGACCCTGGGTCCGAAGAAATGGCGCGTCTTCGCAGGTTCAGTCCTAGAGAGAGGGTTGACGCGCTTTCGTGGACACGTGCGTCTTATGACAAGAAGCGGTCTTCGAGTTCGTGAGCGCGAATCAGGCCACCTTTCCGGGACGGGTGCCGTGTCGGCTGCTGGGCGTCTCCGCCAGCGGATTTTATGCCTAACGAGGACGGCCGTTGTCGGCCCGTGCCGTAGCCGACATCCATCTCACGGCGAAGATCCATGCGATCCATCGCCGCTCGGGGGGAGAGCTACGGATCGCCCTCGACCCATGCCGAGCTGGCTGACGATCACGACATCCGTGTCGGCAAGAAGCGCGTGGCGAGACTCATGCGTGCGGTGGGCCTGAAAGGGCTGCAGCCGTGGGCCTTTGTCGCCACCACCGTGACGGACCCGGTGGCCGACCATGCGCTCGACAAAGCGGCCCGCCAATCCAAGGCCGAAGGACCGGATCGACTGTGGGTGGCTGACATCACCTACATCCCGACCGGGTCGGGGTTCCTGTACCTGGCGGTGGTGCTGGATGTCTGGTCGCGGCGCATCGTCCGAAATACCGAAATACCGAAACCCGGCTCCGATCCCCGGCTCCGGCTCCGATCCCCGGCTCCGATCCCTCCGCAGCGACGGAGCGACGGCGTCCTTATCGCCCCGAATCCATCGTCCAGCCATCGCCGAGGCCATAAGGCAACGTCACGAACGGGAACGCTTCGACGTGATGGATCTGGCCGCCGCGCACGGCAAAGGTTTCCATCGTCACCAGGTTCTGCAACATGCCCGGCGGGGCATCGGCCGGCGCGCCGCGGCGGGTGCCGTCGTGCACGAACAGCGGGAACGTCCCGACTAGCTGTTTCGCCTCGTCGAGGATCAGCACGCGGCGCGGACGGATGTGTTTCATGTAGGCAAAGGTCTTTTCGTTGATCTGCTCGGTGCAGGTCAGCATGCTGAAACGCAACTGCTCCTTCCCCTGCGGCGTGTTCGGATCGGGCAGGACGGGACTGGGCATCGAACGGCCGCCCGGCGGCGGATTGTTGACCGTGCGATAGCCGTTCTCGTGGCGCACACAGTCGTCGGCGAATGCGCCGATGAGGCCGTCATCACCTTCGAGCGCGTCGAAATAGGAACTGGCGACACGGAACATCGCATCGCGCGAAATACGCTCGGCGGCCGGTGCGTCTGTGGTCAACAGCGGGCGCGGGGTCGTCAGCAATTCGATCGCGGCGGCGTTGATGCTGCCCGCCCACAGGTGCTCGATCTCCGTGATTTCGCGGCGCTCGACCTTGAGCCGGATCGCCACCAGCCGATCCTCGGTGCCGCGTGCGCCAGTGACCTGCACCCGCGCCTGCAACGCGACCTGGCCCGCGATCGGATCGGCGAGATGGATCTGAAATGGCGTCAGTTGCACCCGGCTGCGCCACAGCGAGCCTTCGCCAACGTCCATCGTGCCGGTGTTTTCAGTCATCCGGTATTTTTTCGCCAGCGGTGGCAGGGCCTGCGGATCATGCGCCACCATCGCCGCGACATAGCGGTCGATGATACCGACGAGGCAGGCACGATCGCAGGCGAGATTCAGATTCGCCGCGGACCAGCGCGGCGCCTGGGCGACAACGGAGAAGGGCAGCAACAGCAGCACGCACAGCAGTCTCGGTTTCATCGGGGGTCTCCTCGCGAACGGGTGCGCCGAATGCTACGCCACATTGTTGGACGCGGATCGACTGACGGCGTACGGATCCTACTTCGGCGACTCTGCGGACACCGTGGCACTACGGCGCGGGTCGGTCGGCGATGACACCGTGACACGCTGTTGATCGAAGCGCCAGGTGCGCACATCGGCGCCGCGGCCGATGCGATAGGCGCTGGCCGCAGCGGTGGGTTCGAGCACGAGGGCCGCGCTGCCGGTTGCGACCGGCGCGAGCACGACCAGATATTCGACGCGGTCGCCGGCCACCTCCGGTGTGACTTCGAGGCGCCACGCGCCAGGCTCGGCATCCGGCCGTTGCGCGGCCAGTGCCGCGACCTTGCCGTCATCATCGTAGTCCTGGCCATCGACCAGGTACTCGCTGCCGGGGCCGCCGACGCGCGTGAGCCGGGCGCGTTGCGGCAGCAGCACCGTGCCGTGCAGCTCGACGCCAGCGCTGCCCGGCACGCGGAAGGTATTGCCCTCGATCTCCGGCGCTCGCACCGAATGCAGCAGCCATTTCGGTTCCAGATCCGGCCGGCTGAGGCGCAGTCGATCATGGACCACGACGATGTCCTGCGCGGCGTCGTAGCCGAAGGTGCGGACGAACCGCTCGACCCGGCGCGTGCGCGCGGCGAACGTTCCCTTGCCGGAAAGGGCATTGGTGTACGCGGGCGTCAAATCGGCGCTGACGAGCGACAGCGCATCGCCGATGTGTGCGTCGAGCAGCGTCGCGGTATGGAATGTCTCGCGCCGCTCCAGCCATTGGTCGCGACTGAGCGGCGCCGGCCCGGTGCCCCAACCCGAACCGACCCGTCGCTGGCCACCGTCGTTGGCGATGGCGCGCGTCGTGTCGCCATGACTGGCCGGCACGGTGTCGGCGGGGTCGTAAACGACGATCGTGTTGTGGGCAATGGTCTGGTAGGTGTAGTTGAGATGGTGATCCGAGCCGTAGCTCGTCCCGTACAGACCGCTGTCGATGGCGAGCGGGCCGCGCTGGTCAATGGTGAATGCGCCCTGATCGAGGTGGGTATGCGACCAGTAGTTGTCGCCAGCGCGAAAGGTGACCAGCGTCGCGTCGTCCCGCCACGAATTGCGCGCGATGAGCAAGCCGATGCCATCGAACAGCCGCGCCAGCGGCAAGCGCTCGCGCGCTTGCGGATCGCACAGTTCGTCGCGCGGCAACGGTCCCCAGGGCTCGGCGGTCGGCGCGGGCTGGCGCGGACAGCCGCCGAGACTGTAAGCCGCGGCATGGCGATATTCGATCGCGAGCGGTACCCGATCCGGGGCGTCGCGCCGAAAATGGCCGGCGTCACCCCAGCGGATCTGCGTGCCGTCCGGCCGGGTGCGATACACCAGGAAATCGAGCATGCCGGCCAGTCCCGGTACCGAGTCGAAGGCGTCATCGCCGGTCGCTAGGCGCCACAACGCGGGCACCGTGTACATCGCCTGGCCGATGCCGATACCGACGTATTCGCCGCCTTCATGCCAACCGCCTTGCGTTCCCATGACCTGGCGCCAGACTGGCAGCACGAACTCGCGCCAGTAGCCATAGGCGAAGTTCATCACCGGTGTCGCTTCCGGCAGATCACGGTACAGCGCGATCGCGCAGGCCGTCAGACTCTGCAACGGGCGGTTGTAGAGATAGACGTTGTACGGCGACAGCAGCTGATCGCGCAACACCGCGATCACGGCGTCGCAGCCGGCGAGCAAATAGCGGCCCAGCGTCTCGCGTTGGGCTGGGGACCAACGTGCATGAAGCCAGTCGTAGCCCTGCGCCAGCAGCCAGACATCGTTGCCGCGAAAGCCATAGGGCTGCGCCAGCAGCAGGCGGTGCAATTCGTCGAGCGGCAGGGCGTCCCGGCCGGCCGCTGCCAGCAGGATTGCCGCCTGCACGTCGGGTGGCGTTGCGGTGGCGCGCCGCTGCTGCGCGGCTAACCAGCCGGGATTGTCGCGGGCGATCACCTCGAGGTCGGCCGGAGTTGGCATGGGCAGGCGCGGATGCGCGGCATGGAACGTCGCGGGTGCGCCCTGCTTTGGGGCGAGCGCCAGCGCGGTGTCGACGCGGCGCACCGGCGCCGGCGCGACCAGGCTGTCGCGCAGGACCGAGCCGAGCAACGCGCCGAGCGCTATCGTTACGACCACGACGCCGCAACGGCCGCAGGCACGCACTAGCGTGCCTGCGCGAGCAGCGCGGCGATGAATCGGGCAGGAATGGCGTAGCTGATTGCGCTCGGATCCTTGAGCACGTTTTCCTTGGTCTCCTTGACCAGCACCTGATTGACAATGCCGATCACGAGGCCGCTGTCTTCGGCAAACACCGGGCTGCCGCTGTTGACGGGATAGGCGGTGGCATCGAGCTGCAGCACGGTATACGGGTCGTCCAGCGCGCGCAGGCGCGTCGCGGTCAGCTCGCGGGTCGACACCGCCGGGATCGCCAACGGCGTGATCGCCGAGATGATGCCGCGATGGGTGACCGGATAGAGACCCAGCACCGCACCGATCGGGAAGCCAATGAACACAATATCGTCGCCTTCCCGCGCGGTGCCGGAGTCGCCGAGCGCCAGCGGCGGCAGCGGCACTCCGTCGATCCGCAGCAATGCCAGGTCATGGGTCGCATCGCGGGCGACGATGGTCGCGCCACGGATCTCCGCGCCGCGGCCGCTGCCGGCAAAGACGGCGAGCCGTTCGCGGTGCGCCTCGTCGAACGTTTCCGGCAGGACGTGCGCGTTGGTGACGACGAGGCGACCATCGCCCACGGCAAAGCCGGTGCCGCGCAGTTGGTTCGGCGGGCGGCGCGTCGCCAAGGTCGTGCCGACGCCGACCACGCTCGGTTTGACGCGCGCGACCAGTTCCGCGCGCTCGCTCGCCTGAGTCGGTCCGCCCAGCACCAACGCCAGCAGCAGCAACCCGAACCCGGCGCAGCGCGACCCGAGGGTCATTCCGGCGCGGCCGCCTTGACGACCCGGATCAACGGATTGGCAACGATTTCCAGTTGGGCCAGGCACTGCGCGCTGCTGCCGGAGAACTTTGTCAGGTCGCCGATCTCGCAGCGGCCGGCGCCGGTGACTGCGAGATGCTCGATGTCGTCACAGGTGATGCCGTCGTACTGGACCTCCGTGTACTGTTGCATCGTCGGCCGGATATCGGCAAATGCCTGGAACTTGCGCTGATACATCACACCGGTTTTCGTGTACGCAAGAAACTGCGGCACGATGCTCTTGATGCGATCCGGCAGATGGTTGGTCAGCGTGAAACCGAACCGACAGCCATGCGGGACCGATTTACGCGCCGTGACCTCCAGCAGTGCCGGCGTTTCCGGAGCGGTGATGGTCTCGATCGCGGCGGCATCGGTCGCGCTTGGCATCTCATTGCTTTCCGGCGCGGCATACTCCCAGGTGAAATCGTCATGCAGTATGACGCGCTCACCGGTCGCGGTCGCGGCTTCGAGATCGGTGGCAGCGGCGGGCAGCGTCGGCACAAGGGCAACGACGAGACAGAGTGCGGCCCAACTCCGCTGCCGGCTGAAGGAATTCCCGTACGTCATGGCGACCCTCGCAATCAAGAAGATACGGTAGCAATGCTACACGCGTTGTCAGCCGATCGCCTGGCGCGACACGGAAGGTTATCCTCTTGCCGGCACCGAGACCGGGCCACCTGCTGCTTGAAGCCCTGACGGGCGATCCTTACACTCGGTCGCCCTTGACTCACTGGAATTCCGCATGCGCTGGGTGCTTCGCTCCAAAATTCACAAAGCCACTGTCACCGAAGCCGATTTGCACTATGTCGGCAGCATCACCATCGATCGCACGTTGCTCGAACTGACCGGATTGTGGCCCGGCGAGAAGGTCCTGGTCGTCAGCAACAGCAGTGGCGCCCGCCTCGAGACCTATGTCATTTCCGGCCCGGCAGATTCCGGCGTGATCTGCATGAACGGTGCGGCCGCGCATCTGATCCGCAAGGGCGAGGAGATCATCGTCATGGGCTTCGAACTGGTCACGCAACCGCTGGATCCGAAGGTCGTCCTGGTCGACGGCAGCAACCGTTTCGTGCGCTATCTCGCGAGCGAGGAAGCACAGGACGGCTGACCGCGAACCCAGGCAGATTCACGTATAATCCGCCGCCGCATCCGTTCCGTCGTCGCGCAACTGGCGGTGTTTCGGGATGGGGCGCGATCCCATGGTTTCCCCAATCGGTCTGCCGATCGAGCGTCACATGTCCCGCAAAAATACCTCGTTCCGATTGCGCCTGCTGGCGCTTGGTGCCTTGATCCTGGTCGCGAGCGGCGCGCCGAGTCAGACGGTGCCCTTCAGTTTCGAGACGGTCATCGCCAGAGCCGAGCAGCTCGCGGCGGCGCCCTATGTCGATCCGAGCCGCACGATTCCGCAACCGTGGCTGCGGCTCGGCTACGACGATTACCGCAAGATCACCTATCGCAACAAGCGGGCGCTGTGGAAGGGCGAGGGGTTGTTCGAGATCGAGTTCTTCCATCCGGGCTTTTTTTACGATTATCCGGTCGGCATCAACATCGTTACCCCGGAAGGTGCAACGCCGTTTCCGTATCAACCAGAACTGTTCGACTTTGGCGATCTCGATACCGCCGCACTTGGCACGGACGAGATCCGGGGATATGCCGGGTTTCGCGTCAACTTTCCGCTGAACAGCCACCACGGGCACGAGTTTGCGGTATTCCAGGGCGCCAGTTATTTCCGGATCGTCGGCCGCGATCAACGTTATGGCCAATCGGCGCGCGGCCTGGCTATTGATACCGCGGCTCCGGGTGGTGAGGAATTTCCGATCTATCGCGAATTCTGGATCGAACGGCCGGATGCCGAGGCGACAACGCTGGTGATCTACGCGCTGCTCGACAGCCACAGTGTCGCCGGCGCCTATCGAATGATCGTGCGTCCGGGCAACGAGACCCGCGCCGAGGTCACCGCGGTGCTGTTTCCGCGACGTGACATCGCCAAGGTGGGCATCGCGCCGCTGACCAGCATGTTTTTCTACGGCGAGGACCACACCCGGGTCATCGATGACTTCCGTCCCGAGGTGCACGATTCCGATGGTTTGATGCTGCACACCGGTGGCGGCGAATGGCTGTGGCGACCCCTGGTCAATCGCACGAGACTGACCATCAGTTCCTTCCTCGACAACAATCCCCGCGGCTTTGGCCTGGTCCAACGCGATCTCGACTTCACCAATTATCAGGACCTGGAAGCGCAGTATCACCGGCGCAGCAGCGTCTGGGTGCAACCGACCAGTGACTTCGGGCGCGGTCGGATTGAACTGGTCGAGATTCCGTCGGATCAGGAAACCAACGACAACATCGTCGCCTATTTCGTCCCCGAACGACCGGTTGTCGCGGGGCAACGGCTCGAGTATTCCTACGTTCTGACGGCGTTCCTCGATGCAGCCGCCTGGCCACCGGCGGGCCGGGTCGAGGCAACCAGAATCGGCGGTGCGAGCCACGCAGCGCAACAGCAGCCCAGCGACGGCCGCTTGTTCGTGCTCGACTTCAATCGCGGCGAGCTGCCTTTGCTCAGCGAGGCGCAGCCGCTCAAGGCGGTCGTCGATGTCTCGCGTGGGCGGATCAGCCCCCCGGTGGTCTTGAAGAACCACGTCACCAAGGGCTGGCGCGTGTTCTTCTATTTTTATCCGGACGACGCCGAGAGCGCGGAATTTCGTGCCTACCTGAAGGTCCATGATCGGGTGTTGACCGAGACCTGGAATTACCTCTGGCAGAATCACTAGGCATGAGTGCAGCGTCCGCTGTCGCCGCCACCGCATCCTGCGTGGCCGCGCCGCGGTATTCGGCACTGGGGCGGCGGCTGGCGTACTTCACGCCGGTGCTGGCGACCGCCGGTGCGGGCGTGTGGCTGATGACCGACATCCTCCGCGCCAACGGTCTGACGCCGGCGGAGATCCCGGTGCTGGTGCTGTTCGCGCTGGCCTTCTCGTTGATCGCCGCGTCGTTCTGGAACGCGGTCGCGGGCTTTCTGATTCAGGTCTTCGCGCGCGACCCGTTGGCGTTTTCGGCGCCGGTGGTCCGGCGCAAGGCAGGGCGCATCGAAGTTCGTACCGCGATCATCATGCCGGCCTACAACGAGGATCCGGTGCGGGTCTGCGCACGCCTCGACAGCATCTACCGATCGCTGCAGGAAACCGGCGAGCTGAACAACTTCGTATTCTTCCTGCTGAGCGATACGACCAATGCCGCGATAGGCGCGCGGGAACTCGCGGAATGGCGCCAGCTCTGCGGTCGGCTCGGCGCGCACGGCCGGATTCGCTATCGTCGCCGCGCCTGGAACACGCGGCGCAAGGTCGGCAACATCGATGACTTCCTCAAGCGCTGGGGCAAACGGTTCGAGTTCATGCTGGTGCTCGACGCCGACAGCGTGATGGCCGGCGAAGTCATCGTCGACCTGGTGAAGATCATGCAGGCCAATCCGCGCGTGGCCCTGCTGCAATCGCTGCCGGCGGCGGTCAATCAGGACACCGCTTTTTCCCGCATCCTGCAATTCGGCAGCCGGCTCTGCTCCGAGATGTTGACCATCGGCGGCAGCTTCTGGCAACTCGGGCGGGCCAACTACTTCGGCCACAACGCGCTGATCCGGATCGAGCCGTTCGTGCACGACTGCGACCTGCCGACGGTGCCGGGCACGGGGCCGCTGTCCGGCGACATCCTGAGTCATGACTTCATCGAGGCGGCGCTGTTGCAGCGGGCCGGCTGGGAAGTCTGGAACCTGGCGTATCCGGCTGGCAGCTACGAGGAAATGCCGAGCAACATCGTCGATTACGCCAAGCGCGATCGGCGTTGGTGCCAGGGCAATCTGCAACACATGATGCTGCTGCGCGGGCATGGGTTGCGCTGGATGAGCCTGCTGCATCTGTTCCTCGGCATCATGTCCTATCTCGGTTCGCTGGTCTGGTTCGTGATGATCGCGCTCGGGATCTATCTGTTGTGGGATGACGCCCTGACGGTGCACGAATACTTCGACCCGACGCGGCTGTTTCCGATCTGGGAAATCCTCAAGTCCGACGAGGCGATCACGCTGTTCAGCGCCACCATCGCGATGCTGCTGATCCCGAAACTGCTCGCCGCACTGGCGGTGCTGCGCCGTCGGTCGCTGCGGGCCGGTTTCGGTGGTTTCGCCGGCGTGGTCGCGAGCCTGCTGGTCGAGATCGTGTTCATGGCGTTGACCGCGCCGGTGATGATGGTGTTTCACCTGTGGTTCGTGTTCAGCGTCTTCACCGGCAACAAGATCGGCTGGAACGCACAGGCGCGCGGCAATCGCGGCCTGACCTTGCTCGAGGCCTTCGCCTGTCAGAAATGGCAGACGCTGGTCGGTATCGCGATCTTCGTTGGCGTCGCCGCGATCGCACCGCAGCACCTGTGGTGGCTGGCGCCGATCCTGGCCGGCCTGGCGCTCGCGGGCCCGCTGGCGGTCGTCGGCAGCCGGGCCGATTTCGGCCTCTGGCTGCGCCGCCGCGGTCTGTTCCTGATCCCCGAGGAAGTCGCGCCGCCAGCCGAGCTGCGCCGCCTCACCGCGCTGGACGGCGCGGCCTCAGCCTAGCCAGCGCGGCAGCGCCAGGCAGATCGCCGGAAATCCCACCAGCAAAGCGACCCGTACCAGCTCTGCCGCCACGAACGGCACGGTGCCGGCGTAGATCGAGCGCAGCGGCGTTCCCGGCGATTCGGCCTTGATGATCAATACATTCAGCCCGACCGGCGGTGTGATCAGACCGATCTCGACCACGGCCAGCGCAATGATGCCGAACCAGATGCGGACGTCATCGACCGGCATGCCGAAGTCGAGGCCGGCGATGATTGGCCAGAAGATAGGAATGGTCAGGAAGATCATCGCCAGGCTGTCCATGATGCAACCGAGCAGCAGGTAAATCGCGATGAGCAGCAAAAGGATGGCGTAGGGATGCCAGCCGCTCGCGGTGATCAGCGCCGCCAGCGTTTCGGGAAAACCGGACAGCGTCAGGAAGATGTTCAGGAAATCGGCACCCAGCAGAATAGTGAAGATCAGCGCCGTGGTCACCGCGGTGGCGAGGATGCTGTCGATGAACCCGGCGAGGCGCAGGCCGCCCTGCCAGTACGCCAGTAGCGCGGCACCGAACGCACCGATCGCCGCGCTTTCGGTGGGGTCGAACCAGCCGGCGTACAGACCGCCAATCACGATGGCGAACAGCAACAGCGTCGGCCAGGTTTCACGCAGCGCCTTGCGCCGGCATGCGGCATCGGCGCGTGGCCCTGCCGGCCCTGCCGACGGCGCCAGCCGCACATACAGCGCAATCGTGACGAGGAAGCCGGCGATCGCGAGCAGGCCCGGCAGAAAGGCGGCGACGAACAGCGTGACGATGTTCGCCTCGACTGCGACGGCGTAGACGATCAGCACCACCGAAGGCGGAATCAGGATCCCGAGCGTGCCGCCAGCGGCGACCGCGCCGGTGGCCAGTGACGGCGAATAGCGATGGCGTCCCAGCTCCGGCAAGGCCACCCGCGCCATCGTCCCGGTAGTCGCGAGCGAAGAGCCGCAAATCGCGCCGAATGCGCCGCAGGCGCCGATCGTCGCCATCGCGATGCCGCCGCGGCGATGCCCGAGAAATGCGCTCGCGGCATCGAACAGCCGGCCGCTCAGGCCCGAGCGGGAGGCGAGCTGACCCATCAACAGGAACATCGGGATCACCGAATAGGCGTACGAGTTGTACAGCCAGAACGGCGCGGTCTTCATGTAGGCCAGCACCGGCGCCGCGCCGGACAGCGCGGTGTCACCCGCCATGCCGACCAGCAGCATCGCGATCCCGACCGGCACCCGCAGCACCAGCAGGGTTGCGAGGATGGCGAATGCCGCGAGTGCCAGCGTCATGGGCTGGCTCCAAAGGCATGCGGGCCACGGACAGCGGTGTACAGACAGCAGCAGCCGAGCAGCAGCAATGCGGCGATGCCGAACGGCAGCGCGTACCACAGCGGGATGGCGATGATCATCGACACGTCGCCCTGGCGCAGCAAATCGGCGCAACCCGAGATCATGCGCACCGCGAAGGCAAAGGACAGCAGGGCGTACAGCAGATCGGCGGCGCGATCGAGGGCCTCGCGCAGCGCTGCCGGTGTTCGTGCCAGCACCAGATCCACGGTGACATGGCCGCGCCGCACCTGACCGTAGGGCAGGCAAAGAAAGACCGCGATGGCAGTACCGATGCCGACGATCTCAAAATCCCCGGGAATCGGGTGTACGAACAACAGCCGCCCCAACACGCTGACCACGACCAGGCCCGCCAGGATGCAGAGGATCAGACCGCCACCCAGCGCGAACGCGACAGCGAGGCGCGACAATGCCGGGCCAGGGTCAGGGCGTGACATCGTCGGCTCCATGCTGGCGCAGCAGCGCGCGGGCTTCGTCGAGCAACGCGTGGCCGTCGATGCCGCGCCTGGCGACCGTCGTGGCCCAGCGCTCGATCACCGGTTGTTCGACCCGATCGCGCAACAACGCAACTTCGGCAGCCGGCAGTTCGATCAGGCTGCCCGAGGCGCGCGCCGCCTCGCGGCCCGGATCCTCGAAGCTGTCCCATTTCTCGCCAAGCCAGTCACACAGCGCGATGCCCGAATTGGCGTCGATCACCGCGCGCAGGTCAGGTTC
This sequence comes from Gammaproteobacteria bacterium, assembly GCA_020845935.1. Classification (GTDB taxonomy): domain Bacteria; phylum Pseudomonadota; class Gammaproteobacteria; genus JADLEV01. The sequence goes on from JADLEV010000021.1 coordinate 30,174, forward strand.
GAGGCCGCGATAGACGGCCCAATTCATTGCCAGGATGAACACCTGCGTCTGGATGCGATCGGATGGCAGACCGCCGAGCGTGACGTGATAGTCAACCAATTCGTGGACCTTGAGCCCATGGGAGGCTTCATAGGGTATGTAGGCGGCATCGACGATCCCCTTCGACAGCATCTCCGGAATGTTCTGCACCGGCGAACCCAGCGGCGTCGCGCCAAGGGCTTCGACGATCCAGCCGCCCACCCGGCTTGGCACGCGGATCTTCATGCCGCGCAGATCGTCGGCGCGGTGGATCGGGCGGCGTGAATGCAGTACCTGGCCGCGATGGACGAACAGATTCAGTACCTTGACCTCGGCGAAGTCCTCCGGGTGCCGCTGCAGGAAATCCTGCATTGCCCGGTTCATCACCGCCGGACGCGCAATCACGAACGGCAGTTCGAATACCTCGATGCTTGGGAAACGCCCCGGCGAATAACCGGGCAGGGTCCAGCCGATATCGACGATGCCGTCGCGCACCTGATCGATCAGCCCGGCGGCCTGGCCGCCGAGTTGCATCGAGGGAAAGACCTTGACCCGCAGCCGCCCGCCGGAGGCGCCGGCAATCCGCTCCGCCCATTCGAGCAGCATCAGCCGATGCGCCGGCGCCATCGCCGACATCATGTGGTGCAGTTTCAACTCGCGCGGCGCCGGCTCCGGGTGCGCCGGTGTCGCCAGCAACAGCGCGACGGTGGTGGCGATCCAGATCGACAGGGAACGCTGCAAATCAAGTCTCCCATGGTGGTCCCCCGGCAGCCGCGTCACACGGCGGGTCGCCTGGTGGTTCGTCGCCGGAGCTGCACGCGCCGAACAATGGTCGGGGCGCTGGACGCGGCGACGCCAGAACAATGACGCGGACATGTCACATCGCTGTGCCGACAGCGTGGCACTTGTCCCGATGATACCGCACGAGGCTGCTGGAACCAGACCTCACTTCATCCAGTCCGAACACGGACGCAAGCCAGACATGGCGCGGCAAGCCGGATGGCTCCATGCCGGCTGATAGAATCGTTGCCCGATCGCCAGGTGCGATGATTGGTACAGGAGGCTATGTGAATCGACGCCGCTTCGTTTCGTTGTTCGCCGGCTCGACTGCGGCCGTTGTGGTGCTGCGCGCGTCGAGCGCCACCGATTCCAATGCTGGTGAACGGGCAACCGTGGCGTCGCATGAGCCGGTCGTCGTCGTCCACGGCCTGTGGATGAATGGCATCGAGAATGGCGTGCTGCGGCATCGGCTGAGCTCCGTGCACGGCTTCGCTGCGCAACCATTCAACTACCAGTCGGTGCAAGCCGGCCTGGACGAGAATGTCCTTCGGCTCAATCAGTTTCTCGCCGCAGTACCGGGCGATACGCTGCATCTGGTCGGCCACAGCCTCGGCGGCCTGTTGCTGCTGCACGCCCAGCAACGCCAGCCGGATCCCCGCCCCGGCCGCATCGTGTGTCTTGGCTCACCGCTGCGCGGCAGTTGTGCCGCTCAGGCGTTGGCGGCATTGCCGTTCGGCGAAGACATGCTCGGCGCGACCATCCGCGATGCAGTGCTGAACGGGGGTCTTGACGCCTGGCGCGGGCAGCGCGAAGTCGGTGTCATCGCCGGCACGCTTGCCGCGGGCCTGGGCCGGGTCATCGGCGAGTTGCCCGAGCCGAACGACGGCACCGTTGCCGTTGAAGAGACGCGCCTGCCCGGGATTACCGAACATCTCGAAATGAAGGTCAGCCACACCGGCTTGCTGTTCGACGACGATGTCGCCGCGCAAACCGCGCAGTTTCTGCGCCACGGCCGTTTCTCGCACTCATAGCCTGGCCAATCGCGCCGCCGCGCGTTGCAAGGTGTCGTCGCGCTTGGCGAAGCACAGGCGGATGAGGCGCGTGTCCGGTGCCTCGTCGCAGAACACCGAGATCGGGATTGCGGCAACGCCATGTTCGCGAATCAGCCAATCGACGAATTCGGTATCAGGCCGATCGGCGATCGCGCGGTAATCGAGCAACTGAAAAAACGTACCGGCGGCCGGCTCGAAGCGGAACGACGTCGCGCGCAGTGCCGTGCCCAGCAGATCGCGCTTTGCCTGAAAGAGTCCTGGCAGCCCGGCGCTGTATTCCGGTCGCAATTGCATGAACGCGGCGAGCGCGTGCTGGATTGGGGCCACCGCGACGAAGGTGACGAATTGGTGCACCTTGCGGAACTCGGTGGACAGTGCCGGCGGCGCGATGCAGTAGCCGGTCTTCCACCCGGTCACCTGATAGGTCTTGCCGAACGAGAATATGGCGAACGATCGCTGGTACAACGCGTCGGAGCGCAGCACGCTCTGATGCCGGGCGCCGTCATAGACGAGGTGTTCATAGACTTCGTCGGCGATCACGTAGATTCCGGTCGCCTCGACCAGCGCCTCCAGTTCGTGCAGGTCGGCGGCGGACCAGATCGTACCGGTCGGGTTGTGCGGCGTGTTGGTGATGATGAGGCGCGTGCGCGGCGTCACCGCGTCGCGCACGCGCTGCCAGTCGATGGCGAAGCGCGGCGGCACCAGCGGCACATGCACGGCGCGGCCGCCGGCGAGCTGGATCGATGGCTCGTAGCTGTCATAGCAGGGATCGAGCACGAGCACTTCGTCACCGGGTCGCACGGTCGCATGGATCGCGCAGAAGATCGCTTCGGTCGCGCCGGGGACGATCGTCACCTCCGCCTCCGGCGATACCGTGCGCTGGTAGCGACGCGCCACGTCCAACGCGAGTTGCTCTCGGAGCGCGGCAATCCCTGCCATCGGCGGGTATTGGTTGTGTCCGCCACGGACCGCGGCGACCAGCAGTTCGCGCAAATCCTCTGGCGCATCGTAGTCCGGAAATCCTTGCGACAGGTTGATCGCGCCGAGTTCCTCGGCACGCCGCGACATCACGGTGAAGATCGTCGTGCCGACTCGGGGCAGCTTGGATTGCATGGTTGGTGGTTCTCAATCCCGCAGTGAAAACGGCGTGAACTCGGTGTCGGTATCGAAGAAGTCTTCCTGCTCGGCGCGCTTCAGGAAACCGACCGCGCCATAGGTGACCGGAGTCATCGCGGCTTCGACCGAGGTCTTGAAGCCCCAATTGAACAGCATCACCGCCAGCAGGCTGTCGCTTGACCAGATCCCGAAGAATGCGATCGGATAGAACAACAGGCTGTCGATGCCCTGGCCGGCGATGGTCGAGCTGATGGTGCGCAGCCAGAGCCAGCGACCGTGGGTTCGCACCTTCAGCTTGGCCAGCACATACGAGTTGACGAAGTCACCGGCCCAGAAGGCGACGATCGAC
>JADLEV010000022.1 GCA_020845935.1 Gammaproteobacteria bacterium
CCGATCGGCGTTGGGATGCGGCCGATGGCGCTCCCGGAGAGATCGAGACCTTCCTGCGAGGACTGCACCCATGAAGCTGCTGGCCGAACACCGGGTGCTGGCGCTCGGCGCGATGGCGCAGCGACCGCTGGCCCGCTATCTCGCCAGCCTCGGCGCGACGATCGTGCACGGCACGACCGAAAGCGGCTCGCTGGCCACCCTCGCCGACTTTGATTTCCTGCTCGACGATCTGGGGCTGGAACGACTGGCGGACCAGGGCTGGACGCGCGCGGCCATCGAGCGGGTGCAGCCGCGGCTGGTGCACGTGTCGGTGACGTGCTTCGGCAGCGGTGGCCCACGCGCCCGCTGGCTCGGCAGCGAGCTGGTCGCCTCCGCGCTGGGCGGAACACTGCGGCTTACCGGCCAGATGGACCGGCCGCCGGTCAAGGAGGCCCTGGATGCCTGCACCTTCCACGCCGACATGGTGGCGGCAACCGGCGCGATGGCCGCGCACTATGCGCGCGGCGCGTACGGCGCCGGCCAGCATGTCGACGTCTCGATCCAGGAGGTCGCTTTCAGCCGCAACGTCAACAGCCTCCTGGTCTGGCAGTTCGATCGGCGCAAGCTGCAGCGGGTTGGCGGCGCGTTGAATTACGGCCGCGCCACGGTGCGCTGCATCTGGGCGCTGGCCGACGGCTGGTGCTTCCATTCGCTGATGACCGGCCGCTTCGGGGCACCCGCCAACCAGGCGCTGTCGGACTGGATCGACACGGTGGGCATGCCCAATCCGCTGCGTGGCACCGACTGGCTGAACTACAACCGCTCGACGCTCGATCCCGGCGTGCGCACGCAGTGGGAAGCGGCGATGGCGGCATTCTTCGCCACCCGCACGCGTGCCGAGGTCTCGAGCGAAGGTCGGCGCCGCGGTATCAACGCCTGCGTGGTGAACGAGCCCGGTGACGTGCTCGGCGATCCGCACCTCGCCGCGCGCGGCTTCTTCGAGGCCGAGGCCGGCCTGCGGCGCCCCTCGCGCTTCGCGCTGCTGCGCCCCGGTCCGGCCGAGACAACGCGGTCCGGGCCCGTGCCGCGGCACTCCGGCGCGCGGCCGGGACCGCTGGCCGGCGTGCGCGTGCTCGACTTCTCGTGGGCACTGGTCGGTTCGATCACGACCAAGACCCTGGGCGATCTCGGTGCTGACGTGATCAAGGTCGAAAGCCGTACCCGGCCCTGCCTGTCGCGGCTCGACGTGCAGGTGGCCGCCTCGCGCGCCGGCCATCTGGACGACAAGCCCTGGTTCGCGCACCTGAACACCTCCAAGCGCAGCCTCGCACTCGACCTGCGCCAGCCAGCCGCGCGCACCGTGCTCGATCCGCTGCTCGATTGGGCCGACGTCGTCGTCGAGAATTTTTCGCCCGGAACCATGGCCCGGCTCGGTCTGGATTACGACCGGCTGGCCGCGCGCAACCCGGCGCTGGTGATGGTGTCCGGCAGCGTCTTCGGCCAGAGCGGTCCGCTGGCGCACGAATGGGGCGTAGACGGCACCGGTGCCGCGCTGTCCGGCCGCACCTACCTGACCGGTTGGCCGGATCGGGACCCGGTCATTCCGGGCGCCGTGCCGTACGGCGACGTCATCGTGCCGTACGTGATGGCGGCCACCGTGGCCGCCGCGCTGCAATACCGGGCGCACAGCGGCCGCGGGCTGCACATCGATTGCTCGATGTACGAGATCTGCGTGCAGCAGATGACCGCGGCCATCCTCGCGGCCCAGACCGGCCCGCCGCCTCGGCGCACCGGCAACACGGAGCCCGACCGCCTGCTGCAGGACGTCTTTCCGGCCCAGGGCGAGGATCGCTGGGTCGCCATCACGGTCACCGACCAGGCACAGCTCGATCGGCTGCACGCGCTTGCCGGCGGTTCCGACATCTCCCGCTGGACCCGGCAGCGGCCGGATCACGCGCTCATGGCGGAGTTGCAGGCCGCCGGCATCGCCGCCGGGGTGGTGCAGGACATCGAAGACCTGCTCGATCGCGATCCGCAACTGGCGACGCGTGGCGCGCTGGTCGAGCTCGATCACCCGCTGCTGGGCCCGTTCGGGCACCTGCGCACCGCGCTGCATTTTTCCCGCGATCGCTTCGCGGTGTTCCGCGCCCCCGGCATCGGCGAGCACAGCCTGGAGGTGGCGCGCGAGGTGGCCAGCCTGGCAGCGGCGGAACTCGATCAGCTGATGCAGGCGGGGGTGTTCGAGTGAGCGGCGCCGGCGGGGTGCGCAGCCGCAAGGATCTGGCCTGCACGGCCGCGGCCACCGCTTACCAGAAGGCGTTTGGCGCCGAGCTCAAGCGGCGCGTGGTCGAACAGGGCGAGCCGTTCGCGATTGCCCAGGCCGACACGCCGCACGAGATCTTCCATGTGCTGGACATTCCGGTGATCAGCAATCAGTGGTGGTCGGCCTACATCTCCGCCAAGCAATTGTCGGCCAGCTACTTCAGTGTGATGGCCGACGAGGGCTATCCGTCCGGCAACTGCAAGTACTGCTCGCTCGGCCTGGCCTGCACGCTGGCCAACGATCCGGCCACCGCACCCTGGGGTGGCCTGCCGACCCCCACCGTCCTCGTTGCCCGCCTCACCTGCGACGGCATCCAGCAGGTGTTCGGACAATGGGCCGCCGCGCTCGGCGCCGAGTTCTTTCCGCTGGAGGCACCGGCCTGGACGGTGCACGACGGTGCCTGGTTCGAGCACTCCAGCGAGCGCTGGGAGACGATCTACCAGGCCGAGCGCATCGCACTGCTGGCCGAGGAGATGCGCGATCTGATCGCGCTGCTGGAACGCAAGACCTCGCGCCGCTTCGACGAGGCGAAGTTCGTGCGCCTGATGGAGCGCATCAACGAGCAGGAGGGCTACATCGCCGAGGCCGCCGCGCTGGTCGGCGCGGCGCGCCCCTGCCCGGTGTCGATCGCCGATCAGATGCCGAACACGATGATCCCGCAGTGGCATCGAGGCTCGGACTGGGCCGTAGCGCACGCGCGGCGGTTCCGTGACGAAGTGGCGGAACGGGTGCAGGCGGGCACGGCCGTGGCACCCAACGAACGCATCCGCCTGATGTGGATCGGCGCCGGGATCTGGCACGACCCGGGGTTCTACCAGGCACTCGAACAGCGCCTCGGTGCGGTGTTCGTCTGGTCGATGTACATGCCCTTTGCCGGACCGCAGTACATCCGGGCGCTGCACGGCCGCCCGCTGGATGCGCTGGCCAGCCGGATCTGCGCGATGAACGAAGTGCTGCACCTGCCGCCATGGATGAACGGCTGGATGGTGAGCGAGGCGCGCCGCTGCGGGATCGACGCTGCGGTCATGCTGATCCCGCCCGGCAACCGGCTGTCGCAATCGGGCACGCGGCTCACCGCGCAGGCTCTGGACGCGGCCGGGGTGCCGGTGCTGATGCTCGACGCCGACATGGTCGATGCCCAGCGCTGGGATCACGACGGCATGGTCGGCACCGTGGCGCGATTCCTCGCGGAGCGTGGCCTCACGTGAGAGCGCTCGCGGCCGTCGCGCTCATGCTGCTGGCCGCCTGCAACCGGCAGTCGCCCCCGGGAATCACCGAGCTCGTCTACGCCACTCCGTACAGCCCGAGCCATCCGTTCAGCCGCGCCGATCAGGCCTGGATGCGGTTCGTCGAGGAGCGATCCGGCGGCAGGCTGCGGATTCGGCCGAGTTGGTCGGGCGCGCTGCTGTCCGCGAACGAGTCGATGACCGAACTGCGGCACGGCGTCGCGGACATCGGTCTCATCACGCCGATCTACGCCAAGGGTGGCGCCCACCTGATCCGGATCCAGTCCGGTTTCTACAGCGGCGTCGAAACCGTCGAGATGCAGGTCGCGCTGTTCCGCTGCCTGGCGTCGCACAGCCCGCAGATCGTCCGTGAACTCGCCGGCCTGAAGGTACTCGCGGTGCAGGGCGGTGCCCTGCCGGGTCTGGTCACCCGCACCCAGCCAGTGCAACGCCTGGCCGATCTGCGCGGCATGCGGCTGCGCGCGCCGACCGAGTTGCTGCGCGTGCTGCGCGAATTAGGCGCCGACCCGGTCAACATGCCGATGGGCGAGGTCTACTCGGCGCTGGCCAAGGGTGTGATCGACGGCGTGATCGCGCCGCCAGACACATTTCGTGCGCTGCACTTCGCCGAGGTTGCCGGGCACTACACCGACATCCAGGTCCCGCGTGGCGCCTATCCGGCCCGCGCCATGGGCGAACGGCGCTGGCTGCGCCTGACGGCCGAGGAGCGGGCCGTGCTGGAAGCGGCAATCCCGGTCTGGGAAGCCGCGCTTGCCGAGCAGATTCAGCTTTCCCTTCAGGAAGGGATGCGTGCCGCGGCGGCCGCGAACGTGCGGTTCCACGGCATCGACCCGGCCGAACAGGTGATCTTCGAGACCCGCTACCGGGAGGAAGCGCAGCGCAACGCCGAGGCATTGTCACGCTACGGGATCGACGGCGTGACCGTTCTGGACCTGGCGCGTTCGAGCGTGCGCGAGGACGGCAGCGTGCACTGTACCGGGAGCAACTGAATGGCCCAGGCCCTGGCTGGCATCCGGATTGCCGATTTCAGTCACGTGATGGCGGGACCGTTGGCCTCGCACCTGCTGCGGCTGCTCGGCGCGGAGGTCATCAAGATCGAAGCGCCTGGCGGCGACGCCATGCGCAACTATGGCGCGGATCGCCGCTACGACGGCATGGCGCCGGCGTTCATCGCGGTCAACGCCGGCAAGAAGTCGATCGTGCTCGATCTCAAGAACCCGGCCGAGCTCGAGGTCGCACGCCGCATCGTCGCGCGCTCGGACGTGCTGCTGGAGAATTTCCGCCCCGGCGTGATGGAACGCCTCGGGCTGGGTTACGCGGCGGCGCGCGCGATCCGGCCGGACCTCGTGTACTGCTCGGTGTCGGGCTATGGCCAGTCCGGCCCGCTGCGCGACTGGCCCGCGATCGACAACATCGTGCAGGCGACCAGCGGCATGATGAGCCTGGGCGGCGATCCGGATGATCCGCCGATGCGGGTTGGCTTCCCCGTGGTGGACACGCTCACCGGCCAGACCGCGGCCTTCGCCATACTCGCCGCACTGCTGCGCCGCGCCAATGGCGACGGCGGCGACTACCTCGACGTCGCGATGTTCGATGCGAGCCTGGCCTTCATGACCTCGGCGGTCGTGCCCTATCTGGTCACCGGCAAGGCGCTCGCGCGCACCGGCAACACCGGCTACAGCGGCCAGCCGACCGCGGCGCTGTTCGCGGCGCGCGACGGCCGCCTGATCTCGCTGGGCGTGGTCCAGCAGCACCAGTTCGTCGCGCTGGCGACGTTGCTCGGCCGGCAGGATTGGCTGGGCGACGCGCGTTTTGCCGATCCCGAGGCGCGCCGCGCCAATGCAACGGCGATGCAGGCCGAACTCGGCGCGGCGCTGCGGGCCCGCGACGCTGCCGCATGGGAAGCGGCGATGAGCGCCGCCGGCATTCCCTGCGGCATGGTGCGCGACGTGGCCGAGGCCGCGTCGTTCGCGCACCTGCGGCAACGCCAGGCGACGCTGCCACTGGACGTTCCCGGCCTGCCGGAACGCGAGCAGGTCGAGATCATCAACGCCGGCTTCCGCATGGCGAAGGACGGCCCCGGCGTCGACGTCCGGCCGCCCCGGCTCGGCGAGCACACCCAGCAGATCCTGGACTGGCTGAACGCTACGCCGGATTGAGTGCCTCGCGGCAGCATCGCGCGCAGCAGCAGCCGCGTTCATGTGCTCGATGCCGCGGAGCCCGGTCCGGGCGGGTACCGGACCGGGCGACGCTGCACAGGTCCACGAGGGACTCGTGCAGGGATTACCCAGGGCGCTAGTCCCAGCCCGAACCCAGCTTGGCCGGCATCACCTTCATGAAGGCTTCGACCGCATGGAGCTGGCCGCCGTCCACCTTGAACGCTTCCCAGGCGACCAGGGCATTGCCGGCGCCGTAGTGGCCGGTATCGCCAAAGTCGAGCCGCAGCAGCACGATGCCACGCTCCTCGTCGACCGCCGCGACGCGGTAGGTCAGATCCGGATGCTTGATGATGCGTTGCCGCTTGATGTCGGTGCACCCTTGCCGGCGTTCCGGATGCTCCGGCATGCATTCGCCGGGGCCGGCGGCGAGATAGCCGTTTTCCAGCCGATAGGCGCCGGCAGCGAACGGCGCATCGACCTCGACGAAGCTGCCGACAGTCAGCCCCTTTGGATAGAACTCGGCGATCCGAATCGCTTCGGCACGGGATAGCCGCGCCGCGGCCGGCACGTCTGCCAGCATCCTGCGATTCGGCGTGCGCGTGCCGGCGACGTTGAACACGAACCCTTCCTCGCGGTTGCGCACCACCATCGTTTCGATCGCTGCAATGCGGGCCGGACCCGGCGCTGGGTCGATGCGCAGGCGCAGCAGCAGCAGCACCGTTGCCGACGTGTCGCCGCGATCCTCATCGACCAGCGCCAGACTCGCCGCGACACCGTCGCGCACATCGATAACATCGAGGCGCTCCGGTTTGTTGCCGCGTGCCGTTTGCCACAGTCCTTCGCCAAGACGCAGCTCGCGCGAGTCCTCGGTGAAGCGCACTTGCGGTGCCAACGCCAACGCTTGCGGCTGACGCCGGCTCAGCGCTTGCAGGTAGGCGTCGATGAAACGCGTGAGGCAGGCGCGATCGCAGGCGGCCGGTTCGGCGGCGCGCGTGCCGAAGGCAAGTCCGGCCAACAACGTCAACGACAACAGACAATGCACGGTCGATTTCATGCGGTCATCCCCCGTCAGAAAAGTTGCAATATAAACCCGACGCGGTGGCTGCGAGTGCCTCCGGTTGCGGGCATGGCCCGGCAAGCGGAACAAGGGCGCAATGGCAGGGCGACGAGAAATGCGGCTAGCGATTTTCTGTAGCGAGACGTCATGCCTCTGTCCAAGTAGCACGGTTGCACGGTCCGCGGGTGCCATGCGAGCGAGCGACTGTGCCAGAATCGCGCCGCGGTACCGGGGCGTACCCGCGCAATTCGTGTTCTTGATGAGGAGATGCCTTCGATGAAGTACAAGAGAAAGAGCGCCGGTGTTCCGGCCGTGATGCTGGCGGCGGCGCTGCCGGTTGGTGCGGTACACGCGGATACGGCAACTGAAGAGATCCAGATCACGGCGCCGCGCGTCGCCAAGGAACTGGAACGGATCCCGCAAGGCGTCAGCGTCGTCACCGAAGAACAGATCCAGCGCGGCCTGCCGCAATTGACGCTGGATGAATCGCTCAATCGCGTGCCCGGCCTGTTCATGCAGAATCGGCACAACTTCGCCCAGGCGCTGCGCATCTCGATCCGCGGCTTCGGTGCGCGCTCCGGCTTCGGCATTCGCGGCATCAAGCTGCTGGTCGACGGCGTGCCCGCCACGCTCCCGGATGGCCAGGGCAACGTCGACGAGATCGATCTCGGCTCGACCGAGCGCATCGAGGTCATTCGCGGCCCGGCGGCATCGCTCTATGGCGCCTCGACCGGTGGCGTCATCAACGTGCTGACCGAGGAAGCCACCGATCAGCCGTTCCTGAACGCCCGTTTTTCCGCCGGCGCCCATGGCTATCGCCAGTATCAGGTGAAGACCGGCGGCCAGTGGCAGCGGTTGAACTACACCATCAGCGCCGGCCATCTCGATCTCGATGGCTATCGCGACAACTCCTACATCGAGCGCAACGTGCTCAACACGCGGCTGCGGTTCGACATCGACGACACGTCTGATCTCACGCTGACGGTCAATCTGATCGACATCCCGGAGATGGGCGATCCGGGCGCGCTGACCGCAGCCGAGGTGGTGAGCAATCGGCGTGCGGCGAATCCGTCCTCACTGACCTATGACGGCAGCGAAGGCCGGCAACAGCAGCGTACCTCGCTGTCGTACCGCAAGGCGTTCGGTGCGCATCACGAAGTGAAGCTGCGCACCTATTTCGCCTGGCTCGACTTCGACAACAAGCTGCCATTCCCGGGCAGCACCGCGCTCAGCAATGGCGGGCAGGTGCACTTCGATCGCTTCTATGCCGGCGGCGGCGCGCAATACACCTTCGATGCGCCCCTGGGCGGGCATGCCAACCGGTTCACCGTCGGCGTCGATGTCGATCAGCAGAGTGACGAGCGGCGGCGCTATCGCAATCTGACCGGTGGCGTGCGCGGCGCACTGACGATGAATCAGGAAGAGAACGCGACGACCCTCGGCGTATTCGCACAAAACGAGTTCGCCGTGACCGAGCGGCTCGAACTGACCGTCGGCATCCGCTATGACGACGTCGAGTTCGACATCGTCGACCGCTTCCTTACCAACAACTCCGGCGACGACTCCGGAGAAACGTCGTTCGACAAGGTCAGCCCGATGGTCGGTCTGCTCTGGTCACCGAACGAGGCGCTGAACGTCTATGCCAACTACGCGACCGCGTTCGAGACACCGACACTGACCGAGTTCGCCAACCCGCTTGGCGGCGGCTTCAACACGTCACTGCGCTCGCAGACCGCCGACAGCTTCGAGTTCGGTCTCAAGGGCAGCCTGGCGACGGCGATCCCGATCGATTACGACTTCGCGGCGTTCCGCGTCGAAGTGGACAACGAGCTGGTGCCCTACGAGCAGGACGGATTCACCGGCCGCACGTACTATCGCAATGCCGGCGCCTCGACGCGCGACGGCGTGGAACTCGCGGCATCGGCCGAACTGGTTCCGGGCGTCACCTTCGGCTTTGCCTATACATTCATGGCCGCCGAGTTCGATACCTTCCGCACCGCGACCGACAACTTCGACGGCAAGCGCATCCCGGGCCTGCCGCGGCACCAGTTGTTCGCCGAGCTGAAGTACCGGCACGACAGCGGTTTCTACGGCGCCTGGGACATCCTGCATGTCGGTGGCTTTTTCGCCGACAACGCCAACACCGCGGCGCAGCAGGCCTATCAGGTCAGCAGCCTGAGGCTCGGTTACGAGGGCCAGGTCGGCAGTTGGATCGTGGCGCCGTTCGTTGGCGTCAGCAATCTGTTCGACGCCGCCTACAATTCGAATGTGCGCATCAACGCCAGTGCCAGCCGTTATTTCGAGCCGGCACCCGGACAGAACGTCTATGGCGGTTTGTCGGTGCGGTACGCGTTCCGGTAGCTTTCATTCTCACCGGCTCCGGACAGGTTCTTCCGGGGTTGTCCAGAGCCGGCTAATCCAGGGATCCCTGGCTATTGCAGCGATCCCGGATGGTGCGCGTTGCGTCGATCCCTTGCCGCGCTGCCGGACTCTTGGCGACAATGTCCCGAATCGAATCGTCCGGGAGCTCCGATGCCCTTCGTCGTCCTCGGCAACTGCATCTTCTGCAAGCACACCGAATGCGCCGCGGTGTGCCCCTCCTCCTGCTTTCATGAAGGACCCGATTTCCTGGTGATCGATCCGGACGAATGCATCGATTGCATGTACTGCGTTCCGGCCTGTCCGATCGGCGCCATCGTCGAGTTGCACGATGTGCCCATGGCGCAGAAGCGGTTCGTCCGGCTCAACGCGGAATTGGCGCGGGTCTGGCCGCGCAGCCGCGGCCGCAAGCCGCCACCGCCGGATGCCGAGGAGTGGGAGGGAGTCCCGGACAAGCTGGGCATGCTTGGCGACGGGCTTGGGTAGTCTCTGCCTAACGAGGCACTCCTGACGACTTCATCGTCAGCGCACCAAGCCACGCCCCAGCCGCCGCGGCACCGACCACGATACCGATGATGCCGAGGCAGAGGCCAAGACCAAGCGCCAGGTCGGCCAGCGTGATCATGCTGGCGGGTCCCGGTGCGCCTGCGCCGGGTTGCGTCAGATAACCAGCGACGAGGACCCCGCCGAACAATGCCGGGGCCAGCGCGATGGCGCCAAGTACCGTGCCCGCGTTGCGAATGAAGCGCCTGCCGGATTCATCCCGGCCGAGGCGCGCGGCGATCGTCGCGAGCAGCCGCCGGGAAATCAAGAACGCCAGTGGTGCCCCAAGAAAATAGCCGAGCAGGATCGAAACGATCATCTGGACGCCATCAGTGCGACGAATCGCGCGGCGCAATCGAGCCGCTGGCGGCGTCGGTTTCCGGCACGGCGCGCTGCCGGTTCAGGAAACGTCCCGAGATTGACGCCCCGGCCCAGCCGAACAGGTACAACGCGCCGACGAACGCCGCCCAACTCAGCAAGACCGCCATGGTGTAACGCATACCGGTGCGCCAGCGGTAGGCGTCATACTCGGCTTCGCTGCGCAACGGCTGCCGATGCTGCGCCAGGAAGGCACGCAGCGCGTGACAGGGTTCGGTCGGCGCCGGCGCCGCCGCCGGAAACAAGCCGTCTCGCGGCTCGCGCCATTCGGCGCAGGCGGGTGCCGTCAGATCGGCGCGCAGGCCGGCATCGCGCCGCGGCCAGACCGCGATCGCCAGCACCAGTGTCGATGCCAGCATCACCAGCGCGAAGATTCCCCAGAAGCGTTGCCACGGATTCAGTCGGTCGAGCATCTGCCCTCACTCCGGAAAAGCACGGCGTTCCAGCAACGTGCCCTGCTCATCGAATGCTTCCCAGGGACCGTCGCGCTTGTGCTCCCGATAACAGCCGCGCTGCGCCAGCTGGCCATTCTCGTGAAAGTACTCCCAAAGCCCATCGGGCTCTCCGTCCCGATGCTCGCCACGGGCGCTCGGCTTGCCATTGCGGTGAAAGCGTTCGCACAGGCCATTGAGTTCGCCCTCGCGGTAACACACGCGCTCCGCGATTTGACCGTCCTCGTAATAGCGTTCGAAGATGCCGTCGGGCCGACCACGATGCGAATGGCCCTTGAGCTTGAGCCGGCCGGATTCGTGGTACTGCTCCCAGGCACCATGGCGCTCGCCATTGACGAACGTGCCGCGAAATTCAATGGCACCGGTTTCATAGTAGAACTCCCAGGGGCCTTCCTGTTTGCCATTGCGGTAAACGCCCTTGTAACGCGGTTTGGCGCTGTGGGGCCCGGGCCTTGCCGGCGGACGCATCGGGTTGAGGCGGGAGATGGCGCGCCGCAGCAAACGGAGCGGATCGAGGCCCGTGCCGCCGGGACGCATCACACGCGCACCCCCAGCCGATAAGCACCCTGTTCGGTGACCTCACCACCATCGCCGAACATCTCGTAGCGGCCGTCGAGCATGCCCTGATTGTAATTCACCCGGGAAATCAATCGGGCACTGGCGTCGAATGTTTCGCACGGCCCATGCCGCCGGCCGGCCTCGTAGCAAGCGATCGATTGCAGCGCACCGTTACCGTGATAGGAACGATACTCGCCGTGCGGCACTCCGTTCTGGTAATTCATTCGCTCCGCAAGATGCCCGTTGGCATGCCATCGTTGCCAACAGCCGATTCGCTCCCCGAACGCGAATACGCCCTGAGCCTCGATACCGCCATTCGCATGAAAGGATCGATACGGGCCATCGCGCCGATCATCGCGATGGGTTCCTTCCGAGCGCATCGTGCCGTCCGGATAGAACGTGCGAAACGGTCCCTGCCGTTTGCCGTGGCTGTGCGTACCCGAGGAGCGGGGCTGACCATTGGCGTGGTGCAGCAGCCAGGGACCGTTGCGTTCGCCGTGGCGAAACTCCTGCCGCTCGCGCAGCGCACCGTTGCGATGAAACCACTGTTGCAGACCATCGAGCCGCCCGGCGCGATAAACGCCGCGGAACTCGATGGCCCCGCTGTCGTAGTAGGACTCGAACGGGCCATCGAGCTGGCCGGCACGATACACGCAGCGCAGCCGCGGCGCGCCGTTCGGATGGTCGGCCGCGAACGGCCCATCGCCAGGCTCGTCGCGCCGCGAGGAAGAGAACCAGGATCGGATCGTGTTCTTCATGCCGTGCCCGCAGGACCAGATCACGTCGTGCCAAGACTCTGGCAAAGAAACACGATGCTGGCAACCTCCGGCAGATTGCTGTGGCGTTTCAATTCGCGAGCGTGAGCCGCTTCTGCATGTGTGCGTGCATGTAGGAGCGGGCTCTGCCCGCGACCGGCGATCGGATGCGGACCTCCGTATCGACAATAGTTTGCCTAGCAATCGGTTTGGACTGATTCTGATCTTCTGCATTGATGATTTGCGTCATTGACCAGATGCTTCGTGGGGCTTTCCGGCGAGGCATCCCGTGCTCGAATAGCGCGTGCTAAAGGCACTTTCCGGGGAGCTAATGACGATGGCTACAGAAGCAGTGGCACCTTCCGGCAGTAACAGCAACCTCGCAATGTGGTTGCTGAACAAGAAGAACTGGTTCACACATTTCCTTATCGTTGCAGCAATCAGTGTCGTTGGCTTGGTTTACCTCGGCCAGCAGACCTATAGCGGTGCGCCGCCTCTGGTCAATTTCGTCACCAAGGATGGTGCGGTCGTTTTCTCCAAGGAGAATATCGAGCGCGGCAAGGAACTGTTCCACATCCGCGGCCTGATGGCCTACGGCTCGTTCTGGGGCGATGGTGCCGAGCGTGGTCCGGATTTCACCGCCGAAGCGCTGCACCGTACGGTGCTCTCGATGCGCGAGTTCTATGCCAACGAGATGAAGGCGCGCAACGGTGTCGCAGAGTTGCCGCTGTACGAGCAGGATGCGATCGCGCAGCGCGTGATCCGCGAACTGCATGGCAACACCTACGACGAAACCGCGCAGCACGTGGTGTTGAACGAAGCGCAGATCTACGCCTTCGAGGAGTTGAACAAGCACTACACGCGGATGTTCACCGATCCGACCTATCCGGATCGGATGGACCCGGTCAATCAACTCTCCGGGGCCGACAATATCCGCGCGGTCACCGCGTTCTTCTACTGGGGTGGCTGGGTTTCGGCCGCCAACCGTCCCGGCGAGAGCTACAGTTATACGCACAACTGGCCACCGGATCCGGATGCCGGCAACAGCGCCACGGCCGCGACGTTCATCTGGACCTTCGCGTCGATCTTCGCGCTGTGGATTGGCATCAGCATCGTGCTTTATGTCTACGGCCAGATGAAGCAGCAGCCAATTGACCTGTTCGAAGCTCAGAACAGCGAGAACAGCCATTGGTTGACAACATCGGATCTGGAGAATGGCTATGTTCGGCCGACCCAGCGCGCGACCTACAAGTTCTTCGCGCCGGCGATGATTGTGTTCGGTTGCCAGGTCTTGGCCGGCATCATCGGTGCCACCGACTTCCTGCGACCGTTCGGCATCAACCTCAACAACCTGGTGCCGTTCACGGTCGCACGCAGCTATCACACGCTGTTGCAGATCTTCTGGTTCTTCATGTGCTGGGTCGGCTACACGATCTTCTTCCTGCCCCGGTTGGCGAAGATACCGAACGGCCAGAAGTTCCTGATCAATCTGCTGTTCGGCATTGCCGTCATCGTCGCCGTCGGCGCGCTCGGCGGTATCTATACCGGTCAGCGCGGCTGGATCAGCGACGACAAGATGGCGTACTGGTTCGGCAGTCAGGGTTGGGAGTTCATCGAACTCGGCCGCTTCTTCCAGTTGCTGCTGCTCGGCGGCTTCACGTTGTGGATCTACATCATCTATCGTGGCGTGAAACCGTGGCTCAACCGACGCAATGTCTGGTCGGTGCCGGCCTGGCTGCTGTATGGCAGCGGCGTGATGGTGCTGTTCCTGTTCTTTGGCGTGCTGATGGTGCCGGACTCGAACTTCGCCATCTCCGACTACTGGCGCTGGATGGTCGTGCACATGTGGGTCGAGGTGACGTTCGAGGTGTTCACCACGGTGATCGTCGCCTATCTGCTGGTGCAGATGGGTCTGGTCACGCGGCTGATGGCGGAGCGCGTCATCTTCCTCGCGGTGATGCTGTTCTTCGTCACCGCGCTGAACGGCATCTCGCACAACTTTTACTGGATCGCGAAGCCGACCGGCATCATCGCCGTGGGCAGCGTGTTTTCCACGCTGCAAGTGCTGCCGCTGCTGCTGCTGACGCTGGACGCGTGGCAAATGCGTCAGGAAGGAAACAAGGCGGACGCGCGACGCCTGCAGGGCAAGCAGACGACGGTGATGAACGGCGTCTGGCTGTTCATCCTCGGCGTCAACTTCTGGAACGTGTTCGGCGCCGGCGTGTTCGGTTCATTGATCACACTGCCGATCGTGAACTACTACGAGCACGCCACCTATATGACCGGCAACCACGCCCATGCCGCGATGTTCGGCGTCAAGGGCAACATCGCCATCGCCGGCATGCTGTTCTGCTGTCAGCATCTGTTCCCGAAGTCGTTCTGGAATGATCTGCTGATCCGGCGGATCTTCTGGGCGTTGAACATCGGCATCGCTTTGATGATGTTCCTCGACCTGTTCCCGGTCGGCCTGTACCAGATCTTCCATGTCGTCACGACCGGCACCTGGTATGCGCGCTCGACCGAGATCGTCATGGGCCCGGTATTCCAGACGCTGACCTACCTGCGGATGATCGGTGGTGCAGTGTTCGTGCTGGGTGGTCTGCTGCCGCTGATCTGGTTCGTGCTGTCCCGCGGTACCCGGTTGCGCCAGGAGACAAACGTCGAGACCGACGAGTGGTCACAGTACCAGCAGGAATACGGCAAGGAGCATGGCAAGGAGTGGGCGGCGCAGCCGGAACCCCGCGCCTAGACAACGACCGGAGCAGCATCCGGCCTCAAGGGGCGGCCAGGGAGAGCCGCCCCGATCAAGGGCAGACCTCCGGTCTGCCCTTTTTTTTCCTGTAGCCCCCTGGCCGATCCCTGGCCGGCCGATCAGGGCTCGTTGATCAGCATCGGCTTGTACCCACCCTTGCCGCGGAAATGGAGCAACAGCAGCAGATAACAGATCGCCATGATCACCGGCAGGATGGCGAATTGCAGCAGCGATTGCTGGCGTGTGACCGCCAGCGTTGCGTCGGTGGCGGTTCGATCGGCCGCCGGCAATGCCGCCAACCTAGCCTTGTCGAGCGGCTGAAACGGACCGATCGTCGTCGGGCCGGCATCGAGACCACGGAGCAACGGGAAGGTCCGCGGCGCTTCGGCGACCCGCGCATGAATCGCCGGATCACTCTGCCGCAGCGACTGATCGAGATTGCGGTCCACGATCGCGCCAAGGAACGGCGCACCGAGCACGCCGACCGCGATCATGCCCATGCCTCCCATCGCGTTCAGCGTCAGCGCACCGCCGCGCGGAAACTGCTCGGAGACGATGCCCAGCGTCGTCGGCCAGAAGAAGCTCTTGCCCGCGCCGTACAGTGTCGCGGCGAGAAACACCAGGCTCGCCGCGGCACCCGCGTTGGCGATGAGCGCAAGTCCGGCGGCCGCCAGCAGCGAGCAGATCAGCAACAGGCCAACCGGGGTCAGCCGGCGCAGCAGCGGCCCGGCGCTGAAGATGCGCAACACGAACATGATGGCCGAGGTATAGACCAGTACCCAGGCGCCACTGCCCTGCAACACCGGCGTCAGCAGGTCGGTCACCCAACTGTCGGTACCGAGTTCGGTGGTCGCCAGCACGATCATGATGAGCAGCATGAACAGGAACACCGGCCGCCCGGGGCTGCGCACGCGCGCCGCGAACAGTACCGCCGGCAACAGCGTGAACGCGTAGTACAGCCAGGTCGGCAGGCCACTGCTGAATACGCCCGCCAATACCGCATCGATCGCCCCCGCAATGAAATAGGAGACGATGAGGCAACCACCCCAGCCAAACTCGCGCAGCATGTCCTGATACGACACGCCGGCGCTGACGCGCTCCTGCACCGGGAACTGGCAGCGCAGCATCAGGAGGCCGTAGATCACCGCCGGCAGCAGGAACAGACCGATTTTCATTTGCCAGGAGGTCTCGCCCAGGACGATGAACAGCAGGCCACCGAACACCAGGCCGCCCGGCCAGCCGGCGTGCAGAATGTTCAGATAGCGCACCTTGTCCTGCGGATAGAGCGTCGCGACCGCCGGATTGGTGACCGCCTCGACGATGCCATTCGCCAGCGCGAACAGCAGCGTGCCGAGATAGATCTGGGTATAGCTGGTCGCGGTCATCGTGACGACGGCCGCGACGACATGTCCGATCCAGGCGACTGCCATCGCCCGGCCGTAGCCGACGCGATCGACCACCAGCGCAGTGAGGATGATGCTGACGGCGAACGGAAACAGGCCCGCGCCCTGCAGGGCGCCCTTCTGCGTCTCGGTGAGGTTGTAGGTATCGCCCCACTCGGTGATCAGAAAGGCTCGCACGATGAAACCAAAGGAGGTCGTCGCGATGGCGACGACGCTGGCAAGAAGCAGTCGGGTTCTGTTGTCCATGGGGTCCTCGACGATCGGCTGGGGCAGGCAAGGTCGCCGCAAGCCACAGCGGCGGGACACGATCCGTTTTTTCCGCCCTCAGCGTCAAGAGCCGCCTGGCGCAGTTTGCGGGAGTGACCCGCTGCTACGGAATGGCAGGGTGCATCGTGGGCACGACCCGCTTTGCTACCTCAATCCAGGCATGCAGGACCGGTCCCTGCCCGCGACCGGTCATCTGCGGCGTGGCTCTATCGCTCGGTCCTGGCGAGATGACAGGCGACGCGTCGGTCGTCGACCGGAAGCAACTCCGGCCGCACCGTGGCGCAGCGAGGTTCGGCCTTCGGACAGCGCCCGAAGAATGCGCAACCGGTGCTGCCATCCTCGCTGCGGGATTCCGGCGGCTCGGCACGCAGTCCGCGCCCGGGTGCCGATTCCAGCAACAACTGTGTATACGGATGGGCCGGTGCGGCCATCACCTTTGGCGCCGGGCCTTCCTCGACGATGCGACCGCGATACATCACGGCAATCCGATCGGCGAGATAACCGACCACCGGCAGGTTGTGGGCGATGAACAGGTAACCGAGGCCATCGGCCGCCTGCAGATCCTGCAACAGCGACAGAATCTGCGCCTGGACCGAGACATCGAGCGCACTGGTCGGCTCGTCGCAAACGAGCAATCTCGGTTCCACCGCCAGCGCCCGCGCGATCGCGATGCGCTGGCGCTGGCCACCGGAGAATGCATGCGGATAGCGCCCGGCCGCATCGGCGCCGAGCCCGACCTTGCCGAGCAATTCGTCGATGCGCGCGGTGCGTTGCCCGCGGTCGAGATCGAGCCGCAGGCTGCGCAGCCCTTCCTCCAGAATCTCGCCAACCCGCAGCCGCGGATTCAGCGACGAGAATGGATCCTGAAACACGATCTGCATCCGGGCCCGCGCCTCGCGCAAGGCCGATTCCCCGAGCGCCAGCAGCGATTGTCCTTCGAGGCGGATATCCCCATGCGTGGGCGGGATCAGGCGCAACATCGCGCGGGCAAGCGTCGTCTTGCCGCAGCCGGACTCGCCGACCAGCGCCACGGTCTCGCCGCGATCGATCGCGAGATCGACCCCATCGACGGCCTTGAACCAACCCGTGACGCGACGCAGCAATCCCTTGCGGATCGGAAAATGGACTTGCAGGTCTGCAACCTCGAAGAGGCGCGTCGACGCGGGCTCGATGCCTTGCGCCGTGGTTGTCTGCACCGCTGGCATCGTGACGATCGCACCTGCGCCGGCATCGAGATGGCAGCGCACCTGATGACCCGAGCCTATCTCACGCAACAGCGGCGCCTCTTCGTGACAGCGCGCGAACGCCCGATCGCAGCGCGCAGCAAACCGGCAACCGCGATGTTTCGTGCCGAGCGGTGGCACCGCGCCGGGGATGGCCGCGAGGCGCTGGCCGCGCGCGTGCGCCGAGGGCAGCACGCTGAACAGCTTGCGGGTATAGGGATGAAACGGCTGGCGGTACAGCGTCGCACGATCGGCCGCTTCGACGACCTGCCCGGCATACATCACGATCACGCGATCGGCCATGTCACGCGCGACATCGAGATCGTGCGTGATCAGCAGCAGGCTCATGCCGCGCGCCGCGCGCAGGCCGCGCAACAGCCGCAGGATCTGCGCCTGTACCGTGACATCGAGCGCGGTGGTCGGCTCATCCGCGATCAGCAACTCCGGCTCGCCCGCGAGCATCGTCGCAATCAGTGCCCGCTGCCGCTGGCCACCGGATAACTGAAACGGATAACTCGCGCCGAGCCGCACCTCGAGGCCGACCGCGTCGAGCAGTCGCGCGGTGGCATCACCGATCGTCGCGGCTTGCGGATCGCGATGCACGCGCAACGCCTCCGCCACCTGCGCGGCGATCGTCATCACCGGGTTCAGGCTCAGCATCGGCTCCTGGAAAATCATCGCCATCCGGCCGCCGCGCACGGTGCGCATCGCCTGCTCCGGCAGCGCGAACAGATCGATCTCGCCGAGGCTGGCACGGCCACCGACAAGCGTGAGCCCGTCCGGCAGCAACCGCATCAGCGCCAGCGCGGTCAGCGATTTGCCGCAACCCGATTCACCGAGCAGCACCACGCATTCGCCGGCGGCGATATCCAGATCGACGCCATCGACCGGACATGGCGCTTGCGCGCCAGGACCAAGCGCAACGCGCAGCGAGCGTGCCGTCAGTGCGCCGCCCATCAGCCCTGCCCTGCGGCGCGTGGATCGAACGCATCGCGCACGCTATCGGCGAACAGATTCGCCGACAGCACCAGCGCGAACATGAACACGAACGCGGCGGACAGCTGCCACCAGACCATCGGCTCGCGCGCCAGCTCCAGCCGCGCGCCGTTGATCATGTTGCCCCAGCTCGCCGTCACCGGGTCGACCCCGACGCCGACATAGGACAGCACGGCTTCGGCCAGCACCAGGCCGGAGAAATCGATCGCAACCGTGATCAACACCAGGTGTGCGACGTTCGGCACGATGTGGCGGCCGATGATCCGCGCGCGCGACACGCCGAACGCGCGCGCCGCCTGGATGTAATCCATCTCGCGCAGCTTCAGAGTCTCGGCGCGCAGCAGCCGCGCGAGGCCAGTCCAACTGGTCATGCCGAGAATCAAGCAGAGGGAGACGAGGCGCAGATCCGAGCGCGCGGCGGCGGTATCGAACAGCTCCGGATGCAGTTCGATCTGCACCTGCGCCACCAGCACCGCGGACGCGATCAGCAGCACACCGGGAATCGAGTTCAGCGTCGTGTAGAGGTACTGGATGACATCATCGACCCGGCCGCCGTAATACCCCGCGGCGAGTCCGAGCAGCAGGGCCAGTGGCAGCGTCACCAGCGTCGTCAACGTGCCGATCAAAAGGCCGGTGCGCACGCTCTTCAGCGACAGATAGAACACGTCGGTGCCGACCTTGTCGGTGCCGAGCACGTGATAGTTCGGCACGAGCTGCACCGCGATCGCGCCGAGCACGAGCAACCCGATCAGGGTCGCCAACCCCGCACGCAGCCCGGAACATTCCGGCGCGCACCGGATTGCCATCCAACCCGCGCGCCAACCGCCGAGACGCCGGCCGACCGCGAACGCGGCGACGATCAACACGAGGGCTCCGCCGAGCGCACCCAGCGCGATGCCACGCAGGCCGCGCCAAACGATGTCGGCACGTGCCGCCGCGGCATCCGCCAGACCGACGCCGGCATGCTGCAGCCGCGGAAAGACGCGCGCCTGACTGCCGTCCGGCTGCGTCACCGTCTCGCGGCTGTAGAGATGCAGGGAGAACGGCGCCGAATAGGAATCTTCGACCCGGGTGCGCAGTTCACCGGTCAACACGTCGAGCAGCGAGCGCACCTCGGCCGCATATTGCACTGGCTGACCTTCGGTCGCCGGCAACGCCGGCCGGTAATGCAGCGAGTCGACGATGCCGATGCACGCATAGGCGATCAGCACGACGGCCGCACTCATGCCGAGCCGGCTCCGCGCGACCCGCCGCCACGGCGCGCGCAGATGCTCGTTGCGGGCGCTGCGCCAGGCGAACATGACGACGACCGCGAGCAGCAGAAACAGCAGCGCGTCGCTCCACAGCAGTTCGGGACGAAAGCCGAGGTTCATTCGAGGCGCACCCGCGGATCGACCAGCGTGTACGAGAGATCGGTCAGCAACAGGCCGACGATGTACAGCACCGAGCCGAGGAACACCATCGAGCGGACGATCGCGAAATCCTGCGCCTGGATCGCCTCGATGGTGTAGCTGCCGAGACCCGGGATGCCGAAGAACGATTCGACGATCAGGCTGCCGAGAAACAGTCGCGGGATGACGACGACGGCGCCGGTCAGGATCGGGATCATCGCGTTGCCGAGGACATGCCTGAACAGCACCACGCGCTCCGACAGACCCTTGGCGCGTGCGGTGCGCACGTAATCCTTGTGGATTTCCTCGAGGAACAGGGTCCGGTAGAACCGGCTGGAATCGCCGAGGCCACCGATGACGCCGACCAGCACCGGCAGCAGCAGAAACTTCAGCATCTCCGCGCCCGGCGCGAACCCCGAGACCGGCACCAGGTGCCACAGCTTTCCGACCAGGTACTGGCCGCCGATGATGTAGAACAATCCGGACACCGACATCAGCGCGACGCACAGCACCACGCCCGCCAGATCGAGATAGCTCGCGCGAAAGAACACCATCACCAGCGCGAAACTGAGATACGCGACGAGACCGAGCAGAAAATTCGGTAGTGCGATGGCGAGGCTCGGCCACATCCGGTGCCGGATCTCGCGGGCGATGTCGCGGCCATCGTCGGCCGCGCCGAAATCGAACGCGAACAGCGCGAGCGACTTGTCGACGAACAGCGTGTCGGTGAGTTTGCTCATGCCGGTGGCGCCGGCGTTGTACAGCAACGGCCGGTCGTAACCATGCTCGACCTTCCACTTCTCGATCGCTTCGGGCGTGACGTACTTCGCGCCGAGATGAATCCGCGCCATGTTGTCCGGCGTATTGACCACGAAGAACAGCATGAACGTGAGCAGGTTCACGCCGATGAGGATCGGCAGTGCATACAGCACGCGGCGGATGAAGTAGTTCAGCACGCGGAATCCCCCGAGGGAGTCGCGGCGGCACACTGCCGCTTGCGGTACGCGAGCACCGCCGGCAGCAGCGCGCCGAATACCACCAGCGCGCCGAGCGCGAGCGGCCACAGCACCGGCCGGTTCCAGCGCGCCTGATAGGCGACCCGCGCCGCCGGGTCGAGCCGCCGGTACTTGAGCAGGTTGCGCGCCATCAGGTTCGGCTTGCCGGGCGTCACCCAGCCGTGGCGCAGCGTGAAGCTCTTCGGCGAATAGGCGAATACCCAGGGCGCGTCGTGGCGAACCAGATCGACCATCCGATCGATCACTTCCTGCCGTTCCGGGCCGTTCTCCATGTTCTTCATCCGCAGGACCAGTTGATCGAACTCGGCATTGACGTAATTCGCGGCGTTCTCGCCGTTGCGTTCCACCTTCTGATTCGGGCCGTACAACAGGAACAGAAAGTTCTCGGGATCGGGATAGTCGGCGTTCCAGCCCCATTCGAAGATCTGCGCGTTGCCCTTCCGCATCTTGTCCTGGAAGCGGTTGTAGTCGGTGTCGCGAATGATCAATTGCACGCCGAGCGCCTCGATCTGTTTGCGATACCAATCGAGCCGGCTGCGCGCGTCGGGACCGCTCGCCATCGTATCGAAGTACAGCGTCAGCGGCTCACCGGTGGTGGCGTCGCGGCCATTCGGATAACCCGCTTGCGCCAGCAACGCGGCTGCCTCGTCGATCGAGCGGCGCACCGCGCGGCCACCGCCCTGGCCATCCGCCTGCCAGCGATAGACCACCGGGTTGATGCCGGCTTCGCCGTCGCGATAGCCAAAGATGCCGGACGGGATCGGCCCTTGCGCCGGAATGCCGCGGCCATTCAAAAAGATCGAGACGAACTGCTCGTAATTCAGCGCAATCGACACTGCCTGCCGCAGCAGCCGCGCCCGCTCGGTGTCGCCACCTATCACCGGATCGCGCATGTTGAAACCGACGTACCACAACGACGTATCGATCGCGGTCGCAAGGCCGATGCCGCGCGCGCGCATGTCGTCGCTCAGATCCGGCTGCCCGTCCGGCGCAATCCGCACCGCCTGATCGAAGGTGTCCGAGCTGATGCCGGACATGTCGTAATAGCCCTGCAGGAACTTGGTCCAGTACGGCACGCTTTCGCGTTCCAGCATGTAAATGGCTTCGTCGAGAAACGGCAGCGGCTTGCCGGCATCCGCCAGCAGGCCGGCCTCGGCATCGCCCGCCTCGCCTGCATCCGGATAGAAGTCCGGGTGATAGTTCGGATTGCGCCGCAACACCATCCGCCGGTTCGGATCGTTGATCGCGAGATAGAACGCGCCGGTGCCGACCGGCTGCCAATCGAGCGTGAGATTGCGCTCGGCCATGCCCGGCTGGCTGTAGAACCGTTCCGCCTCCGCCGGCACCGGCGCGAAGAACGGCATCGCCAGCCAGTACAGAAACTGAAGATTCTTGCCGCGCACGCGGATCAGATACCGGTAGGTATCGATCACTTCCGCGCCCTCGAGGGGAAAGCGATCGAGATCGAGATAGGTGCTTTGAGGCAACCCCGCCACCGCTTCCTGCAAGCGCTTGCCGAGGTCCTCGAGACCGACGATGTACTCGCTCATCAGGCCAAAGATCGGCGAGTTCAGCCGCGGATTCGCCAGCCGCTTGATCTGGTAGACGTAATCGGCGGCGACCAG
Organism: Gammaproteobacteria bacterium; assembly: GCA_020845935.1. Classification (GTDB taxonomy): domain Bacteria; phylum Pseudomonadota; class Gammaproteobacteria; genus JADLEV01. The sequence goes on from JADLEV010000022.1 coordinate 22,504, forward strand.
CTCGCGGCTGCCGGTCTCGCGAAAATCTTCCAGCCGCTCGACCTGCGCGAGGTCCTGCTCGGCGAGCGGCACGTAGCGCGGCTGGCCGGCGGCATCCCTGGCGAATGCGGGATGCGGCTGATAGCGGATCCCGGGGCGCAGGCGAATCTCGTATTCCGTATAGACGATGTCTTCCGCCGGCGCTAACTCGGGCAAGGCATTGCCGGAGGCATCGCGATAGGTGACCACGGGCATGCCCACCGTGGTCAGCGGTTCCAGCGTGTAGGGTCGCTTCAGATAGTGATATTGCAGCGGCGGTTCATAGATCTGCTGCGTGAACACCGCCTCGGTCTCGCTGTACGAGCGCGCCGGATCGAGATGCTTCGGCCGTTCCGAAAACGCCGAAAACAGCACCGCCCGCCCCGCCTCGCCCGGCGGGTACGGGGAGTTCACCGGTTCTTCACAGGCAGCCAGCGTCAGCAAGGACGCGAATAAAAACCAGAGGCGACGCATGGCGAGGCAGTGTAACGGCAGTTCCGGGCAGTCGCCATGCGTTGGCAGGCTGCGCCGGCAGGCCCTCGGGTCGCAGGTGGGAGCGGGTTCCCACGCGACCGTTCCCCCGCGCACGATGCCTCGGCAGGAGCGGGCCATGCCCGCGATCCGACGCGACCACGCGACGCCACCGCCGGACGCACTCATCCCGAGGTGGTCGCTCTTCGGCGGAACGCCCGCTCGGCCTTGAGTGCGGCAATGCGGCCGGACTTCTCGTCGATGCCGAGCAGCAGCACGAAGCCGATGATGAAGAAACCGGAGGATGCGGCGACGACGCGATGGAAGTCGCCGGCGAAGATCGACTCGAACCAGGCGACGCTGCCGAGGCCGATCATCGCCGAGACCTTGTGCGCGAGGCCGTAGAAGCCGAACATCTCGGCGGCACGGTGGGGCGGACTGAACAGGCCGACCATCGCCCGGCTCGCGGTGCCGATCGCGCCGATACCGAACCCGATTGCGTTGCCGACCGCCCAGAACATCCACTCTTCGGTGACGACCGCGGCGGCAAGAATGGTCGCGGCCCAGAACGCGAGACAGCCGAGCAGAAAATTGCGCGCACCGATCCGATCCTGATAGCGACCAGTGAGCGCCGCGCCGACGATCGCGGTCACGGTCAGTTGCAGGATGAACAGTCCCATCTTCTGATTGGTGAAGCCGAACAATTCCTTGGTCAGTGTGCCGGCGAACCAGTAGACGATCTGCACGCCGGAGAAATACAGCGTCATCACCAGCAGGTAGTGAAACAGCCGGCGATAGGTGC
>JADLEV010000023.1 GCA_020845935.1 Gammaproteobacteria bacterium
ATCCGCGGCAATACTGTCCCACAAGTCCTCGACCAGGCGGATACGCTCATCCAGCGGTAACTTGCGAAGGTTGGCGTTCATGAGTCGAGCTTACGCCTCAGCGGTGTTTTGTCCAAGAGCACATAACAATGAATGGCCAGCAATGATCCATGTTTAACCACGGGAATCTCCCTCCTATCACGCGGCCGTTTTGAGTTGAAGTTCAGTATAGCCAAGGCAGCGCAGCGTGGAAGGTGTCGGGGAAACAGCATCTTGGCGATGATGGTTGCCGGAGTACCTTGCGTGCTCGCCGTGTTTAATTACGGGAAGTTTCCGCCTAAAGCGCTGAGGGCGTTATTGCGGGATCCTGTCCTACAGGCTCGGTAGCATCCTGGGTCGAGGGCTCAATTGCCTTTGCGTAGACTGCAACAGCATTCAGTCACGGAGACACCGGCCGAGGCGTCGCTCGTCAGGCGTTGCGCCGCAGGCGTTCCGCAACGCTGCGCGCGAAGTAGGTCAGGATCGCGTCGGCGCCGGCGCGCTTGAACGCGAGCAGGGCTTCGTCGACCGCGCGCGCTTCGTCGAGCCAGCCATTGGCCGCCGCCGCCTTCAGCATCGCGTATTCGCCGCTGACCTGATAGACGAAGGTCGGCACGCGGAACGTCTCCTTGACGCGGTGCACCATGTCGAGATACGGCATCCCGGGCTTCACCATCACGATGTCGGCACCTTCGGCGAGATCGAGTTCGACCTCGTTCAGCGCTTCGTCGCTGTTGGCCGGATCCATCTGATAGGTGACCTTGCCCTTGCCACCGAGGCTGCCGGCCGAACCGACCGCGTCGCGGAACGGGCCATAGAACGCCGAGGCGTATTTCGCCGAGTAGGCGAGGATGCGGGTGTCGTGATATCCGGCCGCCTCGAGGGCATCGCGGATCGCGCCGATGCGCCCATCCATCATGTCCGAGGGCGCGACCATGTCGACCCCGGCGGCCGCCTGCGACAGCGCCTGGCGCACCAGCACTTCGATGGTGGCGTCGTTGACGATGCGACCCGTGTCATCGATGAGACCATCGTGCCCATGCGTCGTGAACGGATCGAGCGCGACATCGGCGATTACGCCTAGCTCGGGGACGGCGTGCTTCAGCGCGCGGATCGCACGTTGCGTCAGACCCTCATCGTTGCAGGCCTCACGGCCGTCGGCGGTCTTGCGCTCCTCCGGCGTCACCGGAAACAACGCCACCGCGGGGATGCCGAGCGCGTACAGCGCCACCGCTTCGTCGATCAGCCGATCGATACTCAGCCGCTCGATGCCGGGCATGCTGGCGATGGCTTCGCGGCGGTTGCTGCCGTCGAGCACAAACAGCGGGCAGATCAGATCGTTCGCGGTCACCTGGTGTTCCCGCACCAGCCGGCGGCTGAAGTCATCGGCGCGCAAACGCCGCGGCCGCGTTCGCGGATAGGCACGATTGGCGCCGGGGCGCGTTGCATCGTTCATCGGGAGTCTCCAGCCGGATAGCTCGCCGGATTATAGCGAGCGGCCAACTGCGGCGACGCGCGCACCGCCGCTTCGAGCAAGCGTTGGGTTTCGCCTTCGATCCAGGTTTCGCAGAGATTGGTCAGTTCGGCCGCCGAGCGATCCCCCGGCAGGATCGGTTCGCCAATCACCATGTCGATGCAACCACGATACTTGCGCAAGCTGCCGCGCGGCCAGAACAGGCCGGCGTTGTGCGCGATCGGCACGATCGGACATTGCGCGCGCAATGCGAGCTGCGCGCCGCTGCGCGCGTAATGACCTTTTCGTCCCGGCGCGACGCGCGTGCCTTCCGGAAAGACGATGACCCAGAGCCCATGTTGCAGGCGCGCCTGACCATCGCGCAGCACCTTGCGCAATGCGCCGGCGCCTTGCGATCGATCGATCGAGATGGCGCCGGCGATCGCCAGCGCCCAGCCCATGAACGGGATCCAAAGAAGTTCGCGCTTCAACACCCAGGATTGTGGCGGCAACAGTTTCGGCAGCGCGATCGTTTCCCACGCCGATTGATGTTTGCAGAGCACGACGGCAGGTGTCGCCGGCAAGCGCTCGATGCCATGGAGCCGATAGCGCACACCGCAACAGAGACCAAGCCAGGCGATCGCGCCCTGGTTCCAGAGCGACAGCCAGCGCGCCCGCAGCCGCATCGGCAATGGCCAGATCAGCAGCGCGGCGATGCCCGCGAGGATCGTCCAGGGCACGAGGCCAACGTAATAGCAGAGTGCGCCGATCACGAGGTCACGAGCACAGCAGCAAATTGATCGCCGCGGCCAGATCAGCCGGTGCGGGTCCGGCTTGTTCCAGAGCCGATCCCCCGCGCACGCCAGGCATGCTCTGCACGGTGATGCCGAGGGCACGTGCCGCATCGCGATCGGCGGCGCGGTTGGTAATCAGCGCGACCTCCCCGGCACTCAACCGGGCGCGCTGCACGATCTGCTGGAGCAGTCCCTGCTCGCTGGAATCGCAGACGCAGGGTTGGCCGGCGTCGTGCGGGCAAAAGGCCAGCGCCTCGATGCGCCCGCCACGTTGCGTGATCGCCCGCAACATCCGTTGCTGGCCGTGGAGCAGCGCGTCGATATCGAACGCGCCGTCGCGGGATTGTGCGCGGTCGCCCAGCAGGACGCAGCGGACTCCGGCCAACGTCAATCGAGCGATCGCTTCGACCGCGCCGGGAATGGCCTCCCGGCCACCGGACTCGCCGGCGACACCTCGTGGCGGTTCGATGAGGCCGCTGCTCCTGATGATGACCAGTTTCATCGAGCCGCCTCCGCCAGGTGAACGCCGATCAACTCGACAGATTGAGCCGCGAGATGTCGGCGATGCCGGTGAACAAATGACGCAGCCGCGCCACCAGCGCCAGGCGGTTGGCGCGTACCGCCGGGTCGTCGCACCACACCAGCACGGCATCGAAGAACGCATCGACGCTGTCGCGCAGCGCGGCCAGGCGCAGCAACGCTGCGGCATAGTCGCCGGTCGCGAGCAGCGGCGCGATTTCGCTGGCTGCGGTCGCGAGATCCCGCGTCAGCGCCTGCTCGGCGGGCAACGCCAGCAGCGCGGGATCCAGTTCGGCCGGCGGCGGGGTCTCGAGCTTGGCGAGAATGTTGGCGCTGCGCTTGTTGGCGGCGGCGAGGCTCGCGGCCTGTGGCAGCGCGCGAAATGCCGCGACCGCGCGCACCCGTCGATCGAAATCGAGCGGGCGTGCCGGCCGGCGCGCGCGTACCGCGTCAAACACGTCGAACGGCACCTCGCGATCGCTGTAATAGGCACGCAACCGATCCAGCAGGAAATCGTGGACGCGATCGATCAGCGTGCTACCGGCAATCGCACCGTCGCCGGCCATGGTGCCGGTCAACGCGCCGAGATTGCCGGCGGCGATCGTGATCAACTCGACCAGATCGAGATCGAGCTCGCGTTCGATGCAGATCCGCAGCACGGCGAGCGCGTGACGGCGCAGTGCATACGGATCCTTGTCGCCGGTCGGTTCCTTGCCGATGGCGGTGATGCCGACCAGCGTGTCGAGCCGATCGGCGACGCCGATCGCCTGCGCGAACGGATTCGTCGGCAGGGCATCACCGGCAAACCGCGGCAGGTAGAACTCCTCGAGTGCGCGCGCGATCGCCGCCGCCTCGCCGGATGCGAGCGCATAGTGATGACCCATCACGCCTTGCAGCTCCGGAAACTCGCCCACCATGCCGGTCACCAGGTCGCAGCGCGACAGCTGCGCCGCGCGGCGCACCGCCGCGAGGTCGAGATCGAGCGCACGGCCGATCGCCTCGGCCAGGATCAGCGTGCGCTCGGTCTTGTCGTGCAGCGAACCGAGCTGCTGCTCGAAGACGATGCCGGCCATGGCTGGCAAGCGCTCGGCGAGCGGAGTGCGGCGATCCTGCTCCCAGAAGAACTGGGCATCCTTCAGCCGCGGCTGAATGACGCGTTGATTGCCGGCGATGATGCGTTCGGGGTGCGGGCTGTCGATGTTGACGATGGTGATGAAGCGATCGAGCAACCGCCCGTCAGTGCCACGCAGCGGAAAGTAGCGCTGATGGTTCTGCATCGTCGCCAGCAGCACTTCCTCGGGCAGCGCCAGGAACTCGGGCGCGAAGGCTCCGGTGAGCGCGACGGGCCATTCGACCAGCGCGGTCACTTCATCGAGCAGATCCGGCGCGACCAGCGCGGTACCCTTGGCCGCCTTCGCCGCCTGCTCGATCGCCAGACGAATCATCTCGCGGCGCGCGGCGAAACCGGCTATGACCTTGCCTTGCTGGCGCAAGGTCGCGGCGTAATCTGCCGCGTGCGCCAGCATGATGGCCGCCGGCGCCAGAAAACGGTGGCCATAGGTGATGCGATCGGCGGCGACGCCGAGGATGTGCGCCGGCACGATCTGCTCGCCATGCAGCAACACCAGCCAATGTACCGGCCGCACGAACTCGGCATCGGAACTGCCCCAACGCATCCGTCGCGGCACCGGCAGTGCTTGCAGCGCGTCCACGATCAGCGCCGGCAGGATCTCCGTTGCCGCCGCACCCGGCTGCTTGATGACACAACTCAGCCAGCGGCCCTTCTCGGTGGTCGTGATCTGCAACTGCTCGAGCGTGACGCCGCAGGAACGCGCGAAGCCCAGCGTCGCCTGGGTCGGGGCGCCGGCCGCATCGTAAGCCGCCGCGAGCGCCGGGCCGCGGCGCTCGCTGACGCGATCGGATTGCCGCAGCGCCAGGTCATGAATCAGCAAGGCCAGCCGTCGCGGCGACGCGAAGCTTTCGATGTCGCCAAAGGCCAAGGCGGCCCTGGTCAGGCGCTCGCGCACGCCTTCGACCAGCGCGGCGCCAAGGCCCGCCAGCGCCTTCGGCGGCAACTCCTCGGTGCCGAGTTCCAGCAGCAGCGGCGCGGCGGCGGTCATGACGGCCGCTCCATGGCAGCACACAACGGAAAGCCGAGCGCCTCACGGCCCTGATAATAGGCTTCGGCGATCGCCCGCGCCAGAGCGCGCACGCGCAGGATGTAGCTCTGCCGCTCGGTGATCGAGATCGCGCGCCGCGCATCGAGCAGATTGAAGGTGTGCGACGCGCGCACCATCATCTCGTAAGCCGGCAGCGGCAACCGCTGCGCGACCAGCCGGCGCGACTCCTCTTCACAGGCACGGAACGCCTCGAACAGGCGCTCGACGTTGGCCGCCTCGAAATTGAAGGTCGACATTTCGACTTCATTCTGGTGATAGACATCGCCATAGGTCACGTCGCGATTTGGTCCTCGCGCCCAGATGAGGTCATAGACGTTGTCGACGTTCTGCAGGTACATCGCGATCCGCTCCAGGCCATAGGTGATCTCGCCCGAGACCGGTCGGCAATCGATACCACCGACCTGCTGAAAGTAGGTGAACTGCGAGATCTCCATGCCGTTGATCCAGACTTCCCAGCCGAGGCCCCAGGCACCGAGCGTCGGCGATTCCCAGTTGTCCTCGACGAAGCGCACATCATGTATCCGCGGATCGATGCCAAGTGCGGTGAGCGAGTCGAGGTACTGCTGCTGGATGTCGTCGGGTGAGGGTTTCAGCAACACCTGAAACTGGTAGAAGTGCTGCATCCGGTTCGGATTGTCGCCATAGCGACCGTCGGTCGGCCGGCGCGACGGCTGCACGTACGCGGTGCGCCAGGGCTCGGGGCCAATCGCACGCAGAAAGGTCGATGGATGAAACGTGCCCGCGCCCATTTCCATGTCGTACGGCTGCGCGATGACGCAGCCGCGTTCGGACCAGAAGGTCTGCAAGGCGAAAATCAACGCCAGAAAGGTGTCTGGAGAAGTCATCGAGGGATCGCCGGTCGGGCGGCAAAGTATAGAGACAATCCCCTATTGATTGAACTGTGTCTCATTGCCGCGTCAAGCTTGCCCTTGCCGCGCCGCTAACCGGAACGAAGCTCATGGCCTCCCTCTGCGCGGCACGCAGCCGGCCATTGGATTACCAAGTCGAAATGCGACCCGCGGAATACACCTCCATCATGATCGCCTTGCACACCGAAGATACGCTGCCATGGCGAGCGCTGATCACCCGAGCCGAAGCCGAGATCGCGCTGGTGCTGCCGCAGCATGTCGAGGACTATCTGTGTCGGACTCTGCTGCTGTACCTGGGCCGGCCAAACCGCCTTTCCGGTGCCAAGCGCGCGGCGGCGATCGATGCCCTGTTCGCGCAGGCGTCGCAGGACCCGCGCCTGATTGGTGATCGCTCGTTGCTGCTGGTTGGATTCTTCCCGGAACAGGTGACCCGCATGCAAGTGCCGGTGAACAGCCTGATCGAGTACGGTCGGCTCGCATTGCGCACCAGCGCGCGCCGCGACGATGAACCGCTGCTGCTGGACGTCGAACGCGAATTCCTGCGGATCGTCGACGTGCTGCGGATGATGCGACACCTGACCGAGGCAGCGAGGGCTCCCGATCTGCTGAACCTCTACCAATTCTGGTTGGATACCCGCAGCACGTACGCCTGGCAGCTGCTGCGCACCGAGCTGGCGGGGTTGCCGGCGGCCACCGGGTCACGGCTGCGGCACTGACCGACCGCTGCCGAGCTCGGCCTTAGGGCAGGGCGTTCCTGACCGCGTCCTGATCCGAATAGCGCGTCGCGATCCAGTGGATCGCGACTGGCTCGTCGATCCCCTTCAGTGCGGCGGAACCACAGCCGATGAACTTGAAGCCGGCATCGTCGCCTCGTTCCCGCTGCAGCGCGGTGAGGAAATCGTCGGAACACAGAATCCGATCGCGGATCGGAAACTGCACCCGGCATTGGCGGAACGCCCGCTCCTGCACGCCTTCGATGCGAAAGGTCACATTGACATCGTGGCCATGGATGTCCTCGCCACCGGCCGAGATTTCCCAGGTGTCGCCGTAATGCAGCGCCAGCCGATAGTGGATCGGCGCGTTGTGCGTGCGTTTATTGCGCTGCTGGATCCGCTCCTCGAGTTCGGTGGCGGCGGTCAGGGCGCTGCCGCACGAATCGAAAGTCGCGAGGAAACCATCTCCGGTGCTCTTGAAGAACCGCCGGCGATGCTCGGCGAGCAGCGGCTCGGCAATCTGCGACAGCCGCAACTTGAGATGGTAGGCCATGTGATCATCCTTGCTGGCGATGATCGATGACTCGCAGAGATCGAATACCAGCACCGCCTCCTTGCGCTGCTTCAAGCGACCGGCAGGAATGATGACCGATTGATCCCATTGCATCTCTTCGGCCGCCGGCTGCGGTGGCGGCACGTGCCGCGATTGTTCAACCCAGTCGACCTCGACCGACCATTCCGGCAACAGCAGCCGAAAAGGCGGAACCACGGCGACTTCACCGGAGATGCGTTTGAACTCGCTGCCGAGTTGCAGCATCACGCCGTTGCGGCTCGAGTCCTTCACCAAGAACTGGTCGCCGTTGCGGATGAGGCTGCAATGCAGTCGGGAAATGCGCGGATGATTGACGATGATCTCGTTGCCCTGGTCGCGGCCGATACGGACCAGCGGACGATCGAAGCTTTTCTCCGACTTCTGCGTGCCCGCACTATTGGTCAGTACTATTTTCCAAACCATACCTGGCCAGACCTGGCTGAACGGGGGCTCCTACAGGCCACTCAACAGGCTGTTGAGCAACGGAGCCGCCGCGTGCTGTGAAAGAGGCGTTCGCGCAGCGAATCCCGCGAAGCCCGTTCACGGCGATCCGCAGCGTCTTATTGTGCCGCGATGCAGCATCAAGGCACAAGGGCGCGCAACGGCGCGGCATCGATTCCGGCAGCCGTTGGGATTGCCTGTTCACCGCGAGGGACTCGAGAAAGTTTTCAATCGTCCACGACCCGAGAACAGATCCGGGGATGCCTCGATGATTGATAATCCGGTATAACGGCTGTGCCCCAACAGCCGGCCTGACTTGCCGCGCCAGGTTCCGGCAAACTACCAAGGCCAACAGCCTGTCGCCGTTTGGCATCAAGTGCTGCGGAGGTTGCGAAAGAAAAACATGGCGGGAGAACAAATCCTCATCGTCGAAGATCAACGCACCGTTGCCGTGGCTTTGCGGACCCGGTTGCGCGGCCTTGGCTACAACGTCACCGGTGTTGCCAGTACCGGCGACGAGGCACTCTCCAAGGTCAGCGAGCTGCGACCCGACCTGGTGCTGATGGATATCAAGCTCGGCGACGGCATGGACGGGATCGAGGCCGCGCGGCAGATTCGCACTGAGCACGATGTCCCGGTTGTTTATGTATCGGCCTATGCCGACCAGGAAATCATCGAACGGGCCCGGGAAACGTTCCCGGCCGGCTTCATCAACAAGCCCTTCACGAGCAAGGATCTGCTGACCACGATCGCTCTCGTGCTGCATACGACGCGTTATCGTGCACTGCCCCGCACGGCCGCTGCCCCGGGGCACGGTCCGTTGCCCGACGAGGTGGCGGAGCCAACCCCGGACGAAGCCAACGCTGGCGAGGCGCTGGTGACCAGCGATCTTGCCGGCAACATCACCTTCGTCAATCTGGCCGGCGAGCTGCGCATCGGCTGGAAACGCAAGCATCTGGTCGGGCATTCGCTGCTCGATCTCCTGGTCGGTCTATACAAACTCGGTGACAACCAGGCCCGCGCAATCCTCCGCAATGTGCGTGATTACGGAATCGAACAATCACTGCGCCAGCCCGGTGCCGGGCGTGAGCACCGCTTGCCGGACGACGTCTTGATGCCACTGCGCGATACCCATGGTCAGCTCTTTGGCATGGCGTTGCGGATCGGTGCCGCCACCGCCCACCAACGCATTGCCGAAGCTTACGATGAATTGCACGCGTTGCGCACCGCCGTCGATCCGCTGCCGGTCGGCATGCTGCTGGTCAGCCGGCAGATGCGCGTGGTCTTCCGCAACCGGCGTGCCGCTGCGCTGCTGGCCGAGCACTCCGCACTGGTCCATGCCGACCACCGCTTGAACGCCCTGGATCGGGCCATCGACGATCAATTGCGCAAACTGGTCGGTAACGCCGCCGATTCCACGGGCAATTCTGACGCAACGCCGGCCATCGGCATGCTGTTGCTCGAAGAACCGATGACCACGCGCGCACTGGAGCTGATCATCATGCCGGCTGGTTCCGGCGGCGATCCCTTGTATGCGCCGGCCGCGGCCCTGTATCTGTTCGACACCGCCTGCGATGGCGATGTCTCCGCGTTCATCCTGCGCCCGCTGTATCACCTGACCGCGACCGAAGTCGAATTGATCAAGCTGCTGATGAAGGGCGCGACCCTGGACACCTGCGCCGAGGCGCTGGCGATCTCCGTGAACACGGTGCGCACACATCTGAAGCACATCTACCAGAAGATGGGCGTCACTCGCTATACCGAGCTGGTGCAACGCGTCGGCGCCGGCCCGGCGGCGATGCTGTTGCCAAACTGATCCGCGTCGCGGATCGTTCCCTTGCGGCGCTTGTCGGTGCCGGTGAATGCCGGCACAATGGCCAGCGCCGTCGCGCTGTTCACGGCGGCAGGTGATGGATCGACCAACTTGGAGGTACATGGACATGTACACACGTTCTTTCGCGCGCGCGCGCGCTCGTTGCACCCACTCCCTTCGCCAACTGCGCTTCACCGTGCCGCTCGTCGCCTTGTGCGCGTGCAGCCCGCTCGCGACCAATGCCGCGACGCTGGTGCTGTTCGATTTCGAGGACGCGAACGACGCATTCGAACTGACTCCGGACTTTCTCGCCGCCGGCGTCGCTGCCGGCGCCTGGAGCGATATCGATGGCACGTTGACCGGCAGCCTTGGCGATCCCGGCCGCGCCCTCTCGTCCAAATCCTGGGCCGACGGCAACGCGCTGCGCTTCACGCTGCTGCCGCAACCCGGACAGGCACTGATGCTCGACGGCTTCAGTTTCGATGAACAGGCTTCTGGGACCGGTCCGAAGGGGTGGCAGTTGCGCATCGATGGGGTTCCGGTAGCGATCGGTGACACGGCTTCGGCCTTCGCGACGCATGCGGGCGTGTTCAGCGCCGAACCGCTTACCGGAGCCATCGAGATCTCGCTGCTCGGCCTGGATGCCTCGGCAAACGCCGGCACCTGGCGCATCGACAACTTCGCGCTGACGGGTGCCGTGGCACCGGTGCCGACCCCCGGGGGCCTGGTGTTACTGCTGAGCGGCATCGCCGGCCTGGTCGGCCTACGGATCGGCGCTCCGGCATGACGGCACGGCGCCCGGTCCGGCTGTCGACCGGACCGGGCGCCACCCGCCTTTCAGGAATCGGCACACCGCCACGGCCACTCACGCCAATTCAGCAACAGCGGGAAATAGAGCCCGACCCGGATCGGGCCGGCGTACATGGCGCTCAACAACGTCGCGTAGCGATCGAGCTGCGGCCGATAGCGCTCGCACTCGGAATCGATGAACGCCTCGATCGCGCCACCGGCGTGGGTGCTGGTCTTGTAGTCGATGATCCAGCAGGTCTCGTCGGCGGCGATGAAACTGCGATCGATGATCGCCTGGGACACCCGCCCGTCGATCAGTCCCGTCACGCGCTGCTCCGCGGCGGCCTGCCGATGCGTGCCGCTGAGAATCCAGCGGCCGCGCGGATCGGCCAGTGCGCCGGTGAGCGCCGCCAGCGCCTGGGCGATGGCCTCGTCGCCGGCGGCGCCGACCAGACCCAAGCGCTGCGCCTGTCGTACGAGCCCTGGCCGCAACGCCGCGATCCGATCCGGTGACCAGTGTTCGACGCCGTCGGCGGCGATGCGCCGCAGGCATTCGTGGACGATGGTGCCGACCTGACGCGCGGCGATGCCGGCCCAGGCGTATTCGACCGGCGTCGCGGCCAGCGGCAACTCCGGCGGAGCCGGCGTGCTGCGCGGCAGCGGCGAGGACCAGTCCGCGGGCAGCCGCAGCAGGCGCGGCGCTTCGGGCAGGGACGGTGTCGCGGACGCCGCCGGCTCGGCGGCGTACGCGAAAGCCTCGGCTACCGCGGGCCACAACACATCGAGCAGCGTTCCCGACGTTGGCTCGGCAGCCGCGGCGAGCGTGCCGAACAGATGCAACTCGCGCCGCGCTCGGGTCAGCGCGACATAGAGCAATCGGCGCAGTTCGAGCAGCTGTTCGAGTTGTTCCCGCCGCCGGATCAGACTGGTCCAGCTGCGTTCCCCGTTCGTCTCTTCGCCCGGTTCCGGGATCGGCGCAAACAGCAGGCTGGTGTCATTGTCCGGCCAGACGATTTCGGTCCACTCGAGCAGCCGGCGCTCATCGCCCGACACGCGCCTTTCGATCGCCGGCACGATCACGACATCGAACTCCAGTCCCTTGGCCTTGTGGATCGTCAGCAGCGCCACGCCCGGCGCCTCGCTCGCGGCACCCTGCGCGCGCAGCCGCGCGATGCCTCGCTCCAGTTGCGCGCGGGTCGGGGTGCGATACTCGGCAACCAGGCTCGCCAGCAGATCGAAGAACTGCTCGGCTTCGCCGCCGGCCTGCTCGCTGCAAAGACAGGCCGGACCACCCAGTGCCAGCCAGGTCGTTTCGACCTGCTCATGCAACAGCCCCGCGCCGGACGATACGCCATCGAGCGCCGCGCGTACGCGCCGTACCCGCTGCCGACCCTCGGCGGACAGCCGCGCCTGCAGCGCCTCATCGGCGAGCAGATCGCGCACCACCGCCCTTGGCGGCGTTTGCTCGGCTTCGGTCAGGATCGCCAGATCCGCCAGCGTCAGACCGCACCAGGGCGCCCGCAACAACGCGAGCCAGGCAATGCGATCGGCCGGATGCGCGAGGGCACAGGCGAGGGTCGCGAGATCGCGCACGACCGCGCTGTGCGCCGGACCAGCGACATCGCCCGCGCGCACCGCGATGCCACGCTCGCGCAGTTGCTGGGCGAGGCCGGTGACATGCGCGCGACTGCGCGCGAGCACGGCGATGTTCTGTTGCGGATCCTGCGCCAGCCGTTGCGCGATGAGTGCCGCGATTTCGGCGCCGGCGTCGTCCTGTCGGCGTGCATGAACGAAGACCCCGGCCGCGCCCGTGGGCGCGACCTCGGCGGTCACCGGGGTGTAGCCGACGGTGCGCACCTGCAAGGCATCGACCGGCGCATTGAGCCGTGGAAACTGCGCGTTGAGCCAGTCGATCAGCGCCGGCTGCGAGCGGAAGTTGCCGCTCAGCGCCAGCACCTGCAACGGCACGGTGCCGAAGCGGCCGAGCCGCACCACCTGCTCGAACAATTGCACATTGGCTTCACGAAAGCGGTAGATCGATTGCAGCGGATCGCCGACCAGAAACAGCGTGCGGCCGTCGCCCGGTTGCCAGCCGGCGGTCAGCCGCAACAGCAGTTCGTACTGGGTAATCGAGGTGTCCTGGAATTCATCGACCAGCAGATGCGCGATGCGGTGATCGAGCGCCAGCGACAGATCGGTCGGCCGCTCCGGCTCACCGAGCGCCCGCTCGGCGGCGAGCGCGACACGGGTGAAGTCCGACACGCCCTGTTCGACGAACACGACTTCGAGATAGGCCGCCGCGGCCTGCAACAGCCGCAGCAGCGATCCGGTCAGGGCGGCGTGGTGCGGGTCGAGCGACGGCTCCGGCAACCGGCGCAGTCCGGCGAGCGCCGCGGCGAGCCCCGGAACCGCGGCCAGCTCCGCCAGCAGAGCCAGCAGTTCCCCCTTGCGGACCTCGGCATCGGCCGCCTGTCGGCGCGGGGGGAAGCCGTTGTCGAGGGTCAGCCTTTGCCGCCATCCGCCAGCCGCGGTCAACAGCAGATCGGCGAGCGCGATCCAGTCGGGCAGGGCCTCCAGTGCCGCAGGCGGCAGCGTGTCGAGGTCGGCGAGACGCGTGCCCAGGCTGTCGGGCCTGTGGCGGGCCAGATTGGCGCCAGCGTACCGCACCAGCGGCAGCAGCCGCCCCACCAGCACCGCCGGGAACAGGTCACGGGCCCGGACCAGTTCGAGCACGATCAGCCGCGTGACCGTTGCCGTCAGCGCCGCGCCGTCGGTGTCGCCCCGCAGCAGCCGCAGCCATTGATCGCGCCGCGACAGCATTCCGGCCAGCAGCTTCTCGAAGCGGCGCTGATCATTGTCGAGATGGGTCAGCACGGCGGTGAGTGCATCGCGCCAGGGCAGATCCTGCTCCAGATCGGCCAGCAACTGACGCACGGCGTCGCGATACAGCGGCGCCGCGTCTTCGAGAATGACGCCCGGACCGCTCAAGCCGGACGTCAACGGCAAGGCCGCGGCGATGCCACCGGCGAAGGCGTCTATCGTCTCGACGCGCAGCCGGGCCGGTTGTTGCAGCAGGTCCCAACCACGCGCCGCGTCGCGAGCCAGCGCCGCGCTCGCGAGCGGCGTGGCCTGCTCATCCCGCGCGGCGGCGCTGCGCAGCGCACCGACGATCCGCTGGCGCATTTCGGCGGCGGCCTTGCGGGTGAAGGTGATGGCGACGATCTCCTCCGGCGCCTCGACCCGTGCCAGCAACGCCAGGAAGCGCTGGGTCAGCAACGTGGTTTTGCCGGAGCCGGCCGGCGCGCGAACGATCACCGAATGCGTGACATCGAGCGCCTGCGTTCGGATCGCATGATCGGCGGGCAGGCGGCTCATCGCCTTGGCTCATCGATGCGGCACAGCGCATCGAGCGGACAGTATTCGCACGCCCTGGCCTGCGGCGTCACGGTCGCGACCCCGGTGTGGACCTCTGCCGCCAGACGTTCCAGCGCGGCGCGCCAGGACGCCAGTTGCTCGTCCCAGCTGTTGCTGACGAGCAGGCCCGGTCCCGCGACACCGTCCGCGACCAGTCCCTTGAAACCAAAGGTGCGGCGCGAGACACAGGCATAGGCGATGCCATGCACGTCCGGCGCGGTAATCGCGTACAGCGGCAATTGGCACGCCCGTGGGCGATCGCCCTGCCAGTCGGCGGTCTTCGGCTCGCCGCTCTTGTAATCGATGATCAGCTGGCCGCCCGACGCCAGCGCATCGCAGCGATCGAAGCGCAGGCGCAGGACCAGCGCGCCGATGTGGGCGTGCGACGTCTGCTCCGTCGCGGCAACGGTGAACGGTTCGCGTTGCGCTTCGAGGTCGAGCCAGCGTTCCAGCAGCAGGACCAGGCGGCCGCGTTCGAGCGCGAGAAAGCGCGGGCCGAAATCGATCCGCCAGTCGTGCTGCGCGGCCGCGAGCGCGTCGTCGATTGCCTGCGTCACCAGCTCCCGTCGCGCCACGGCGTCGAGCGCGAGCAGCGCCTGTTGCGTACCGAGCCGGTGCCAGCAGCGTTGCAGCGCCGCGTGCAGCAATTGGCCGCGACCGCGGGCATCGAGACCCGGGCCCGGCTCATCGAGCGGTTCGGCACGCAACCGATGGCGCGCGACCGCACGAAACGGACAGGCGGATTGATCATCGAGCAGCGCGGCGCCGCCGCGCGCCGGCGCCGCGCCGCGCAACGGGCCGGGCCCGGGGTCCGCAAACGATTCGAGTGGTGCGCCCGTCGCGACCCGATCCCAGAGTGGCGGCGGCCGGCGCGCGATGGGCGCCGCGAGCGCCGGCAGGCCGCTCAACGCCGCCGCCGGCCGCAGCTCGGCTTCGCCATCACGGCCCGGCCAACTGAGTACCGCACCGCGCGCACCGGCGAGCAGCGCCGCAAGCTGCGCCTGCGCCAACCGCCAGCGCGCCGCGGCATCACACTGCGGCATGCCGGCGCGACGCTGCAACGCATAGGGCAACCAGGGCTGTGGCCGCTGCGGTGGCGGCCAGCCCTGTTCGTGCAGGCCGCACACCCAGACATAGTCATGCCGCAAATCGATCGCATCGTCGGCGGACAACAACCGAACCGGCGCCGCGAGTGCCGCCGTGGCGGGCAGGCGCCGTTCCGCCTGCTCGCGCAGCAGGCGCAACGCCGCGGCCTTGGACTGCGGCGGCAGCACCAGATCGATGCTGACCAGTTCATCAAGCAGGGCCTCCCAGGCCGCGGCGAGCCGGCTGTCCGGCCCGGCCTGCCAGCGCCAGGCGCCGAGGATCCGGCTGAAGCAGCCGGCCCAGTCGCGCAGCGTCCGCCGATGCGGGCCACGCAACTCGGCGAGCTGCGTGGACAGACTCCGCTCAAGATCGGCCAGCGGCGCCTGCCGCCGCGCCTCGCGGGCCAACCAGACAAGCGACACCGCGAGCAACGGTAGGCGCCGCAGCCCGGCATCGAACAATGCCCGCGCGCTCGCGCTGCCGGCGTCGAGCCACGGGTCCGTCAGCAGCGCGCTGATCCGCTCGATAGGATTTGCCTTGGCTTCGAGCTCCAGCAGCGCGAAGGCCCGGGCGAACGATTCGGTTCGGGCGAGCATTTCATCCTGGGCGGCCGCGAACAGCTCCGGGCCTGCCATCGCGAACTCGCGCCGCAACCGGTACGCGGCAGCGTCCATCTGGCGCGAATCGAGCAGCACGATGGCGATCCGCGCGTCGGGCTCGCGATCAAGCCGTGCCTGTGCCCAGCGTGCGGCGGCCGCAAGTTCGGTCGCGCTGTCGGCACATGGCTGCTGCCATAACGCACCGGGAGCTTCGGCTGCCGCTGGCGCCTGGCGGGTCGCACCGCAGGCCGCCAGCAGCGCCGTACGCGCCGGCACGTCGCCGGCAAAGCCACGCAGCAGGAGGGTTGCTTGCGGGGCGAGGCGCGGTTGCAGCCAAGCCGCGAGCCGCGCCGGGTCGAGCCAATTCGCCGCGGCACAAGCGCGTTCGAAATCACGCGCCCAGCCCGCGAAGATCACGGCTTCGGTTCCGTGCTCACCGCTTGGCAAGGCAGCGAGCGGGATCTGCCAATCATGCAGCTGCCGCCATGCCTCGTCGGCGCGCCGGACCAAGCCCGCGAGCTGCCCGCCGATGCCGTCGATACCGGAGCCGCCGATGATGCGGCGCCACAGGGCGCGGCGCTGCGCGCCGCCGAGCAGCAATGGCGCCGCATCGCGGTCCTGGTCGAGATAAGTCCGCTCCAGCCAAGCCGGATACGGCAACACGTCCGCGCTCGGCCAGGCGCGCAGCCCCGCGGCGAGGCAGGTGCGATCGAACTCATGCCGCAGCACGTCCGCCTGAAATCGCGTTGCGGTCAGCAGCGTCGCACCCTGGCGCAGTGCGTCATACGCGGACCGTGGGGCGGATCGTGGCATCGACATCGTGTTCGCTATACTCGGGTCATGCGTCCTTACGTAGCAGGGTCACCGGCGTTGTCGTCCTCGTTCACGACGTTGCTCCGCGGCGTCGCGGCCCTGCTGTTGTTGTGGTGCGACGCGAGCGCCGCGCGGCTGTATCAGTGGAACGATCCGCGCACCGGGACGACGCACCTGTCCGGCCATCCGCCGGCATGGTATCGCAAGGCCGGAGTCGATCCGATGGCGCTGCCGCGCGTGCTGGTGTTCGACGACGGCACGTTGATCGATGACACCCATCGCCTGGTGCTGCGAGAGACGCCATCGGCGTTGCGTGCAAACGCGTCCACCGGCGCGCCGGCTGAGGCCACGGCAGACGACAGCGCGGTTGCAGCCGCCGAGACCGAAGCGGAGCTGGTCGAGCGGCTCAGAGGGATCCTCAGCGACTGGGATCAGCGCCAGACCGACCGGGCCAAGGCCATCCTGGAAGAGGCCGGAGCCCGAGGTGAGTGAGGCCTAGCGCAACCACTCGCGGACGATGGCGAGCAGATCGCGATCCCCGGAGTGCAGCAACGGTTGCAGTGCGCGCAGGGCGGCGTTGTTCGCATCGATTTGCAGGCCAAGCTCGAGGTAGGCCTGCGCACGGGCCCGGTCGCCGCGAGCAAGTGCCTGCTCGGCGAGATGGCTCAGCCGATTCGCGATTTCCTGAAAGCCCGCGAGCGCTTCGGCGGGGTCCGGCGTGAGCTGACGCAAGCGCGAATAGTAGTAGTAGGCATTGTCCCCCGGCGGTGCGGTCAACCGGTACTCATCGAGACTGCGCCGTGCGAGCCAACGCAGCGCCGTGACCACCTGTTCCCGATTCGGAGCATCGTCCGCGGACTCCGTCGGCGCGGGAGCGATTGCCTCAAGCCGCGACGCCTGTTCCGCGAGGATCGGCAACCGTGGCGCATTCAAGCGATCGATGTTCACGTCGAGCATCTTGTAGCCGAGGGCCAGCACCAGCAGGACCAGCGTCAGCATCGTGCGCCGCGCGAGGTGGTGCCCCCCGGCGACCCTGACCCGGGTCGAGCGCATGGTCAGCGCCTCGCCGGCACCGCGATCGTCGGCTGCGCGCAGCCGCCGCAGGTAATGCAGCAGGCTGTCGGCATCTCGGAAGAGATCATCGGGTCGCTTCGCCAGCATCAGATCGAGCAACTCCTGATAACGGACGAGCGCTTCCGGCAGCCGTGGAATCGGTTCTCGCTTGTGTTTGAGGATGACATCGACGACCGAGTCGGCGAGATAGGGTTTCTCGCCGGTCAGCATTTCGTACAGCACGACTCCCAGCGAGTAGAGGTCGGAGCGGGCATCGATGGCGGCACCATCGGCCTGCTCCGGGGACATGTAGTTCGGGCTGCCGATGAATGTGCCCGCCGAAGTCAGATTGGCGTCCGAGGAAAGTTGCTTGGCGATGCCGAAGTCGGTCAGGACGACACTGCCATCGGTACGGAACAGCACGTTGCCTGGCTTCACATCGCGGTGAATGATGCCGCGCTGATGCGCCGCGGCAAGGCCCGCGGCAATCTGCTCGGTGATGGCGAGCGCCTCCGGTGCCGGGATCGTTCCTTGCTCGATCCGCGACTTGAGATCGCCGCCAGCGACGTACTCCATCGCGATGTAGGCATGGCTGCCGGCGGTGCCGACATCGAAGATGGTGATGATGTGCGGGTGGCGCAGCCCGGCGACCAGCCGCCCTTCGTTGAGGAAACGTTCGGCGAATATTGGCTTCGCCACGGCATGCAGATCGAGCACCTTCAGCGCCACCTCACGCTGCAATGATTGTTGCGTCGCGAGAAAGGTGGTGGCCATTCCACCCTGTGCGATCGGCCCCTTGATGGCGTACCCGGGAATGTCCATATCGGAAATTATAGCGGCGGTGGTGGAAAGGCCTTTGACACGTGCTTCCCGGCGTGTAAGTCGCTAAAGTATCGGCGCCAAGGGGGAATGAGGCGGCGATCGCCTCGTGGGGAGACCAACAACCATGAACGACAAGTCCCGCAGCCAACGTCCGCGCACGGCTCATCTGATTGAGGCGTTGCTGGAGGAACGCAAGGAGATGCTGGTGCTGTTATGGGAAATGACCCGGCTCGAACCATTCCGCCTGAACGAAACCTTGCGGGAAACGCTGGATCGCTTCCTCGGCGTGGTCGTTGATTACATCGCCGCAGGACATTTCGGTTTGTACCAGCGGATTGCGGAAGGCACCGAGCGACGGCATGCGATAGTGGCGCTGGCGCGCGAAAGCTATCCGCGCATTTCAGCGACCACCGACATCGTGATCGAGTTCAGCGAAAAGTACGAGGCGGCCGACGGCGCCACGATCGAGGCTTCGCTGGAGCAGGATCTGTCGACGCTGGCCGAGGAGATGGCGGCCCGGATCGAACTCGAGGATCGTCTGATCCTGGCGATGCTCGGCAAGGATTTCCCCATCCCGGTCGCGGCCGTCGGCGCGCGGTAACTCCCGCCGCACGCTGGTGCACCGGGCAACCCATGCGGCTGACCCGTCTCTACGTCGAAGCGGAGCTTGCCCCCGGACTGACGCTGCAGCTGGATGCGCGTGCCGCGCACCATGCCGGCACGGTATTGCGGGTGCAGGTCGGCGCACCGCTGATGCTGTTCAATGGCCGCGGTGGTGAGTACGAGGCGATCGTCACGCAGGCGCATCGCGGCCTGGTGACGGTCGAGCTCGGCGCCTGCCATGCCGCCGAACGCGAATCGCCATTGCGAACGACGCTGGTGCAGGCCGTGTCGCGTGCCGAGCGCATGGATTTCACGATTCAGAAGGCCGTCGAGTTGGGCGTCACGGCCATCGTCACGGTGCTCAGCCGGCGCAGCGTGCCGCGGTTTGCCGGGGATCGTGCCGAGCGCAAGGTCGAGCATTGGCAGGCCATCGCCATCGGTGCCGCGGAGCAAAGCGGCCGCACGCGGGTGCCCACGGTGACGCCGCCGCGACCGTTGCTTGATTGGCTGGAACAGCCGCCGCTCGCCGACGGCATCATTCTCGCCGCGGGGGCACCCGTCGCGCTTGCCGATGGGCTGCCTGCGGCGAAGTCGGCGACGCTGGTGATCGGTCCCGAGGGGGGCTTCGAGGCCGGGGAACAGCACGCGCTGCTTGCCGCCGGCTGCCGCGCGATGGCGCTCGGCCCGCGCATCCTGCGCACTGAAACTGCGGCGCTGGTCGCGCTCGCGATTCTGCAAAGCCGTTGCGGCGATCTCGCCGCGACCACCGGCCCGATCGAATCCTCATGACCGAGGGCAGAGTGACGAGCGGCACGCCGTGCACCACGCAGACCCCGATTGGCAAAGAGATGCGACGATGACTCCAGCGACCTACAACGACTATGTGGCGGCGTTCAACCGCCGCGATTACGACGCGATCTGTTCCTTCTTCGCGCCGGAAGTCGCGCTCCATTCGCTCGGCCACACGATCCGCCGACCGGACGGCATCCGCGCGTTCTACCGGTTCTTTCATCAGTATGTCGTCGAGAACATCACCGTGACCGCGGCGGTCGGCGATGATCGCCACCTCTTCGCCGAAGGCGTGATGCGCCTGACCGGGTTGCAGGATTTGACGCAGGAGGTGTTGAGCGCACAGGGCTTTCCCCGCTTTACGCCGGTGCCGAAAGGGCTGTCGGTCGAGATCCCGCTGTTCCTGCATTACGACCTGAAGGACGGACTCGTCACGGAGATCCGTTGCGCGGGCTACCTTCCTCCGGCACCGTGAGGCCGGGCAGGGGCAGACCTCCGTGTCTGCCCCAAACCAGCCAAGCTACCGCCAATCATCGACCAGCACGCCGCGACCCAGGCGGAAATCGGTCGCGAACCACGTCGTCTGTACCGCGCCGCCGACGACGACGACCTGAATCGCGCCAGGATTGTTGAAGGGCTTGATCAACGCGTCGCCCGGCAGCTTGCGCCAGGTGGCATAGGGTTCGAGACCCTGCAGCGCCATCGCGATATTGGAGGTCGTAATGACGCCGTTGCCCCAGTAGGACGCGACCGTCTTGTCGACATTCTCCGACAGCCACTGGCTGAGTTGCTGCTTGGTCTTGAAGCCGTTGACGTCCTTCAGCAACTGCGCCACGGTCGGATCGACGAAGATGGTGGCACCGGAGCCGCTGCCCGACAGCGCCCGCATGTAATCGCGGATCAGCTGGTGCGCCGGATAGCTCGGCTGCACCTCACCGAGGCTCGAGATGTAGCTCCAGCCGGTGCCGGTGGTCACCACGCTGTCGGTCGGCTTGAAACCCATCTGCACGTGCAGCGGTTGCCAGCCTTCCGGCAACAGATCCTCGTTCTCGGCTATGGTCAGGCTGTTGTATTGCAGGTTGTTGCCGAGGGACTCCCAGGCGGTGACGTTGTTGCGCATGTCACCTGCGGTCTTCGAGATCAGCGTGAAGAAGCGGCCGATCACCGAGTTCGCCTCGTTGTATGGCCCCATCGCATTGGTACCGGCGTTCATGCCGAGCTCCTTCGCAATCGGACCATTGACGACGATCGTGTTCGCCATCGACGAGGTCGAGGTCGCGAACGGCGCGCGCGTCGAGAGTGCCAGCAGCAGCGGCATGTACTTCGGTTTAGCGCCCGCCATCACCGCGTGGATCGCGACCTTCTCGACCGTCAGATCGCGCGCACCACCGGGAAAGGTCACGGTCCGGATCAATTCATCCGCTTTGTGACTGGTGCCGGTCAGCATCCTTTTGACGCGTTCTTCCGTCGGCAGAATGATCGGGTTGTAGTCGGTCCACTCGCGATCCTTGAAGAGTTGCTGCAGGTTCTCCTCGGTGTCGGCCGGCAGCAACCGTGGCTCAATCGATGCCATGTCACCGGCGGTCGTCACCACCCGCTCCTCGGCGGTCAGTGGCTTGGTCAACGCGATCTCGATCGCTTCCATCATCGGCTTGCCGGACAGCGGCTCCGGACCGCGGACATACGCCTTGTGCACCGCCTTCGGCTGGCCGGTGATTGGGAAGGGGACCGCGACATAGCGGACCGGCATGCCATTGGTGTACTTGAAGTCGTAACCGATGGCGTAGCTGACGATGTTGGAGCCCGACAGGGCGACGGTGGGGACTTTAAGCAACTCCAGGCTGCGGGCGTGTCGGCTCACGGCCGACGCACAGCCGTTTCATTGCGCAATGCCGACGATGGCGGCATCTCCCTTCTCGTCGATCTCCTTCCACAATGCCGGATCGTCGCTGAACATGTTGTCCTTGGTGCGGCGCAGCTCGGTCTTCACGCTCGGCATGTTCTCCTTGAACCAGGCCTGCATTTCCTCGAGCACGCTGTAGCCGCCTTCCGGCCCGCCCCATTGAATGTCGACCAGGTAGATGGTCTTGCCTTCCAGCGTATCGAGCCGCTCGCTGAGCGCTTGCCGCTTCGCGAGCTTGCTCGGCATGGCCGGGTTCATCACGGTAATCTTTGGTTCGGCGGTGATGCCGTCGGGTGCATACGCGGTGAACGCGGATGCCGCAAACGCGATCAGCAGCGCCGAGGATCGGTAGCTACGTTTCATGTTGCCCTCCAGTTGACGAGTCGAATGCCGGCTGGGCACTCGCAGCCTGTCGGACCGGGCGCCAGCGGCGCCGCTTGGGCCTGCGATTCGCAGCCGGCACCAAGCTCGCGACGCTGGAACCGGCGCGGCGAGCTGCCGGGCACCAGGGGCCCTTATGCTACGCTACCTCTGGACTTTGCGGTTACGACCTCACGAACGCCCGATGGCGAAGCAGGCACATCATTATTTCTGGCTGTCGACTGCGGCTGCTCTCGCCACCATCACGCTGAAGATGCTGGCCTGGCGCCTGACCGGGTCGATCAGTCTTGCCTCGGATGCGATGGAGTCGCTGGTCAATCTCGCGGCGGCCCTGTTTGCGCTGTGGATGATCCTCGTCGCCAAGGTCCCACCCGACGACGACCACCCGCTCGGGCACAGCAAGGCCGAGTATTTCTCGAGCGGCTTCGAAGGGGTCCTGATCCTGCTGGCGGCCTGCGCGATCCTGTGGGCCGCGGTTGGCCGCCTGTTGGCACCGGCGCCGCTCACCGCGCTGGATTTGGGACTCGCGCTTTCGGTCGTGAGCAGCGGCATCAATCTAATGGTCGCTCTCATCATGCGCCGCGCCGCGGTCCGCTACCGATCGATCGCGATCGAAGCCGGTTCGAAGCATCTGCTGACCGATGTCTGGACTTCGGCCGGCGTCATCGTCGGCGTCGCACTGGTGCAGTTCACCGGCTGGCTGTGGCTTGATCCAGCGGTCGCGATCCTGGTCGCCTGCCACATCCTGCGCGACGGCGTGAATCTCGTGCGGGCGAGCGTGCTTGGCCTGATGGATGCCGCACTGAGTCCAACCGATCTGCAGGTGGTGCAGGCGGTGCTCGATCGGCTGGGCAGCGACGAGGTCTCGTTTGCCAATCTGCGCACGCGCCGCGCCGGTTACCGCAACTTCGTCTATGTCGACGTGCTCGTACCCGGAGACTGGTCCGTCCGCCGTACCCACGTTCTGCTCGATCGGATCGAAGCGGAAATCACCGCGGGATTGCCGGACACCATCGTCATGACCCACGCCGAACCCGCCCCGGGCACTTGGCAATGACCAAAGCACCGGAGCGCCGACTGCGGCCCGCGAAAAGAGAACTTCAGCGGGATTCCGGGCGGCGCAGGGCCGTGGCCAAAGGGAAGTGGCAACTCAACCCGCGCCAGTTCCAGGATCGACAAAACTGAAGACCCTGCTTATCCTTCCTTACGTTCGCTTCAGGTGACCCCTTGAAAGACTCGACGATATCGTCACACGGACTCGCCTCCTTCGCCCTCGCGCTCGTCTTGGCAACGTCCTTCTCGCTGCCGGCCCAATCGGCCGAGCGCCCCGCCGATGTGCTGGGGTTTGCCTTCATCGGCCACCATGTTTCCGACCTGGAGAAGTCCATCGCCTTCTTCGAGGCCATCGACTTCAAGGTGATCGAAGGGCCGACTTCCTGGGTCGTCGACGAGGCGCTGAATCGGCTCGGCAACACTCCGGGAGCGGAAACGCGCACCGCCGTCATGCAGGTGCAAAGCTCCGTCTCCGACGTCCCCTTCAACCTCGTGCTGCGTCAATACCGCGGCATCGAGCGCCAGGATTGGAGCACGCTCCATTCCTGGGATCTGCTCTCGAGCCATATCGACCTGACCATCGAGGGCAGCGTCAGCCCGCTGCTGGACAAGCTCGAAGCGATGAACATGCTGGTGATGCCGGAAGTCCAGGGACTTCCCAACGAACGAACCGTGCCCGGCGATTTCCGCCGCTTCGCCTTCATCCAGGATCCCGACGGGCTCCTCATCGAGTACTTCGGGAAGGCGTCGGATCCGCCCGCGCAGCCGCTGGTCTCCAATTCCACGGCCACCAACGCCAACGTCGACCGCTGGGGCAAGCAGGCCGGCTTCAATCACTACGCCACCAACGTCATCGATCCGGAGACGGCCCAGGATTTCTACGTGAAGGTCTTCGGCGGCGACTATCCGGAACTGGAAGGCCGTCGCGGTGAGAGCGCCCAGATCATGATGCACGGCTGGTTTCCGCAGGCCACCACCGAGGAGAACCTCCGCCTCGAGCTGATCTATTTCGCGCGGAACGAAGGCAAGAGCGCTCCACCGATCAAATTCCAGGACATCAACGCCAATTTCGCCGGCTTCCAGGTCAGCAACATCGAAACCGCCTATGCGCGAGCCAAGGAGCACGGCGCCATCACCGTCACCCAAGGCGGCATCATTGACTTCCATGGGGATAGGGCCGTGTTGATTCGTGATCCTGACGTGGGCGGCTACCTCATGCTGGGGCAGCCCGCCCGTCGGACGCAGTGACCGGCACGCCGTATTCAACGGGGTCAGCCTGAGGAGTCTTGTCCTCGCTTCCCCCGTCGCCCTCGCCGCGATTGCCCGAGGCCGACAGGCTGGCAGCCGGGACGATTCATGTGGTGGTGGCGGTGGCCACCTCGACGGCCTTCACGAACGGCATGCCCGGCTTACGCATCGTGTTTGCGCCGCATCCCGTCACCGGGTGCACCACCGCGGAATCCACCGCGTATCTCCAGGGCAACGATCCGGTCAGCGGCGATCCGATGCTGGCGGGGGTCCTCACCGGGTTGACGGGCAAACTGGCCAGGCAGGACAGACAGTCCGGCATCCTCGGGTGCGGGGAATGGCGACGATGAGGTTCGGCTCGTCGGCCGCGAAGCCGTGAAGCAGCTGCGCCCGCGATCGGCATTTCCCGGAATAAAAGATGCACGCGCGCCGCCGGGAGGCGGCGGGTTTCAGGCGTTGCTCAGCAGTTCGAGCTGTTCCAGCAGCGTCCGGCGGAGCGGCGGGGAAAAGGCCATTTCGAGATGGCCGATGCCGGTGAGCGCGACGGTCCGGGCGCCCTCGAACCGGGCGCTGTCCTGCGGCATCACGAAGTTGTCGTGGCAGCTGTAGATGGCCACGCACGGCGGGGCATCACCCGGCTGCGTGATGGTCGCGAGCCAGGGACTGCCCGGCAGCATCTGCCGGGCGTTCGGACCGACGCCCAGCACCGCGAGCCGGCTGCCGTGATGCGGCGAGCCGAGCGTGATCAGCGCGGCGACGCCGGCGCCGCCATACCGCTGCAGGCAGGCGCGTGCGACCAGCCCACCCATGCTGTGGCCGATCACGATGACCCGCGCGCTGCCCGTCCGCGCGCGGATCTCGTCGATCCGCTGCATGACCTGCGGCACGTTACCGTCCACGGCGCCGAACGCCGGACGCAGGCTGATCGTCGCGACCTGCCAGCCGGCACGTTCGAGATGGGAACGCAGCCGCCACCAATACCCACGGTTGCACAGGTACCCGTGAATCAACAGCAGCGGCGGGCGCCCACCGCCGCGGGGCGTGAGCCGGTCGGGGCGCATCAGGCAGCGCTCGAACGGCATCACGATCGAAAACAGCACGAACAGCGCGCCGAGTTCGCGCAGGAACATCATGATCGACTGCCGTGACGAGATCGTGCACGCCCGGGCCAGCGGCGCGCGAAAGATCCAGGCGAACACGAACGTCACGCCGACGATGGCGGCGCGCACGCCGCAGGCGAGCAACAGCAGCAACGCACCGATGCGTCCCCAGTTCCAGTCCGGCAGCTGCATCAGCACGCCGGCGACAACGAGATAGACGCCCGTCTCGCCAAGCAGGATCCAGCGCAGCAGCGTCGTGGTGGTCACCGCGGCAACCGCTCGAGGTCGGCCGGCCGCGGGTCAGGACGCAGCCGCGCTTTGCCGCGGATACGTTGTGTCGTCATCGTCAGTCTCCTCTCCCGATGGGCGCGTCAAGAATCCTTACACGCGCAGAACGATCTGCTGGGCCTGTCGTTCAACGTTGGCAGCCACGATCTTCTCATCGTGCAGCTGGACATCTCGTCCATCGACCTGAATTTCTGGGGTGGTCCGTTCGTGGTCCGCATCGAGGAACACGTTCACCTGGACCAACCACATCGTCGGCCTCGACGCGACCGGCAATAGCAACACGTGACACTGCAGATCGACGAGCTGGTCGGCGGCTATGCCGCGCTCGACAATTTCCGTATCGCTGCTTCCGACACGTCCGGCGACGTCGGCAATCCCGTACCGGAACCGGTGTCCTGCGGCTTGCTGGGTCTCGGACTGGCGGCCTGCGCCGCGGCACGCCGCCGGCGTTCGCGCTGAGGGTCCACCACGCAGCAGGGGCATGATGCGGCGCGCTGGCCGCAGCACGCGTCCCCACCGCCGGTGTCAGCGTTTCCGCTCGCGCGCGATTGCGCGATGACCTATGTCCGTGCGATGGAATTCGTCCGGCCAGTGAATCTGGCGGATGCGCCGATAGGCACGCTCCTGCGCGATGCCGACGCTTTCGCCGAGCGCGCAGACGCAAAGGACGCGGCCGCCGCTGGTGCGGACTGCGCCGGCGTCGAGCACGGTCCCGGCGTGGAAGACCTTGCAGTCGGCGCCATTGCCGTGTTCCAGTCCCTCGATCGCGTCGCCGGTGCGGTATGACCCGGGATAACCGCCCGCGGCGAGCACCACACCGAGCGCGGCGCGCGGATCCCAATCGAGACGCTGTCCGCCCAGCGTGCCGTCGCAGGCGGCGAGACACAGCACCGCGAAGTCGCTGCGCAGCCGCATCAGGATCGGTTGCGTTTCCGGATCGCCGAAGCGGCAGTTGAACTCGAGCACGCGTGGCGTACCGTCTTCGCCGATCATCAGCCCCGCGTAGAGGAAGCCGCGATAGCGGATGCCGTCCGCCGCGAGGCCGCGCAGCGTTGGCCGGATCACCTCGTCCATGATGCGCGCGTGCATCGCATCATCCACCACCGGCGCCGGAGAATAGGCGCCCATACCGCCGGTGTTCGGACCACGGTCGCCGTCGTCGCGCGCCTTGTGGTCCTGCGCACTGGCAAACGCCACGACATCCTGCCCATCGACCAGACAGATGAAGCTCGCCTCCTCACCGCGCAGAAACTCCTCGATCACGATGCGCTGGCCGGCGGCGCCGAACGCGGCGTCGGCCAGCATCGCGGCAATCGCGTCATCACCCTCGGTGCGCGTTTCGGCGATCACGACGCCCTTGCCGGCGGCGAGCCCATCGGCCTTGATCACGATCGGCAGCGCCCGGCCGCGGAGATAGGCGCGTGCTTCCTCCGGGTCGGTGAAGGTCGCAAATGCCGCGGTCGGAATGTGGTGGCGTGCGAGGAACGCCTTGGCGAAGCTCTTCGAGCCTTCGAGCTGCGCCGCTGCACGCGTCGGCCCGAGGCACTTCAGTCCGGACGCGACGAACGCATCGACGATTCCGGCGACCAGTGGCACTTCCGGCCCGATCACGGTCAGGTCAACGCGCTCTGCCTGCGCGCAGGCGATGAGTGCGGCGATGTCACCGACGTCGATCGCGCGATTCTCGACCTTGGGCTCGGTCGCGGTACCGGCATTGCCCGGCGCGACGAAGACCCGCGTGACCCGCGGCGATTGCGCGAGCTTCCAGGCCAGCGCATGTTCGCGGCCACCGCCGCCCACGACCAGGACGCGCATCAGTGCCGGAAGTGTCGCGTGCCGGTGAACAGCATGGCGATGCCGTGCTCGTCGGCCGCCGCGATCACTTCCTCGTCGCGCACCGACCCGCCCGGCTGGATCACCGCCGTGATTCCGGCCTGGGCCGCCGCGTCGATCGAATCGCGAAATGGAAAGAACGCATCCGAGGCCATCACCGAGCCGGCGACCGTGAGCCCCTCGTCGGCCGCCTTCAGCGCCGCGATGCGCGCGCTGATGACGCGGCTCATCTGCCCCGCGCCGATGCCGATGGTCATGCGCTCGCGGGCATAGACGATCGCGTTTGACTTGACCGCGGTGACGACGCGCCAGGCGAATTCGAGGTCGCCGTGCTGTGCCGCGGTCGGCGTGCACCGGGTCACGCAGCGCAGGGTCGCGGGATCGAGCGGGGCGCGCGTCAGATCGCGATCCTGCACCAGCAGGCCGCCGGTAACGCGGCGGTAATCGCGCTGCGTGGCCGGCTGATCTTCCCAACGGCCGGTTTCGAGCACGCGAATCTGCGGCTTGTCCTGCAGTATCTCGAGCGCTTGCTGCGCGATCTCCGGCGCGATGATCACCTCGACGAATTGCCGCGCGAGGATTGCCCGCACGGTCGCCGCATCGAGCGTCCGGTTGAAGGCGATGATGCCGCCATAGGCCGAGGTGGGATCGGTCAGATAGGCGCGTTGATAGGCCTGCGTGATGTCGTCTGATTCGGCGACGCCGCAGGGATTCGCATGCTTGACGATGACGCAGGCCGGCGCGGCAAAGGCGGCGACGCAATCGAGTGCGGCATCGGCGTCGGCGATGTTGTTGAACGACAGTTCCTTGCCCTGTTTCTGCCTTGCGGTCGCGATGCTGCCGGCGGGTGGCGTCGGATCGATGTAGAACGCCGCGTGCTGATGCGGATTCTCGCCGTATCGCAGTGCCTGTGCCTTGTCGAAATGCAGCGCGAGGCGCTCCGGGAAATCGGTTTGCGTGCCATCAAAAGCGCGCGCCGACAGATAATTGGCAATCGTGCTGTCGTAACGCGCGGTATGGGTGAAGGCCTTGACCGCGAGCGCGTAGCGGCGCTCGGCGGAGAGGGCGCCGGTCGCGCGCAACTCGGCGATCACGTCGGCATAATCCGCGGGATCGACGACGATGGCGACATCACGATGATTCTTCGCCGCGGCACGCACCATCGTCGGACCACCAATGTCAATGTTCTCGATCGCTTCGGCAAAAGAACAATCAGCCCGGGCGATGGTCTGTTCGAACGGATAGAGATTGACAACGACCAGGTCGATGGGTGAGATGCCATGAGCCTGCATCGTGGCCTCGTCTCGATCGCGCCGACCAAGGATGCCGCCATGGATCACCGGATGCAGCGTTTTCAGCCGGCCGGCCATCAGTTCGGGAAAACCCGTGTGTTGCGAGACGTCGATGACCGCGATGCCCTCATCGCGCAGCAATTGCGCGGTACCTCCGGTGGACAGGATCTCGACGCCGAGACGTTGCAGCTCGGCCGCGAGGTCACGCAGGCCGGTCTTGTCCGAAACGCTTACCAGCGCGCGGGCGATGCGGTTCATGGGATTGATCCGTCTTCAGGCGGAAGGCGGCACGGCACCCAGCACTGGTGCTGCCGGCACCTCAGCCCGCCAGGCCATATTTCTGCAGCTTCTTGCGCAGCGTGGCGCGATTGAGACCAAGATAGTCGGCGGCACGCGAAATGTTGCCCCGCGTCGCGCGCAGCGTCACTTCGAGCAGCGGCCGCTCGACCTGCGACAACACGAGTTCATAAAGCTCGGACGGCTTTTCGCCATTGAGCCGATTGAAATAACCTTCCACCGATCGTTCCACCAGCGCGCACAGCGGCGCCGATTCGCCGTCACTGCGCGTCGTTTCGATAGCCTTGCGTGGCGACGCATTCATGCCTGGATTCCGTGCGTTCAACGACTGCGGCGCAAGTCGTGCGCCGAGCGACTTCCGGTGTACGCAAGGAAAAGAAATTCATGCCGATCGAGCAATCGCATAAACGCATCCGCTGGGTGTTCGTTGTTGTTGGCTTCCGCGAGGACGCGTCGCGTTGCCCGGATTGCAGCAAGCGCCTCGATGGCCACGGTGGAACAGCGGTGACGATGATAGCCACATTTTCCTGGTGGCGGAAGTGCCGTTCACGCCACGGTCTCGGCAATCCCTGACTTCGTCACGAACGACGTCGCGCTGCAGACGTGAGGCGTGATGAGCGGTCAGCGAAACGCGAATTCGAACCCCACAGCGTCACGGTGCATTCCGGCAAGTTCGAGCACGACAAACACCGGGCGCGAAGGTTGCATGCCCGCGTCAACATCGATCGACGGATCGAGATACTCGTCCGGAGCAAACCTTCGCCTGCCGATGGTTCGGCCGGTGCGATCGAACAGGCTCATCTCGATCGTTGGATAGCGCTGCACGGACTGCGCTCGGCTGATCATCGTGACGTTGGCAAGCAAGGCATCGGGGAAACGCGGGTGATCGCGCACATCGCGAGCGAGCAGTTCGATTTCCGGCGCGTTCGCTTCCGCATCGAGCCGGCAACCAAGCGTGGCGCACCAGCGCTCGACCGGCGTGCGCCAGTCGGGGAAGCGCGTCAACAACGCTTCGCGCAGCTGCCAGGCGATCTGGCCGGCGAGGATCAACAGCAACAGTAACGCACTCGTCACCCAGAACCAGCGCCAGCTCCGTCGCGCATGTTGCACGCTGCGCAGTGCCGCAAGGTCCTGTTGCAGCACCTCTGGTGCATCCGCGTCCGTTTCTTCGGTATGGGCGCTCACCGATAAAGCGTCACGCGTCACCGGCGTCTCGTCCTGCGCGACCTCCAGCTCGTACGCGTCTTCAAGATCCGCGGTGTCCCGCCGCAACGGCGGCAGGTCCGTGGCCTGAAGCATGATCGGCGCCGCCACGGGCGGCGGCGGGCTGGGTTGCGCCGGCTCGGTGACGGTCTCCGCCGACACGACTTCGCCGTCCGGGAAGGACGGCCGCGGCGGCGCCGCTGGTGCTGCGATACCGTGTGCCCTGAGCGCCGGAGTGTCGTCTGGCTTCAAAGCTTCCGGTTCGACGGCGGCCGTCCGTTCTTCGAGCAGGCGATCGACCGCATAGAAGACCTGTTGGCACGCGCCGCAACGGACGAAACCTTGCGCCTGCCGCAACTGCGCCGGATGGATCCGGAATACGGCCGCGCAACGATCACACTGCGTCAGCATGGTACCCGTACCTGTCAGAAACGACCTTCGCAGCTTGTTGCATGACTACGCCGCTCGGCATGATTTCATGGCGCGCAGCCTCGCCACGCGAATCGATTCGGGCCCTCTCACGGGCATTGCTTGTTTCGATCGCTCACGCCGCGTCACCCTCTCGTCGCGTCCCAATCAACAGCGCCCAGTCGCCATCGATCCGCGGTGGCAGCATAGCAAACATCGACCGATAGGCCGTGAGGCATTCCTCGGTCTGGTCCTGCAACAAACCGGACAGGATGATGGTGCCGCCCGGTCGCAGCAACATGGCGAACCGTGGCGCGAGCTCCAGCAGCGGCTGCAACAGGATATTGCCGACCAACAGGTCCGCAGAGCCGTCGCGTAATTCATCCGGCGTCGATACCTCGATTCCGGCGGCGACTTCGTTACGCTCTATGTTGTCGCGTGCCACTTCGAGCGCCGTCGCATCGATGTCGACCGCGCGGATCGTCGGTACGCCGAGTTTGGCCGCAGCGATCGCGAGAATACCCGAACCGCAGCCGTAATCGATCAGAATCCGGGTCGCCGGTTTGATCGTCCGGCACAGCTCGGTAAGACACAGTGCCGTGGTTTCGTGGCGGCCCGTACCGAACGCCGCGCCAGGATCGAGTCGCACGACCGGCAAGCCGCCCGGGTCGAGCGGCGTATCGATCGGGCAGACCCAAAGGCGATCGGCGAAGCAGCGTGGCACGAAGTGCTCCCGCCAGACTTCAGTCCAGTCGCGATCGGCGAGACACGAACAACGGTGGGGCGGCAGATCCGGGTACGCCGTACGCAGCCGGGTGATGAGTTGCCGCGGCTCGGCATCGAACAAGGCGCAGAGATCGCTCGTGCCGCCTTGCGCTGGCATCACGCCCGGTTCATCGAACCGGGCATCGCGCGGCAGCAGGGTCACCGCCATCGCGCCGGCGGCTTCCAGCCTCCCGGTCCAGCGCTCCGCCGCCTGTTCGCCGAGGTCGGGGATGACGAGTTGAATCCACTGAGCGGTCATGCTGGCCGGCTGCACGTGGCTGGTAATGATCCCCGAGCTGAGGCGAGGCGCCTCAGTCGATGCCGATCTTGCGTTCCAGATAGTGGATGTCGACGCCGCCTCGATGAAAGTCGCCATCACCAAGGAGATCGAGGTGCAGCGCCTGATTGGTCGTGATGCCTTCGACGACCATCTCGGACAAGGCGTTTTCGAGCCGCCGCAGTGCGCGAACGCGCGTCGCACCGGAGACGATCAGCTTGGCGATCATCGAGTCGTAATAAGGCGGTACCGTGTAACCGCTGTAAACGTGGGTATCGATCCGCACGCCCGGCCCGCCGGGAAGATGGAACATCTTTATGCGGCCAGGCGAGGGCAGAAACGTCCGGGGATGCTCGGCATTGATCCGGCACTCGATGGCGTGCCCCTTGATCGTGACTTCGTCCTGGCGGTAAGCGAGCGGTTCGCCAGCGGCGATTGCCAATTGCTGCGCGACGATATCGACGCCGGTGATCATCTCGGTGACCGGATGCTCGACCTGGATCCGGGTGTTGACCTCGATGAAATAGAACTGGCCGTCCTGATACAGGAACTCGAACGTGCCGGCACCGCGGTAGCCGATGTCCTGACAGGCCTTGACGCACATGCCGCCGAGCCGGGCGCGTGTTTCGGCATCGATGCCGGGCGCCGGCGCCTCCTCGATGACCTTCTGGTGACGGCGTTGTACCGAGCAGTCGCGTTCGCCGAGATGAATCACATTGCCGTGGTTGTCGGCGAGTACCTGGACCTCGATATGGCGCGGCCGCTCGAGATACTTTTCCAGATAGAGCGAACCGTCGCCGAAGGCCGCTTCCGCCTCGGCGCGCGTGATCGCGACGGCGCTGTGCAGGGAGGCCTCGGTATTGACGACGCGCATGCCGCGCCCGCCGCCGCCCGCCGCCGCCTTGATGATGACCGGGTAGCCGATGGTGCGAGCGAGTTTCGCAATGGTGTCGAAGTCCTCGCCGATCGCGCCTTCCGAGCCGGGCACGCAGGGAACGCCACAACGGCGCATTGCAGCCTTTGCCGCGACCTTGTCACCAAGCAAACGAACGGTTTCCGGTTTCGGGCCGATGAAGATGAAACCGCTGCGCTCGACCTGCTCGGCGAAATCGGCGTTCTCGGACAGGAAACCGTAGCCGGGATGGATCGCGACCGCGTTGGTGACCTCGGCGGCACTGATGATGGCCGGAATGTTGAGGTAACTGTCGCGGGCCTGTGGCGGGCCGATGCAGACCGATTCGTCGGCGAGCCGGACATGCATCAGCTCGCGATCGGCGGTTGAATGCACCGCCACCGTCTTGATGCCGAACTCGCGGCAGGCGCGCAGGATGCGCAATGCGATCTCGCCGCGATTCGCGATGACGACTTTATCGAGCATGGGGAAACCCCGGTGTCGGCGCTACTTGATGATGAACAGGGGTTGGCCGAATTCGACCGGCTGACCGTTCTCGACCAGGATCCCGGCGACGATACCGCTGATGTCCGCTTCGATCTGGTTCATGATCTTCATCGCTTCCAGGATGCACAGCGTCTGCCCTTGCACTACCGCCTGACCGACCTCGACGAAGTTCGGCGTCTGCGGTGACGCCGCTCGATAGAAAGTACCGACCATCGGCGCCCTGACGATATGCCCTTCCGGCACGGCTTCGCGTTCCGGTTCTTCGGGCAACACCCTGGGTGACGGTGCCGCGGTCGCCAGCGGGGGCGCCAGCCGTGTTGCTGCCACCGTGGCATTCGAATAACGGCTGATGCGAACCGATTCCTCGCCTTCGCGGATTTCGAGTTCCGCGACGTCCGTCTGCTCGAGCAGATCTATCAGCTTCTTGACCTTTCGTATGTCCATCTTCCAGCCCCGGTTATGGCGACGCGCGATCGGCCTCGGCCATCGCCGCGCGTAAAGCGAATTCGTAGCCCAGCGGGCCAAATCCACAGATCACTCCCACCGCCCGATCAGCAAGCAAACTGCGATGCCGGAATTCCTCGCGCGCATGGATGTTCGACAGGTGTACTTCGACGAATGGGATGGCGACACCCAGGAGCGCATCACGCAACGCGATGCTCGTGTGGGTCCAGGCGCCGGCGTTGATGATGATG
Organism: Gammaproteobacteria bacterium; assembly: GCA_020845935.1. Taxonomy (GTDB): domain Bacteria; phylum Pseudomonadota; class Gammaproteobacteria; genus JADLEV01. The sequence goes on from JADLEV010000023.1 coordinate 33,503, forward strand.
CAGCGAACCTGATCCCGCGGTGCGGCATGGATCCGCTCGAGCAGCACATGCTCGGCGTTGCTCTGCGCACAAACTAGCTCATGGCCTCCAGCTTTTGCCTGTGCCACGAGCCGGGTTTCAATCGCTACCAGCGTTTCCCGGCCATAGAGCGTCGGTTCTCGCTGCCCGAGCAGATTCAGGTTCGGCCCATTGAGCATCAACAGCTTTGCCAACGCCGTGCTCCCCTTCGATCGGTCGTTGTCGGTGGCCGCGGAGTCTAGCAGAAGATCGGCGACGATCCTCACAGGATCGCGTATTTTACTCGCGAGTTAACGCTGGATTCCGGAGCCAAGACCCAACAAGAAGCGCTCCGCGTCGGCTTCATGCCATTCCCCCAGTTGCCGGTGGATCACGTCGCGGTTCTCATCCAGGACGACGGTGAACGGCAGTGCCCCATGATCGTTGCCAAGCTGGCGATTCAACTGCAAGGCCTGCTGTTCTCCCAGCAGCACCGGATAATTGATCGCGACCGTGGTGAGGTATTTCTGTACTGCCTCCCGGTCATCGATCGCGACGCCGAGAAACTGCACACCCCGATCCTGCAGCCGTTCCTGCAAACGGATAAATACCGGAACCTCACGCATGCATGGCGCACACCAGGTACCCCAGAAGTTGACGACGAGGTAATTCGCCGTCCAGTCGGTGATGGCGCGCCGATCACCGGCGAGCGTGTCGAACTGGAGCGTTGCCGGATCGACCGCCGGTTCGCTCGCGTCGGACACCAGCGGGTTTGGCTTCGGCGAGACCAGGTCAAAGGCGCGATAACCGGCCCACGCCGCCGCCAGACCGGCGGCAACACCGATCAAAGCGAGGCGGAGCGGCCTCAAGGGGCTTGCAGCTTGGTCAGCCGCGCGAGGAACTTCTGCTCATCGGCGAAGCCGACGACACGCAGTTCGCGGCGCTCCTTGCCACTGATGTCATAGAACAGGATCGCGGGGGGGCCGATCAGTTCGTACTTCTTGAGCAGCGCCTGATCGGCGTCGTCGTTCTTGGTCACGTCCGCCTGCAGCACGACCATCTTGTCGAACTCGGCGAGCACGGCCGGCTTGCTGAACGTCTTGTGCTCCATCTCCTTGCACTCGACACACCAGTCGGCATAAAAGTCGAGCATCGCCGTCTTGCCAGCAGCCTTCGCGGAGGCAAGCTGACCGTCCAGCTCCGCAACGGTGGCTACACGGATGAACGTCGGCTTCGCTGCGGCGGTCGCGGCGCCGCCGACGCCGCCTCCGGCAAAGGACTTGAGCGGCTGCAGGACACTCTCGCCACCTGCCGCGGCGCCAATGATCAGCACCGTGCCATAGCACGCCATCGCAAGCCCAAGGCCCTTGAGCAGCCTTACCCAGCCGGAGGCTTCTGCCGCCAGCGAATCGAAAGCGCCAAGGTAAATCGAGGTGCCGAGAAGCAGCAGACCCCAGAGCGCCAGTGTTGCCGCCGGCGGGATGATGCGCGACAGGAACCAGACTGCGACTCCGAGCATCATCACGCCAAAGACATACTGAACCTTGACCATCCACATCCCGGCGCGCGGCAGCAGCGAGCCGGCCGAAGTACCGACCGCAAGCAGGGGCGTCCCCATGCCCATGCCCAGCATGAACAGCGCGCCGCCACCGAGCAGCGGATCGCCTTCCTTGCCGATGTACATCAATGCGCCCGCAAGCGGCGGCGCGACGCAGGGGCCGACGATGATCGCCGAGATGAAGCCCATGATCGCCACACCAAACGCCGACCCGCCCTGACGTCCTCGACTCACCGATTCCAGCCGGTTGGTGATCGCGGCGGGCAGTTGCAGCTTGTACAAACCAAACATCGACAGCGCGAGGGCGACGAACACGGCGGAGAAAGTGATCAACGCCACCGGATGCTGGAAACTGGCCTGCAGATTGTGACCAAACAGCCCGGCGATGACTCCGGCTATCGCATAGGCAACGGCCATCGAAACGACATAAACCGCGGACAGGAAAAGAGCGCCGCTGGTGCTCAGCTTTGTGCCCTGGCCGGCGATGATGCCCGACAGGATCGGGATCATCGGGAAGACGCAAGGCGTCAGCGACAGTAACAGGCCAAAACCGTAGAAGGTGAGCAATGCCTGCCAGGCACTATTTCCTTTGAGCATCCCGGCGATCTTGTCTGCTTCGTTAAGCTCAACCTCCTCATCCGCTGCGGCCGGGGCCGCAATGGCATTGTTAGCTACCGCCGTTGCTGCTGCTGCGGCCGCCGCCGGACTCAATTTGCCGAAATCGAACGGCACCTTTTTCCGCATCGGCGGATAGCAGATACCCCCATCGGCGCACCCCTGGTAGGTCACGGTCACTTCGACCGCATCGGGCACATCGGCACCGGTCCGCGCCACCGGCACGTCGATTTCCAGCTGATGCTTGAAGATGGCCATCTCGCCGAAATACTCGTCGTGCTTCATGACGGCTTCCGGGAAGTCGACAGCGCCGAAACCGACCCCTTCGACCGAGCTGCGGAACTCGATCTTGGCGCGGTACATGTAGTAGCCGTCCGCAATCTCCCAGGAGAGTTGCAACCGACCTTCGGCGTCTTGAGTGCCGCGCATGACGAAGGCCTGGTCAGGTAGCAGGAACTCCTTCTCGCCTTCGGCTAGAACGGATTCCGTCGCCGAAGCTTCGCCCTCATCGATGGTTTGTCCCAGTTGCGCCGTGGCGGCGAGCGGCCACGCCAGCAGCCCCCACAGCAGCGCCAACAGCCCAAGATTCACGGATGGGTGTTTTCTGTTATCCACGATAAATACTCCGGCAAGCCGTTATCCACACGGACAGCGATGATTTCAGGGAGTTCATAAGGATGGCCCGCCTTGATTGCAGCGGCGAGCGCGTCGAAACAGATCTGCGTAGATTTGATTAATAATACTACCTCATCTGCCTTTTCGAGCCTACCCTGCCAGCGGTAGATCGAGCGTGCTCCAGCAAGCTGCGTGACACAGGCTGCCAGCTTCCGCGTTACCAGATCCCCTGCGAGCCGCTCGGCGCTCACGCTGTCGGGACAGGTGGTCAGTACCAGTATCGCGGTCTGCCCTGCCGTCACCGCCGAGCCTCGCTGATTGGTCCTTGCCCGGTTATCATTTTAAATCCTGCCATGCAAAGCCCTATGCTCCGATGCGCATCTTGAGCGCTGATTTTACCGTTTGCCACGGCGGCAGCGGCATCAATGGCAGCACGGGTCGGCCTTTCGCCGGCCTGGGCGGCGTTCAAGGCGACCCGCCGCCAAAAGCTGGTTGCTTTCGAAACCCGTGTGATGCTCCCACAAAGCCTTCCCGGCGCTGATCTCCCACCGGCCCTGGCCGAATCGGTCGCCATCGCCTGGCAGCGTTTTCGTTCTGCCTGCGGCACGACCTCGGCGTCATTGCCGCCAGCGACGCTGACCGAACTGGCCCGGGTATTCGCGATGAGCCCGTTCGTCGCCGAATATGCGATTACGCGTCCGGACTCATTTCTGGATTTGCTCACCTCCGGCGACCTGGACCGCGGTGCCGACCCCACAGCCATCGCCGACCAAATCGCCGCTGCCGCACTGCCAGGCAGTCCGCTGGAACACGCTGCCGCGGCACTACGCCGGCTCCGTTATCGGGAACTGGTGCGGATCGCGTGGCGTGATTTGACCCGGCGGGCAACGTTGCGGGATACGGTGACGGATCTCTCCACATTTGCCGATGCCTGCATCCGCCAAGCGTCGGTCTGGGCCGAACGCGATCTCCACACCCGGTTCGGCACCCCACGGGATGCGTCCGGTGGCGAGCAGCACCTGATCGTGTTGGCCATGGGCAAGCTGGGGGGGCGCGAACTCAACTTCTCGTCGGACGTCGATCTGATCTTCCTCTACCACTCGTCCGGCATGACCGACGGACGCAAAGAGATCTCCAACCAGGAGTTCTTCGACCGGTGCAGCCGCCGGGTCATTGCGCTGCTCAACGACGTCACCGAGGACGGTTTCGTCTTTCGCGTCGATACACGCCTGCGGCCCTTTGGCGACAGCGGGGCCCCGAGCGTCAGCTTCAGCGCGCTGGAGCAATATCTCGTCGTGCACGGCCGCGACTGGGAACGTTATGCGCTGATCAAGGGCCGCGCGCTGACCGGCTCGGACCACGACACCGCGGCGTTACGGGCGTTGTGTCGGCCCTTCGTCTATCGCCGCTACCTCGACTTCGGCGCTTTTGCCGCGGTGCGCGACATGAAGTCGTTGATCGATCGCGAAGTTCGCCAGCAAGATCTCGCCGCAGACATCAAACGCGGCCCCGGGGGCATCCGCGAGATTGAATTCATCGCCCAGACCTTTCAGCTCATCCGCGGCGGGCGCGAACCGCGTTTGCGGGTACGCCCTCTGCTCGCCACGCTGAACCGGCTGACCGAAGCTCGGGTGCTGCAGGCGGCGGAAAGCGACCGGTTAAGCGACGCCTATAAATTTCTGCGTGATACCGAACATCGGCTTCAGGAAATGTACGACCGACAGACGCAGCGCCTGCCGGACTCGGCTTTGGACCAGACGCGCCTGGCCTTCGCGATGGGGTTTCCGGACTGGCCGGCATTCCTCGATACGCTCGATCACCATCGCGACGCCGTGCAGCGGCTGTTTGATTCGCTGCTGCACGGCACCACGGGTTCCGACGCGCCCGAGCAACCGTTGGCGGGTGTTTGGAGCGATCCAGCCGCGGCCGAAGCGGTGGATCGGTTGCGCGCGCACGGCTACCAGGATCCAGCACCCGTCATCGCGTTGTTGCTGCAATTGCGCGCCGCACCGGTGCTGTCCCGGTTGAGCCGAGACGGGCTCGGCCGACTCGATGCGTTGATGCCGGTGTTGCTGCGCGAGCTCGGGATGTGTACCACGCCGGCCGCAACGCTGGTGCGCATCAACACGCTGCTGCTGGCGATCGCACAGCGCAGCGTCTCCCTGGCGTTGCTCGCGGAACATCCGCAGGCGCTCCACCGGCTGGTCGAACTGTTCACCGCCAGCCCGTGGATCGCGAATCAGATCGCACGTCATCCGCTGTTGCTGGACGAGCTGCTCGACGCGCGCACGTTGTATTCGCCGCTGACCGAGCAGGAGCTGCCCGTCGAGCTTGATCGCCTGCTGGCCCGACACAGCGCCGACGATCTCGAGGAAAACATGGACACGCTGCGCAACTTCCGCCAGCAACAGATGCTGCGGGTCGCCGCGAGCGACATCCTTGATCGCTTTCCGATCGCCGAGGTAAGCAACCGTCTGACCTACATTGCTGAAACCAGCATTCGCGCCGCATTGCGGCTGGCGTTGCACGATCTCACCGCGCGGCACGGCGAACCGCAATGCGTCGATCAGGGAATGAAACGCACGGCACATTTCGCCATCCTCGGCTATGGCAAGCTTGGCGGGCTCGAGCTCAGTTACAGCTCGGATCTCGACCTGGTTTTCATTCACGACAGCCGCGGTGAACAACAACAGACCTCCGGACCGAAGGTGTTGGACAACGCCGTATTCTTCCGGCGTCTTGCGCAACGCCTCATCCACCTGCTGGCGACGCCGACATCGGCCGGCGTCGCCTACGTCGTCGATCTGCGCCTGCGACCCGACGGCGACTCCGGCCTCGTGGCGCCGAGCGTCGAGGCGTTCGCCGAGTATCAGCGCCATGCCGCCTGGACCTGGGAACACCAGGCGCTGATCCGGGCGCGGTGCATTGCCGGAGAGGCGGAACTCTGCCGGACATTCGAAAGGGTCCGTGCCGAAACGCTGTGCCTGCAACGCGATCCAGTCGACCTCGCCGCACAAATCGTATCGATGCGTGATCGGATGCGCGCCGAGCTCGATGACTCTGGCATGTTCGATCTTAAGCAAGGGCTGGGCGGTATTACCGATATCGAATTTATGGTGCAATACGGCATCCTGCGTTGGGCCCACGTGCAGCCCCGGCTGGTCGAGTACACAGACAATCTCCGGCTGCTGGAGCTGCTGGAACGCCACGGGTTGTGGCCAGTTCCAATGTGCCGGCAACTGCATGACGCGTATTTCGCGTATCGTGCCGAAGTACACCGCCTGGCGCTCCTTGAACAGCCGGCCGTGGTATCCAGCGACAGTTACCCTGAACACCGACGGCAGGTGAAGACCTGGTGGCGCCAGTTGTTCAGCTAAACAGGCTGGGCCATCGCGGACCCGTTCGGCATGGCTGGTCCGGGAAAGGTCCATACCAGCCTCCGCGCGTCCAGCACGCACGTGTCTGAGGCGTGAGCACACCCTGCCCGGTGCGGGAGCCCTGCCTGTTGCGGTGCTTCCCTAAGCAGCATGAGAAGGAATGAGATGATGAGCTTTTCGGATCGAGACGGTTACATCTGGTTTGATGGGGCGTTCGTGCCGTGGCGCGGCGCCACAGTGCACGTGCTGACGCACTCGTTGCACTACGGCGTCGGTGTCTTCGAAGGGATCCGTGCCTACAAAACCGACCAGGGCCCGGCGATCTTCCGGCTCGACGAACACATCGAGCGGCTGTTCCGCTCGGCGCATATCCTGCAGATGGACCTGCCTTACGACCGTGTCACGTTGGGCGAGGCCTGCCGTGAGGCCGTGCGCAAGAACAATCTTGACAGCGCCTATCTGCGGCCGATCGCATTCTTTGGCTCGGAGGGTATGGGGCTGCATGCGACCGGGCTGTCCGTGCACGTCGCGGTGGCCGCGTGGTTCTGGGGCGCCTACCTTGGTGCCGATGGGTTGAACAACGGCATCCGCGTGAAGACATCTTCGTTCGGTCGCCATCATGTCAACAGCAATATGTGCAAGGCCAAGGTGTGCGGCGCCTACATCAACTCGATTCTCGCGTTGCACGAAGCAAGCCGCCAGGGGTATGACGAAGCCTTGCTGCTCGATGTGCACGGCCTGGTCGCCGAAGGCAGTGGCGAGAACTTTTTTCTCGTGCGCAACGGCAAGCTCGCCACGCCGGCGACCACCTCGATCCTCGAAGGAATTACTCGCGAGACGATCCTTACGCTGGCCCGCGAAGCCGGCATCGAAGTCACAGAACGTCCGATTACGCGCGACGAGGTCTACATCGCGGATGAAGCCTTCTTTACCGGAACCGCCGCCGAGGTGACTCCGATCCGCGAGCTCGACGGCCGCACCATCGGCAGCGGCAAGCCTGGGCCGGTGACGCAGCGTTTGCAGAAGATGTATCTCGATCAGGTTCATGGTCGCCGCAAAGAGCATTCGGAGTGGCTGACAGCCGTTTGACGGTCTGGCATTTCCCGGACGGCACGGCCGGACACGAACGGCAGGTGTCCGCGCTGATCGATGCCTTGGCGCTCGTGCGCCCTCTCGATCCTCATGCAGTCCCGCTCCTTGGACCATGGCAGGTCTTGCGGCAATTCGCCGGCGCGCGCACGGCACCATTTGCTGCCTTGCCGACGCCGGATTTGCTGATCGTCGCGGGGCGTCGTACGCATTGGTCCGGCCTCGCCGCGCGGCGCGCGCGCGGCGGTCGTCTGGTCGTGTTGATGCGCCCGGGGCTGCCGTTGACTTGGTTTGATCTGTGCCTCGTGCCGCGACACGATAACGTGCCACCGTCACAGCATGTGATGGTTACGACCGGCGCGCTGGCCCGCCCAAGGCCGGCCAGCGCGATTCCGCGCGAAAACGCTGGCCTGATACTCGTCGGTGGCCCTTCTCGTCATTTCTCTTGGGATGAAACGGCGCTGCTGCACCAAGTCCATGCCATCCTGGAAGACGATCAAAAGCGAGCGTTCACTATCGCCGATTCACGCCGCACGCCTGACAGCACCTCTCGGGCCTTGGAACGGTTGGCCCGTGCCCATGCCACGTTCGTTTCTCATCGCGGTTCGGCGCCGGGCTGGCTCGACCAGCAGTACGACCGGTGCGATGCGGTCTGGGTGACGCGTGACAGCGTGTCGATGGTGTTCGAGGCCTTGAGTTCCGGGGCCGCCGTCGGCTTGCTTGACGTGCCAGGAAGGCGGCCGGCTGGACGCATGCTCCGCGCCACAGAAGAGTTGGTCGCCACTGGATCGATGGTGACCTTTGCGGCATGGCGATCCGGGAGCCCCCTGCGCCCTCCGCCACACCCGTTGCGCGAAGCGGAACGATGCGCAACGGAGATAATCAGTCGCTGGTTTCCAAGTGATACCGCCGCATATTTCAAGCCAAGGGTAGCGTCATGAATATCGCCGTTCTCGCGTCGCATGAAGGCACCACGCTGCAGGCGATCATCGATGCCTGTGCCGACGGCCACCTTGACGCGCAAGTCGTCATGGTCATCTGCAATAACCGTGATGCCGGAGCGTTGCGCCGCGCTGCGCTTGCCGGGATCCCATCGAGCCATCTGTCCGGCTCCACGCATCCCGATCCTGCTGCGCTTGATTTGGCGATATCGAAAACCCTGATCGACGCCGGGGCGGAGCTGGTGTTTCTGGCAGGTTATCTGAAACGCCTGGGGCCCATTACGCTGGCAACCTTCGCCGGCGCACTGCTGAATACGCATCCTTCGTTACTGCCGAAACACGGCGGGCTGGGTTTCCATGGCAAGAACGTGCATGCAGCCGTGCTTGCCGCCGCCGAGCATGAAACCGGGGCGACGGTGCATTTCGTCAGCGGCGACTACGATACCGGCGCCGTGATAAAGCAATGCCGTGTGCCGGTCCTGCCAGGCGACACGGTCGACTCGCTCGCAACGCGGGTGCAACAGGCCGAACGTGTACTCGTCGTCGAAACGCTTGCAGCCATCGCCTGTGGCCAACTGCGCCCGCCGGGTCTCAGGCTTGGTCGTCGTGCGGTGGTGGTGTCTTAAAATCTGGCAACAGCTGCGCGCCGACGGCTCCCCGTACAGGCGCGATCGAGCCCGATGCAGAAGCTAGTGACTCGGCGCGAAGCCGCGCCGTTGCTTGATTGGCGAAAAGCCGGTGCCGGACATGGGCACAATCTTGGGCACACTTTTTGAAGTCATGCCGCCTTGCGCTCCGTTTGGATCGGTTTGCAGGAACCTTCCGAGCCTCGGGTGATAGATGCGGGCTTTGTAGTGATAGAGCCCGACTTCGGGGAGCCACAGTTGGCCGGTGTACTGGAAGCGGCCCTGGTTGCCGGGGTTCGGGACGCCGTAGGCGTCGTATTTGTTGACCTGGGTAACGGTGCCGCTGCCGTCGGTGACGCCGATGATGGAGCCGCGCTCGTCGCTCAAGAGATAGCGCCGGTCCCCGGTGCCCGAGCCTTCGTACCAGACGAGCGGTTCATCGGTGCCGGGGCCGTGTACGTAGCGTCGTTGCACGATGCCGGCGGCGTTGTATTCCGCGATCACGTCGTTGCCATCGTAGAGGAACCTGGTCGTCGCGCCGGCGGCGCTGACTTCATGCAGCCGGCCCGCCGGATCGTAACCGA